>DASVES010000030.1:0-18128 GCA_036380435.1 Pyrinomonadaceae bacterium | reverse complement strand
CGCGGGTCGGACACCGTCGGGAGAGTTCTTTCGGCAAATGGGTTTTCTCTTACGGGGCCGCGGACGTGGGTTCGGACGACCGCTGGAAGGGCAGGTGACGAGCTGTAAGGGTAAGAGTTGCAGCGCCTTGGCGCCCCTTCTGAACTCTCACGCGCGGCGCCCCGTCTAACCTCCCGGGAGCCGGTCGCCGCACAAAACTCAGCCGCGCGGCGGCAACAACATTATACATAATAAATATCGTTTGTCTACATTCAACAAAAAAATGTAGAAAAATGTCGCTAGCGCAGCTCTGCGGGGCGTGGATAGCGGGTGAGTGTGAGGGCGACGGCGTCGATGGCGCGCAAGGAGGATTGGGACTCGGTCTTGTCGTTGCAGAAGATGGCGAAGGCGAGGCGTTCGCCGTCGGCGGTGGTGGCGTAACCGGCGAGGCCGTTGACGTAGACGAGCGTTCCGGTCTTGGCCTCGATGGGCGGGTCGGCCTGTCGCAGCCGGCCCTGGAGTGTGCCGTCGCGGCCAGAGACGGGGAGTGAGTCGCGGAAGACTGCGGCTGAGGGGGTCTTCGAGATGTGCGCGAGGAGGCGGGCGGTCGCCTCGGGGGTGACGAGGTCGAAACGCGAGAGACCCGAGCCGTCGTGGAGCGCGAGCGGCTCGGTGTCGAGGCCCGCGCCTTCGAGCCAGCGGCGGACGACGGCGAGGCCCGCGACGACCGTGTCGCGCTGGCGCGTCCGTCGCTCGTCCGCGGCGGGGGCCGTGTCGCCACGCTCGCGCCCGACTGCGCGCAGGATGAGTTCGGCGTCCAAGTTCACGCTCTCCTTGTTCGTCTCGCGGACGACCTCGCCGAGCGTCCGGCTCAAGACGTGCGCCAGCTCAACGGCCCGGTCCGAGTCAAGTCTCTCGTCTTCGGGCACGCGCGCGTCCACGGAGCGCGCCTCGCCCGCGACCTCGATGCCGCGTGAGCGAAGCGCGGCGCGCAGAAGGCGCGCGGCGAGAAGCGCGGGGCGGTGGACGGAGAGGCGCACGCCGTAAGGAGGGCCGCCCGCAGGGAACTCGCCCCACACGCGCACGTCGTTCGACGACAGTCCGCGCGTGATGCCGATGCGGGGCCGTCCGCCGCGCTCGACCGTTCGCATGTCGTTCGTGACGCGCAGGTAGTCGGTGGGCGGAACCGTCTTGACCTCGACGGGGTCGTCCGTGTTCGCGCCGGGCGCAACGCTGACCGTGATCTCGTTGCCGTCCACGGTGAGCGCGCTCGGCTCAGCGCCGTAGTACCACTGCACGTCCTGCCAGAGCCAGCCCTCGCCCAGTGTCTCGCCGCGAAAATAACTCTCATCGCCGACCACGTCGCCGCGCACGCGGCGCACGCCGCGCCGACGGAGTTGTTCAGCCAGCTCGTCGAGTTGCGAAGGGCCGGCGCGCGTGTCGCGCGAGGTGAGGTCGGGCGCGCCGCGACCGTAGAGCACGAGGTCGCCTTCGATTGTGCCGCCGGCAGTCGGCGCCGAGACGGCGTAGACGGACGTGCGCCAGCGGTAGTCCGCGCCGAGCGTATCGAGCGCGACGGCCGTCGTGTAGACCTTCATCACGGAGGCGGGCGTGAACAGGCGTCCGGCGTCGCGCTCGTAGAGGACGCGCCCGTCGCGCAGCGAGACGACCGAGATGCCCCAGCGCGCCGCGGCCGGCCCGCGCTCGTCAATCTGGCGGTCAAGCTCGGCGGTGAGCGCGGCGTCGCCCTTGCGAGTCTCTTCCGCGGTGCGCGCCGCGCGTCCGCCGCGCGCCGCGTCTTCGCCCGCGGCCGACTCGGCTGGCAACGCCGCGCCTTCGTTCGCACCCGTGCTGCTGCTGCTGTCGCGGCAGGCAACCGACGTAAAAGTGGTCAGTAAAAAAAGTGCGGCGACGGCGGCGCCCCGCGCGCGGCGCGTGCGCCTGCTCTGGTGTGTTGCCCCCATTGTCCTTTAGCTCGCGAAAAGCGAGGCCGTGCGCTCGGCGGTGAAGGCCGCGCGTGTCGCTGTGTAGGCCGCGTCGGTCGTGATCTCCTCAATGGTGGGAGCGTGGACGACGCGATGGCGCTCGCCCGGCGGGATGTAACACTCGAAGGCCGCGTGGTGCTGCATCAGGATGACGACGGGCGTGCCCACGGCCGCGGCGATGTGCATCGGCCCCGTGTCGTTCGAGACGAAGACGGCGAGGCGCTCCTGCGCGGCGGCGAGCTGCGGGACGCTGAGGCGGTCGAGCAGGATGGTCGAGCGCGGAAACTGCGCGCGGGCCTCGCGCACCACACGGCGCTCTTCGGGACCGGCGAAGAGCAACGCGCGCACCGAGTCGTTGCCTTCGAGCCGGCGCGCCAGCTCCGCGAAACGCTCCAGCGGCCAGCGGCGCGAAGGGTGGCCCGCGCCGGGAAAGAGGCCGACGAGCGGCGCGTCGTCGCTACTATTACTACTGCGCGCGCGCTCCTTCCTCGGCAGCTCCTGCTTCAAAAACTCATCAACCGCCGCGTGGTCTTCCGCACGCGTTCGCAGACGCGGCACGCGCGACACCTCGCCCACGTCGAGGGGCCGCAGCACGTCGAGGTAGCGGTCGATGGCGTGCTTCTTCGCGTCCTCCACGGGCGGGCGCGTGTGAAAGTTTGAAAGGAAGTCGAGCGAGCGACCCGGACGGCGTGCGAAAAGACGCTGACTCGCGCCGGAAAAAAAGCCGAGCAGGTTTGTCTCCGAGAGGCTGTGCAGGTCGATGACGAGATCGTAACGCTCGCGCCGCACGTCTTTGACGAACTGCACGATACGCAAAATCGACATCGGCTTCGGCCCATCGCGCAGCGCGACGCGGTCAACGCCCATCACCTCGTCCGCGTATCCCGACATCTCGACCACCGGGACACCCGGCTTACCCACGGCCACGGTGACGCGCGCGCGCGGAAACCGCCCGCGCACGGCCGCGAGCGCCGGCAGGCTCAAGACCACGTCGCCCAACTGGCCGAAGTCGATGACGAGAATTTTGCGCGGGTCGGAATTCATCACCCTCAACATACGTCGGCGCGTTGCGTTGGTTTCATTTACGCGCCGCGCATGCCGGGCGCGCTTGCGCGCGACCTCAATCAGTCAAGCGCAGGTCGCGCCCGGTCATCTCGGCGGGCTTCTCAAGGCCGAGCAGGCCGAGCATGGTGGGGGCCACGTCTTCGAGGCCGCCATCATCGCGGAGGCGTGCGCCGCGGGAGTCGTGGTCTACGAGGACGAAGGGGACGGGGTTGGAGGTGTGCGCGGTGTGCGGCTGGCCCGTTGTGTGGTCGATCATCTGCTCACAGTTGCCGTGGTCGGCGGTGATGATAGCGCGACCGCGCGCGGTCTTGAGCGCCTTCGTGATCCAGCCGAGGCAGGTGTCTACGTGCTGGACAGCCTCGATGGTTTTCGAGAGGTTGCCGGTGTGGCCGACCATGTCGGGGTTGGCGAAGTTGAGGATGAAGACGTCGGTGTCGCCCTCCTCGATGGCGCGCAGAACCTTGTCCGTGACCTTGAAGGCCGACATCTCGGGCGCGAGGTCGTAGGTGGCAACCTTGGGAGAGGGGACGAGGAGGCGTCGCTCGTGCGGGTACTCGCGCTCGTTGCCGCCGTTGAAGAAGTATGTGACGTGGGCATACTTCTCGGTCTCGGACATGCGGTAGTTGCGGACGCCGGCGGCGGCGAAGACTTCGGCGAGGATGTTCGTGGGCTGCGTCGGGGGGAAGGCCACGGGCAACGGGTAGGTCTTGTCGTAGACGGCGAAGCAGACGAAGTGCGTGTGCGGCCGGTTGGGGACTGCGAAGTCGTCGAAGCCGGGGACGGCGAGGGCGCTGGTTATCTGGCGTGCGCGGTCGGCGCGGAAGTTGAAGAAGATGACGGAGTCGCCGGCGGCAATGGTCGCGACGGGTTCGCCGCCCTCGCCGCGTGTGACGATGACCGGCTCGACGAACTCGTCGGTGACGGCGCGCTCGTAGGAGCTTTTAATCGCCGCGACGGGGTCGGACGCGCGCGCGCCCTCGCCGTGGACGAGCAGGCGGTAGGCGCGCTCGGTGCGCTCCCAGCGCCGGTCGCGATCCATCGCGTAGTAGCGCCCGACGACCGAGGCCACCTCGCCGCAGCCGATCTCGGCGCACTTCTCCTGCATCTGGCGGACATATCGGTCGGCCGAAGAGGGCGGCGTGTCGCGGCCGTCAAGGAAGCAGTGGACATAGACGCGCCGCAGGCCGCGCCGCTCGGCCAGACGCAGCAGGGCGTAGGCGTGTTCCTGCGAGGAGTGGACGAGGCCGTCGGAGGTGAGGCCGATGAGGTGCAGCGCGCGGTCGTGTTTGAGCGCGCTCTCGACGGCCGACTCGAGTGCGAGGTTCGAGTCGAACGCGCCCGAACTGACCTCGTGGTTGATGCGCTCGATGTCCGTGCGGACGACGCGGCCCGCCCCCATGCAGAGGTGGCCGACGTTCGAGTTGCCCATCACACCCGCGGGCAGGCCGACGCACTCGCCCGACGCCTCGATGAGCGTGTGCGGGTACTTCTCCAGAAGCTCGTCGTAGAAGGGCATCCGCGCCAGCGCGACGGCGTTGCCCTCGCGCACGTCGCTGTGGCCGAAGCCGTCGAGGATGATGAGCGCGAGCGGGCCGCGTCTGTCAGTCAATGTCCGTCATCTCCTGATCTGAGTCTCAAACTGCGTCGCTCACTTCTTTGCCGTTCGCGCCTTCTTCGATGAAGGACGTGAGGCGGCGGGCTTATCCTCTCGCCGCGCGGTGAGGTCGATCTGGTAGAAGGCGTCGAGGCCGGGGTAGCGGGCGGCCGTGCGGAGGTCTTCTTCGATGCGGAGGAGTTGGTTGTACTTGGCGACGCGGTCGGTGCGCGAAAGCGACCCCGTCTTGATCTGGCCGGCGTTAGTCGCAACGGCGAGGTCGGCGATGAAGGTGTCCTCGGTCTCGCCCGAGCGGTGCGAGACGACGGCCGTGAGGCCGTGCGTGCGCGCCAGCTCTATCGCGTCCAGAGTCTCGGTGAGCGTGCCGATCTGGTTGACCTTAATCAGTATCGAATTGGCGACGCCGCGCTCGATCCCACGGCGTAAGAACTCCGTGTTGGTGACGAAGAGGTCGTCGCCGACGAGTTGGACAGTGCGGCCCATCTCATCGGTCATCAGTTTCCAGCCGTCCCAGTCGCTCTCGCCCATGCCGTCCTCGATGGAGATGATTGGGTATTGTTCGGCCCATGATTTCCAGTAGGCGACCATCTCGTCTGAGGAGAGCTTGCGCTTGTCCGACTTCTTGAAGACGTAATTTTTGCCGTCATAGAACTCGCTCGCCGCCGGGTCGAGCGCGAGGTACACATCGCGCCCGGCGTTGTAGCCGGCCGCGGCCGTCGCTTCGAGGATGATCTCGACGGCCTCTTCGTTCGAGCGCAGGTTGGGCGCGAAGCCGCCCTCGTCGCCGACGCTCGTCGCCAGTCCTCGTTTCTTGAGCACGGCCTTCAGGGCGTGGAAGATTTCGGCGCCGACCTGAAGCGCGTGGCGAAAACTTTCGGCGCCCGTGGGGACGACCATGAACTCCTGAAAGTCCACGTTGTTGTCGGCGTGCGCGCCGCCATTCAGGATGTTCATCAACGGGACGGGGAGCGTGCGCGCGTTGGGGCCGCCGAGGTAGCGGTAGAGCGGGACTTCGAGGTAGGCCGCGCCCGCGCGCGCCGTGGCGAGCGAGACGGCGAGCAGGGCGTTGGCGCCGAGTTTCGACTTGTTACGCGTGCCGTCGAGCGCGAGGAGCGCGGCGTCTACTTCGGCCTGGTCGAGCGCGTCCATGCCTTCGAGTTCCGGCGCGATTGACTCGTTGACGTTGGCGACGGCGCGCAGGGCGCCGCGGCCGAGGTAACGCTTCTTGTCGCCGTCGCGCAGCTCGACGGCCTCGTGCTCGCCGGTGGAGGCGCCCGAGGGGACGGCCGCGCGGCCGACCTCGCCGCTCTCCAGAGAGACCTCGGCCTCGACGGTCGGGTTGCCGCGCGAGTCCAAAATCTCGCGCGCGGACACGGAATCGATCAAGCTCATAGTTTTGAGCGCGCTCCTCAATAATTTGATTGCTGAATCACCGCAAACTCTATCAACCCGGCGGAGCACAGTCAAAAAGCGCGAGGACGGTCGGCAGTCGGCGGCGCAGCCGTCAACGCCCCCTTCGCGTTAACTTCGCAAGAATTAACTTCCGACATCGTGCTCAGATTTTTGACGGGACTGTTCCTCGCGGGGATGTATCCGCCGGGGATGCAAAGGCTTGCTGAATGGGCGAGTTAACTGAGGTATTCAGGGTCGGAGTTCTTCATTTCAAGTCGGCTGACTCCCCTCATTGGGGGCGAAGTGTAGAAGCAGTACACAAGTCGGCAAAAGGGAAACGCGAGATTGAGAGTGACCTTGCCACATTCTCGGCGTGTCGGGCGGTTCACGTACCTTCCGCGTTAGTTGGCTGGGAGGGCTTGAACGAAGTCCTTAATCTCGCTGATGGGTTTGGGTAGTATGTACTCTTTGAGTGTCACCTTGCCCTTCTTGTCGGTGTCTACCAACTGAACGTCGGCCATGTCCTCGTTCGCGAAGGTTTTCCTGGCGATCACCGCGGGCACGGTGTTGTCTATGACGAGGACTTCACACGTCGCCCCGTAGGCGGGAAGCGCGTCCCCCGCACCGGCAGTATAAGTGCCCACCTTCCTGCTTCTCCGACAATCCACCCGCACGATTGAGCCGATGTCGCTCGGCAACATCGCTTGCCGGTTGGTCTCCGTGACGTAGTAGTTCGTGGGGTTCCCCACCGAGGTGGATTGCTCTAATTCGGTGGTGTCCCGCTCAAGGACCAGCACTTTCCCCTTCAGGTATGGCTTGGCGGCTAACTTCACGGGCGGCAGGGTGTCGAACATCTCCTTGTAGGTGGGCGGCTTCGCGGCCTTCGCCCTCGCGAATGCGTCGAGCGCCGACAAGTCCACACCCGAGTTGAACGGCAACGCTTTGACGAACTCCGCCACGAGCGCGGTGTTTTCCTTGAGCGGCTTCACCGTATACGTCCGGTTATCGTTGCTGAGGCCGAAAGCGTACTCGTAGTCACCAAGCCCCCCGTTGCCGTATGACCTGTTCGTCTCGGACTTGTCCGAAAAGCACACCGCCATCGCCCCGACGGCCTTGCCCGAGCCGTCCTTCAGCGGAATCCCATCCCAAATCTTATTGTTAGACATGAGCTTCCGGTTGCTGTCGAAGCAGCGGGTCAAAAACCCCAGCTCGTTCGCTGCCTCCTCCGCGGATTTATGGCTGCCGACCTGATAAAAGATATCGTTCGCCCCATCGGAATACTTCGCCCTCCAGGACTGATAGCGTTGGCCCTTATTTTTCTCGTTCTCATACTCGGCGTCCCGCCCGTCTTCGACGTTCACCAGCTTGTACTTGCCGACCGCTTCGGGGAACACCCCGTCCGGCTTCGGCGTTCCGCCCGACGTGGCACACCCGGACGACAGAATTAAACTCAGGCCCATCAACAGCGACAAGCCGGCGAAGGTGCGGAGCGGAGTCTTCAGGTGGGGCATGGTTGAGCCTCTCTGAAACGTAGCGCGTTTCATGTTCAGATTGTCAGGCAAAGCTCTGAGAAAAAACTAAAGGCACGCGTAAGATGTGGGAACGAACCAGCGGCTGCCAGGCGGGCGCAGTATAGCCCAAGCGCTCTCACGCCGGGAAGAAAAAAATCAAGCCGTTCGCACCTCGCGGGCGGCTCTCACTCCGGGCTTATTGCGGGAGTCCTACTTGGCGCATGAGGTCGGCGAAGCGCGGGTCTTGGCGAATACTTTCGTCAAAGATATTTGCCTCGACCTCTCTTTTCAGAAAAACTATCTCGCCGTTTTTCTCTTCGACGGCTTTCTCCAACCACTCAAACGCTTTGTCATTCTCGCCTAGCCCACCGTAAACACACGCGATTCTATATGCCGTGACGTGTTGAGTCTTCCTCATTTCGAGCAGTTGACTGAGCACGTTATGTGCCTCGTCTCGTTTGCCCATAATGCCGTAAACGGCACCTAAATACGACAGGGCGGAGCCGACGAAGCCGTGCAAAGTAAGTGCTTGCTGATATGCTTTGACGGCTTCTTCATACAACCCTTTTTGCAAACACACGCCCCCCAGCGCTACGTACGCACTGGGGAAACTCGGTTCCATCTCAATCATCCCCTGCGCTTGCTCAAGCGCGTCATCTAAGCGATTGGCAAACCAGTAGATGCGCACCATAAAGAACTTCGTGACAAGTGAAAGCGGGTCTAACTCTAACGCCTGTCTGCCCTCGCTGATTGCTTCCTCGAAACGCTCAAGAGCGGCTAAAAAGTGTCCATAACGCCAGTGAGCATCAGGGCTGTTAGCATTAAGCACAATGGCGCGCTGATAACTACGTTCAGCTTTGGTAAAATTCCATTCGTAATAAAAATGAATGCTCGCCAGTGAGAGATGAGCGTCAGCTAAGTCGCTATCGATTTCGAGCGCCCTGCTGATTACGGCTCTCCATTTAGGCATTATTTCGTGAGGGGCGAAAAAGCCAAAATACCAAAGTGCGCCGTAGCAGAAGCCGATGCCCGCGTAAGCAGGGGCATATTCCGGCTCTTTCTTAATCGCTCGCTCGAAGTATTCAATACCTTTTTGTAAATCTTCGGCCGTGTATTTGTTGTAGAAGTAGCGTCCTTTGAGGTATAGCTCATAAGCCTCTGTATTGTCGGTGTAACGCTTCAGCAGCGCCGCTTTGTCCTCGCCAAGCAGTTTCACTCTCAGTGCGTCAACCACCGCCATAGTGATTTCATCCTGCACGTCGAAGATGTCTTTCATCTGCCGGTCGTAGCGTTCTGACCATAAGTGATAGCCGTCCGAAGCGTTGATAAGCTGAACCGTGATTCTTAATTTGTCCCCTGACTTCCTAACGCTCCCTTCCAACACGGAGTTGACGTTCAAGACTCTCCCGATTTCACTGACGTTCGTGTTGCTGCCTTTGAACGAGAACGCAGAAGTCCGCGCCGCGACCTTCAAGTTTTCAACCTTCGCCAAAGCGTTCAACAGTTCTTCCGCCAGCCCGTCGCAGAAGTACTCGTACTCCGCGTCGTTGCTCATATTGGCGAACGGCAGGATGGCGATTGAGGGCGTGCCCTGAAGGGAGCGCGTCGAGGTTCTGCCGCTTACGGGAGCAGAGTGAAGAATCGCAGTAGCCGTGGAATCCGAAGTTAAAGAGTCGGTGATGAGGCGAGTGCCGTCCACGCGGCAGAACATTAGCGCGTTTTCAGTCTCGACGCGGTTGCACTTCGGGCAGCGTTTCATCGGAGCGGAAACCGGGCTAACAGGACAGATGCGAATAGCCCGCACATTCTAACCGCGCACGGCTGCGGCCGCTAGCGTAATCTGCGGCAGGGAACGTGTTAACGACGTTCCGGGATGGGGATGCGTCGTCGTTAACTTCCCGGCGTAATAGAATCGCAACCGACTCGCAACCGTGCCTCAACGGCCCCGCGCCCGTACCTCAAGAATTACTCAAGTCCAGTGGGTAGACTCCACTCAAGATTCCCCCGCAGTTCATGGCTCCGACATCAAGGAGGTGGTGATGGCTCTGCTCATCGGCGACGACGGCGACACGGTGATGGTCGTGGACGACTCGGACGACATCCGCGAAATCATCTGCGTGCGACTGCGGAGGATGGGTTATAGGGTAGTCGAGGCCGCTAACGGCGAGGAGGCGGTGAAGCTCACCACGCGAACCCACCCCGACCTGATTCTGATGGACTTGAGCATGCCCGTGATGGACGGCTACGAGGCGACCCGCAGGATAAAAGCCATGCCCGGCTGTGGTGGTATACCCGTCGTGGCGGTATCGGCCTTCTGCGACTCCCGTAGCAGGCACGAGGCGCTGGAGGCAGGCTGCGTCGAGTACGTGAGTAAGCCGGTGGACTTCGGCAAGATTGATGGCTTGGTGTCGAGGCATTTGCAGACCCATTAGTGGTCGTTTTTCCGCCGCATCAGAACCCAACCTTCAGCGAGATTTACACGCATATGGAGGGGTGAGTCTTTAACGGCGGGGTCAAAATCAAACTCTGAGCAAGTACCTGTACGTTGCGTCAGATGGTAGGAAAAGACGATTGCAGGCTGATTCTGAACCAAATAAAGGCATTGCAGGGCGGCGTTCTCAGCGCCGCCTTTAGTTTTTCCCGGCCCGGAAAATCCCGCGCCGGACGTAGACTTGGAGAATTACGAGTTGCCGTTCTGAAGTACACTAGACGTGTACTGACAGCCTATCAGATGCCGTATGGGGGCGGCGGAGGGTAAAACCACCCCGCCCCAAATTTCGATGCCGGAAGCCGCAACAGAAAACTCGGAAGGCCCATCCCGCTGGCGTGCGCTCGCGCTCCTCGCGCTGGCCGAACTGCTCGCAATGTCGCTGTGGTTCTCCGCCTCGGCGGTCGTGCCGGCGATTCGCGCCGAGTGGGGCTTGACTGACTCTCAGGCCGGGTGGCTCACGCTCTCGGTGCAGCTCGGCTTCGTCGCGGGCACGCTCATCAGCGCCGTCTTCAACCTCTCGGACGTGATGAACACACGGAGGCTGCTCGCGCTTTCGGCCGTCGGCGGCGCAATCGTCAACGCCGCCTTCGCGCTCTCGACGCACGAACTCGCGTCGGGCCTCGCGCTCAGGTTTCTCACCGGCCTCTTCCTCGCGGGGGTGTACCCGCCGGGGATGAAGATCATGGCGACGTGGTTCCGGCGCGGGCGCGGGATGGCGCTCGGCGTGCTCGTCGGCGCGCTCACGCTGGGGAAGGCCGCGCCCTATCTCGTCAACGCCGTGGGGAGCGCGGAGTGGCGCGTGAACGTCGTCGTCGCCTCGGCGCTGGCGGTTGTGGGCGCGCTCGTCGTGCTGCTGTTCGTCGGCGACGGCCCGCTGGCGCTCGCGCCGGCGCGCTTCCGTCTGGGGCAGGCCGCGCGCGTCTTCCGCAACCGCGGCGTGCGTCTCGCCAACTTCGGCTACTTCGGACACATGTGGGAGCTGTATGCGATGTGGACGTGGGCGCCCGTGATGATTCGCGCGGGCCTCGCGGAGCGCGGCGCGGACGCGTCGCTTGCGGAGGTCGCCTCGTTTCTCGTCATCGGCGCGGGCGCCGCGGGCTGCGTCGCGGCGGGACTGCTCGCCGACCGCGTGGGCCGCACGCTCGTCACCTCGTGGGCGATGGGCATAAGCGGCGCGTGCTGCCTTCTGGTGGGCTTCGTCTACGACGCGCATCCGGCGCTGCTCGTCGCGGTCGCGGTGGTGTGGGGCGCGAGCGTCGTCGCCGACTCGGCGCAGTTCTCGGCGTGCGTCACGGAACTCGGCGACCCGCGCTACATGGGCACCGCCCTCACCATCCAGACCTGCTGCGGCTTCCTGCTGACGACCGTGTCGATTCAACTCATCCCCGTCCTCGTCGAGCGTGTGGGCTGGCGCTACGCCTTCGCGGCGCTCGCGCCGGGGCCGCTCTTCGGCGTCGTCTCCATGCTGCGCCTGCGCCGTCTGCCAGAGGCGGCGCAGATCGCGCACGGAAAGCGTTGAAGAATTGATTCATCGGTTCATCGGTTCAGTGATCCATTGGTCATAGTCTTTAATTGAATTGGTCAGGCTGTTTCCTCAAAGGCTTTATCGTGCGCGATGCGCCCGCCGTGTAGTGTAATGCGATGCGTGCCGAGTCGTGCGGCCTCCGCTTCGTTGTGTGTCACATAGATGAAAGGAATGTTCGCTTTGCGTTGAGCATCTTCGATTTCATCGAGCAATTTTGTCCGCGTTTCTACATCAACCGCCGATAACGGTTCGTCGAGCAGCACGACTGCCGGGTCAGAGGCTAACGCCCTCGCCAGTGCCACGCGCTGCCCTTCGCCGCCCGACATTTCACCGGGAAAACGTCGGCGCGTGTGTTCGATGTGAAAGAGCGAGAGCATCTCGCGCGCCTTGTCGTATTTGGTTTTCCGGTCGTCAGCTTTCACGCCGTAAGCGATGTTCTGTTCGGCGGTGAGATGGGGAAACAACGCATAATCCTGGAACACAAAGCCGATGCGTCGCTTTTGAATCGAAAGATTTATCTTGCGACTTGAATCAAAGTAGGTTTGTTCGCCAACGCTGATACGGCCTTCGTCCGGCGTCAGGACTCCGGCGATCAGGCGCAGGCATGTTGTTTTGCCTGACCCCGACGCGCCGACGAGCGCCGTGATGCCATTACGCACAAAGAACCTGACATCCAGCAAGAACGCCGGATGCCGCCTATCGCCGAAACGCTTTTTGATGTCCGCATCGAGCATCGTCTATCCATAAACTTGCGAGCGGCTGATTTTGTTGGTGAGGTAGACGGCGAGGATGGAAATCGCTGTGAGCACGACCGCCAAAATTTGCGCCCGCCGGTCGTCGCCCGAGGCCACGGCTTCGTAGATGGCCAGCGGCATCGTCTGAGTTTTGCCCGGGATGTTCCCCGCGATCATCAGAGTTGCGCCGAACTCACCGAGCGCACGCGCGAAGCTCAAAATAAGTCCGGCCAGGACGCCGCGTCTGGCGAGCGGCAACGTGATGCGGAAGAAGGTTTCGAGTTCGCTTTTGCCGAGCGTGTAGGAGGCGATCTCATATTGCGGGTTGACGCTTTCGATGCTCGCCCGCGCCGCTTTAATCATCAACGGCAGCGCGACGACAACGGCGGCGATCACCGCGCCTTGCCAGGTGAAGACGAGCGTCCAGCCCGTGAGATCGTAGATCAAGCTGCCGAGCAGCCCGCGCCGGCCTAAGAGCACGATCAGGTAATAACCCGTGACCGTCGGCGGCAGGACGAGCGGCATCGTCAGCACCGCGTCGAGCAGTTCTTTACCGCGAAAGTTGCGCTTGGCGAGCAGGAAGGCGAAGGCGAGACCGAGCGCACCGACGATTAAAGTGGCGATACTGACAACGAGTAACGAGAGTTTAAGCGACGACCAGATCATCTTTCGCCCGCGCTCGCAAAACCATATTTACGCAGGATGCTCTGCCCTTCCGCGCCGGCGACAAGATTGACGAACTCTTGCGCCGTCAGCTTTTGTGTGCTCTGTTTGATGACCGCAATCGGATACAGAATCGGCGCGTGCATGTCTTCCGCCGCCGTGGCGACGACGCGCACACGATCACCCGCCGCGCGCGCGTCCGTCGCATACACGACGCCGGCCTCCACTTCACCGCGCACAACGTAATCAAGCACTTGTCGCACATCTTCGGCCAGGATGAGTTTCGCCTGCAACTTGTCGCGCAGGTTGACGTGGTTAAAAACTTGCTCCGTGTACTGTCCCGCCGGAACGGTTTTCGGATTGCCGACAGCTATTTTTTGCACGCGGGCGTCGGCAAGGTCAGCAAACGCGGTGAGATTCAGTGGCGAGTCTGGCGGGACGATGAGAACCAGCGTGTTTCGCGCGAAGTCGCGGCGGCTCGCTTCGTCAAGCAACCCGCGCCCCGCGAGTGCGTCCATCTGCTGCGTGCCCGCGCTGGCAAATACATCGACCGGCGCTCCCACCTCGATCTGTCTCTGCAACGCGCCCGACGCGCCGAAGTTGAAGTTGACGGTTTTCCCCGTCCGCGCCTTGTACAGATTTCCTGTTTCACTAAAAGCATCCTTGAGGGACACGGCGGCAGACACCGTAAGATTGCCGGTGTCGCGTGTTTCATCGGTTGCGGGATCAGGCGTTGCGGCTTGGCAGCCGCAAAATGTGAGTAAGAGCAGAAGCAACGCCAATCGCATGGGCGGCATTATACATGCTTGTGCAGGTGAGCTATCCGATAAGCGTCATCGAAAAAAAACAGGCCGCGCGTCGCTCCCCAGTGCGAATTTCAACGCACAGAGGAGCGACACGCGGCCCGTTCATTGATCTGATGTCTTAGGGCTACTGACCGGCGGCGGCGGCCTTTTGCAGCTGGGCCTTTTTCTCGGCCTCGACGTTGGCCGTAATGCTCTCGATCTGCTCGGCGCTCAACACCTCGCGCGCCTTGACGAACATCTCGTCCTCTTCCTCTTCGACGTGGTGCTCGACGTTCTCCTTGAGCACCTTGAGCTTGGCCGTCCACTGCTCGCTCCCCACGTCGCCCGCCTCCAGCTCCTTCAGGAGCATCTTGATGACGTGGTGCTCCTCGAAGCCTTCGAGCGTAATCTCGCGCGTCTCGGCCTCGCGCTTGATGACGGGGTAGAACTGCGTCTCCTCGACGTGCGCGTGGATGTCGAGTTCCGTCTTGAGCTTCGTGAACAGCTCCTCGCGCGTCTTGGCGGCGTTCTCCGTCGTCTCTTCAAGCTTCGCGAAGATGCCCGAAACCTTCTTATGGTCTTCCTTCAGAATTTGAAATACGTCCATGTCAGTCCTCCGTTATGGTTTATAAACACCCTGCTTGCACTGTTACAGTACGTGAAGTCGGCGCTTGCAGTAGAGTAGTCAAACGCAGTGCCAGCGGCTCCGATGGGCACGGCCGGCGGCCTCACATTTTCATTGCAAAATCGTTCGGCCGGCGTATTATGTCCGCAGCCGTACACCTTCGCCAGTCATACCCCCAACCTGAGCAGTCAAGTTCTTTCACCGGCCGGCCCATAGCCCGAAACGGAGGAGGGAGCATGAACAACGTCACACGCATGAAGCTTTTGGCCGTCGTCGTCTTCGCCGCCGCGTTGTCGGCGTCGCTCGTCGCGGGCGCGCAGAACCGCCAGCCGCAGAGGCCGAGGGAGGAGCCGCGCGCGTCTTCCTTCTCGCCGGTGGTTGAGGAGCCGTTCGACGTGGTTCTGGCGCGCGACAAGGCGAACAAGCCGCGCGTCATGGCCGCCGCGCGCAAGCTCCTTGAGGATCGCTACGACCTCGCGCGGCGCGTCGATCCCGTAGTCAAGATGACGCGCGGCAAGCCCATCCCCGTGGGGCCGACGGCGCGGCTCGCGCGTGGCGTGACGTGGGAGCAACTGGGCGCGATGTCGCCCGAGGAGGTCAGGGAAAAGAACCTGTTCCCGTACCTGCCGCTGCCGCACGTCAGTCACCCCGTCGGCGGCATGGTCTTCCCGCAGGTACACGTCAAGGCGCAGCCCCGGTTAGAGCGCTTCGACATGGACTTCGACATCCCCGACCACTTCCTCCCCGAGTTTCCGCCCGCCATCTTCCTGACGACGCGGCCCGACCTCGGCGACGTGTCGAAGGGCCAGCTCGTCACCATCAACAATTTCTACGACCTCTTCAACGGCATCCTCAACCCGAAGCAGCTCGACGGCCTGCGCCTGCTCGTCTCGCAGTTCCCGCAGCAGCAGTTCAACGCCACGGCCGACCGCAAGACCGAGCGCAACGACGGCATGCAGGGCGTCACCTGTCTCGACTGCCACGTCAACGGCCACACGCTCGGCGCCACGCACCTCGTCGGCGACATCCGCCCGCAGGAGAACCGCCGACGCATCGAGACGCCCAGTTTGCGCGGCGTCAACATCCAGCGTCTCTTCGGCTCGCAGAGGGCGCTGCGTACCGTGGAAGACTTCACCGAGTTCGAGCAGCGCGCCGCCTACTTCGACGGCGACCCCGTCACGGCCGCCAAGAAGGGCGTCAACACTCTCGACCGTGCGCTCCACGTTCACGCGATGGCCGAGTTTCAGGAACTTCTCGACTTCCCGCCCGCGCCAAAGCTCAACGTCTACGGCCGACTCGACCGCCGGAAGGCGACCGAATCGGAGGCGCGCGGCGAAGACCTCTTCTTCGGCAAGGCCAACTGCGCCGTCTGCCACACGCCGCCTTACTACACGGACGGCACGATGCACGACCTTCAGGTCGAACGCTTCTACCGTCCCCGGATGGAAGGCGGCATGATGATTACCAAGCAGGGGCCGATCAAGACCTTCCCCCTGCGCGGCATCAAGGAGTCGCCGCCCTATCTCCACGACGGCCGCCTGCTCACGCTCGAAGACACCGTCGAGTTCTTCAGCCTCGTCCTCCAACTCAACCTGACGGCGCAGGAGAAGTCTGACCTCGTCGCCTTCATGCGCGTCCTCTGACGCGGGTCGCACGCGTCAACGAGCCGCTGTAAGCGGCGACAGAATGTAGCCACGGGCGTAAGCCCGTGGAACCGGCAGCGGAAGCAAAAACAAGCCCCGGAGGGGCGAAAGAATATCTACCTTGCGTTTCACGCCGGTTGAAATTCTTTCGCCCCTCCGGGGCTTCCGGTTCCTTAATCGAACTTATCCCCACGGCTTACGCCGTGGGCTACACTCTGCCGCCGCTGCCGCGGCTCGTTGCCTGCTACGGAGCCGCGCGTGCGAACCGACACGGCTTGCACTAAACTCCTCTGGTAATGAGTGAGAATGAAAAGCGCCGGGGCCTTGAGTCGCTGGCCGCGAAGGTCGAGGCGGCGGACGAGTCTTCGGCCGTGCAGCCGTCGCACTACGGGCCGGACGAGAAGGAACTCGAAGAGCGGGCCGGGCTTGGTGTGGACGAAGGGACTGCCGGCTCGACGGCCAACGGCTCCGCCGCGGAGTCCGCGGATAGCGGCAGCGTTGGTGTCGAACCGCGCGGTCACGACGGCGCGACGGAGGGCGTGCGCGCGCAGCCGCCCGAGGAATTCACGGGGCTGCGAGTCGGGGGCGTAAAGACAAGCGCGGGCGGCGTGCCGGCGGTCGTCTCCAGCCTCAAGCACGCGTGGCGCGAGATGGGCGCGCGGCGCGGCGCGCGCACGCTGCTCCGGGTCAACCAGAAGGACGGCTTCGACTGCCCCGGCTGCGCGTGGCCCGACCCCGACGGCGAGCGCTCTCACTTCGAGTTTTGTGAAAACGGGGCGAAGGCCGTCGCCGAGGAGGCGACGACGAGGCGCGTCACGCCCGAGTTCTTCCGCGAGTGGTCAGTCTCTGACCTCTCTCACAAGTCCGACTTCTGGCTCGGCAAGCAGGGCCGCATCACCGAGCCGGTGCTGCTGCGGCGCGGCGCGACGCACTACGAGTCCGTAAGTTGGGACGAGGCTTTCCGCGTCGTCGCCGGCGAGTTGAACGCGCTCGCGTCACCGGACGAGGCGGCCTTCTACACTTCGGGGCGCGCGTCGAACGAGGCGGCCTTCCTTTATCAACTCTTCGTCCGGCAGTTCGGCACCAACAACCTGCCCGACTGCTCGAACATGTGCCACGAGTCGTCGGGCCGGGGCCTGACCGAGACCATCGGCGTCGGCAAGGGCACCGTCACGCTCGAAGATTTCCAACTCGCCGAAGTTATCTTCATCATCGGCCAGAATCCGGGGACAAACCACCCGCGCATGCTCACCTCGCTTCAGGAGGCGAAGCGGCGCGGCTGCAAAATCGTTCACATCAACCCGCTGCCCGAGACCGGACTCCAACGCTTCAAGCACCCGCAGAATCCGCTCGACCTTTTGGGCCGCGGCACGCAGCTCTCCGACCTCTTCCTGCAAGTCCGCATCAACGGCGACGTGGCGCTCCTCAAAGGTGTGATGAAGGAAGTGCTGGAAGAAGAGTCGCGCCGCCCCGGACAGGTGCTCGACCGTGAGTTCATCGAGGAGAAGTCGGCGGGGTTCGAGGAGTTTGCGCGCGCGCTCGAAGGTGTCGGTTGGGACGACATCGTCGAACAGAGCGGCGTGTCGCGCGAGTCGATACGGGAGGCGGCGCGCATCTACGTCGAATCGAGCGCAACAATCGTCTGCTGGGCGATGGGGCTGACGCAGCACAAGAACGCCGTCGCCAACATTCAGGAGATCGTCAACCTGCTGCTGCTGCGCGGGCAGATCGCCCGGCCCGGCGCCGGCCCGTGCCCCGTGCGCGGCCACTCGAACGTGCAGGGCGACCGCACGATGGGCATCTGGGAAAGCCCCTCGGCCAGCTTCCTCGACGCGCTCGCACGCGAGTTCGACTTCGAGCCGCCGCGCCGGCACGGCCTCGACACCGTCGAGACCATTAAGGCGATGCACGGGGGCCGCGTCAAAGTCTTCTTCGCCCTCGGCGGCAACTTTCTTTCGGCCACGCCCGACACCGAGTACACCGCACGCGCACTGGGGCGCTTGCGCCTCACCGCGCACGTCTCGACGAAGCTCAACCGCGCGCATCTCGTCACTGGCGAGCAGGCGCTCATCCTGCCGTGTCTGGGCCGGACGGAGACTGACGTGCAGAAGTCGG
>DASVES010000029.1:0-3210 GCA_036380435.1 Pyrinomonadaceae bacterium | reverse complement strand
GTCGTGGACGGAAGCCTGTTGACCCGCGCCGGCCGGGGAGGAATCGGAGACGGCGAAGCTCCAGTGGTCTGTGTCCCAGAGCTTGCGAACGAGCGGCTCCAGTTCTTCGGCCCGGCGAATCTGTCGATAGTTGCGCGGGGCGGCGCCCACATCGACCTGCGCGGCGGCGTCGGCGAACTCGCGCGTCAGAGTCTGAAACTCCAGCTCGCGGAAGAGCGCGTAGGCCGCGGGACGGTCGGGCGGTTTCAGACGCAGGCGGTCGAGGTCGAGCTTGATGTTCACGTCGGTCTTGATCGTCGCCAGCTCTTTCGACTGGAGGATGAGCGGGGCGTTGTCGCGCAAAGATTCGCGGTAGGTCTTGTGCTTGACCTCCTCCCAACGCTTCAAAGCCTCTTCGATGGAGCCGAACTGCTGGACGAGTTGCACCGCTCCCTTCGCGCCGATGCCGGGCGCACCCGGAATGTTATCCACCGCGTCGCCCATCAGGCCGAGCAGATCGACGATCTTCGACGGGGGCACGCCGAACTTCTGCTCGACCCACGCTTCGTCGCACCACTCGACGGGCGGCACCGGCTCCTTGCGCTTGACGTTCTGCGAGTTCTGCCGCATGCAGATGACCCACGGGTCGCTGACGAGCTGGCACATGTCCTTGTCGTTCGAGACGACGACGGCCTGCAAGCCCGCCTCCGTGGCCTGCGCGGCGAGCGCGCCGATCACGTCGTCGGCCTCGAAGCCGGGGGCATTGAGGATGGGCACGTTGTAGGCTTCGCAGACGCGGATGATGTAGGGAATCTGCGTCTGTAAGTCTTCGGGCGCGGCGACGCGGTTGGCCTTGTAGCCGACGTTCATCTCGTGACGGAAGGTCGGCGTCTCCGACTCGAAGACGGCGGCGATGTAGTGCGGCTGCTCGTCGGCGAGGAGCTTGCGGAGCATGCTCGTAAAGACGAAGACGGCCTGCGTCACCTGCCCGCGGCTGTTCGTCAGAGGCTCGGAGCGCCCGCCCATCGGCGCGAAGAAGGCGCGGAAGATGTGCGAGAACGAGTCGATCAGGAACAGACGCTCGGCCGGTTCTTTCGGCGTAGATTTTTTCGACGGCATGATTATCTTCGATGATAAGTTGCGACGGCGACGGGTGACAAGGCGAAAAGCCGCGAGGGGCGACAGGCAAGGGGTGACAGGACATAGGCAGCCCCGGAGGGGCGACAGAATGTAGCCCACGGCGTGAGCCGTGGGGTTAAGTTCATTAAGGAATTAGAAGCCCCGGAGGGGCGGAAGAATCTCAGACTCGCATCAAGCGCGGTTTGCGATTCTTCCGCCCCTCCGGGGCTTCGATTATTTGTTGACCTGTTCCCACGGCTCGCGCCGTGGGCTACATTCTGTCGCCGCTAACGCGGCTGTCATCCTTTTTCTTCACTGTTGCGCGCTCGCAGCATTGATGTGGCGTGTCTGTCTCGCTTCGCCCACACATGTTATTCAGCGGCGCTCTCAACCGCCGGGAAAACTTACAAGGCACCGTCCCGCCGCTGCGGCACGAGCGTTGCCAAACATCTGTACGCTCTGCCATCCTTGCCTCCCCAAGTTGAATGACCCGACATTGATTAAACAGACGACCATCGCCGCGCCCGTCGAGCTAACGGGCATGGGACTGCACACGGCGGCCCCCGTCCACCTGCGTCTGGTTCCAGCGCCGCCCGACACCGGCTACGTCTTCGTCCGCACCGACCTCGACAACTTCGAGATACCGGCCACGGTCGAGCACATCGCCCACTGCTCTTACGCCACCACGCTCATGCGAACGGGCGTCATGCTCTCCACGGTCGAGCACCTGCTCTCGGCCCTGCGCGGCTGCGCGGTTGATAACGTCTACGTCGAGATCGACAATCTGGAGCTGCCCATCATGGACGGCTCGGCCGACGACTTCACACACCTCATCACCAGCACGGGGCTGTCGGCGCAGCCCGCGATGCGTCGCGCGCTGCGCGTGCGCGAGCGCGTCCGTGTCGAGCAGGGCACGCGCTCGATGGAGGTCGAGCCGGGCGATGGCTTCGAGATCGACTGCACGATTGACTTCACCCACCCGCTCATCGGCCGCCAGCACTTCTTCTTCGACGCGCTTGACGCCGAAGGCTTCGCCCGCGAAATCTCCCCGGCGCGCACCTTCGGCTTCACCGAAGAGATCGAGGCCCTGCGCCGCGCCAACCTCATCCGCGGCGGCACGCTTGAGAACGCCATCGTGCTCACGCCCGACGGGATGCTCAACGAGACGCCCCTGCGCACCCCGGACGAGTTCGTGCGCCACAAGATTTTAGACATCATCGGCGACCTCGCGCTCCTCGGGATGCCCGTCCTCGGGCGCTTCACGGCCGTCCGCAGCGGCCACATCATCCACGCCATGTTGATGTCGAAACTCCTGCGCGCCGACGCTGCGTGGGAGATCGTGGACATGCCCGTCGCCGCCGGCGCGGCCGTCTGCCGCTGACGCCGCCCTCCAGCCGCCCCACCTGGAAACTTGAATACCCGCAACGACAGCAACGACCGCCCGCGACGCCCGCGCGACCAACAGCGATTCCGGCTCATCCCCGCACGCCCTGAACACGCGGCCCTGTGGCGCCGCTGGCGTGGCGAGACCGACTCGCAGCGGTTCAATCCCCTCTTCGACCTCTCGGTCGAAGAACTCGCGCGGCGTCTGAAGGTTCTCGGCGAGGGCGACATCTCGGAGCGTCGGCGCACGGACTACCGCTGGATGGTCGAGTGTGGCGCGGAGGTCATCGGGACGGTCTCGGCGATGAACATTTCGTGGGGCATGGGCTACGTGGAGATCGGCTACATGTTCGGCGCGGAGCACCACGGGCGCGGCCTCGGCACGCGCGCCGTCGCGCTCCTCGTCGGAAAGCTGTTCGGAGAGACTGCCCTGCACCGCGTGTACGCGACCGTGAGCGTCGAGAACCACGCCTCCATCCGCCTGCTCGAACGCCTCGGCTTCCGGCGTGAGGGCGTCATGCGCGAGCACTATCTGATTCAGGGCCGGCGCGTGGACGAAGTGTTGTTCGGATTGTTAAGACACGAGTGGGAAGCGCATCCGTTTAACCCGACCACGGGTGCGGGCGAGTCGCGGTAGCGGCGAAAGAATCTCAAGTCGCGTTATTGCAGTTCATCAGTTGAGTGTGTAGTAAGTCGGCTCACCGCCGAGTCGCAGAGGGCGCGGAGTTG
>DASVES010000028.1:0-15793 GCA_036380435.1 Pyrinomonadaceae bacterium | reverse complement strand
GCCTCGCGCGCGCGACGCGTCGCCTCCTCGGCCGCGCGCTCGGCGTGCGTGCGTACTTCGTCGGCGCGCTCGCGCAGGTCGAAGTCTTCGGCCAGACGCTCGGCCTCTTCGCGCGCACGCGCGGCCTCGCCCGCCACCTTGTCGGCCCCGCGCCGCGCCGCGTCGCTCGCCACCCGCGCGCCCTCCTCGACGCGATCCTTGATGCCATACTTCTCGTCCAGCTCACGCGCCTTGCGCCGCGCCGCATCGCGCCACTCGTCCAGCCTGTCCTTGTAATCAGCCATTACTCAACCTTTCAGAAGAAAATCGGGAGTCAGAAGTCAGAAGTCAGAAGTCAGAATGAAGAGAGCGACATGTGTTTATTCTGACTCCTGACTCCTGACTTCTGCCGCTTTATGATACGCCCAGCGCGGGCGCCGGGTTCGGCTCGGGCGCGCTGGGCTGCGCGCAGCGGACGCAGTCGCGTCCCTGTCGCTTGGCCTCGTAGAGGGCCTGATCGGCGGCGGCGAACAGCTCGCGCTCGTCGCGCGCGCAGGTCGGGAACTCGGCCAGACCGAAGCTGGCCGTGACGCCGCCGGACGCGGGGATGCCCAGCGAGGCGACGGCCGCGCGCAGGCGTTCGGCCACCTCCATGCCGCGTTTGAAGCCGGTCTCGGGCAGGAGCACGGCCAGCTCGTCGCCGCCGAGGCGCGCGCCCGTGTCGATGCCGCGCGTGCCCGACTGCAAGACGTTCGCCACCGCCCGCAGCGCCTCGTCGCCCGCCTCGTGGCCGTAGGTATCGTTCACACTCTTGAAGTTGTCGATGTCGGCCAGAAGCAGGCAGACGTTGTGGCCGTAGCGGCGGCTGCGCTCCACCTCGCGGCCCAACTGGCGCTCGAAGCGGCGGCGGTTGGCCAGTCCCGTCAGGTGATCGGTGAAGGCCGCCTCCTCGCAACTGTCGAGGTAGTTTTTGAATTCGAGGAGCGTGCGCGTGCGGGCGAGGAGTAGGGGAATGTCCGAAGGGTCTGTGAAGTAGCCGAGCGCGCCGATCTCGAAACCCATGCGGATGTCCTGCGGCTCGTGGCGCGCGGCCGACTGGATGATGATCGGGATGAAGCGCGTCAGTGGGTTCTGGCGGACGCGCCGGGCCATCTCGTAGCCGTCCATCCGGGGCATCATCACGTCGGTGATGATGAGGTCGGGATGACGCGCCTCGACCACGGCTAATCCGGTCACGCCGTCCACGGCCGTGTGGACGGTGTAGCCCTCCATGCGGAGCGCGACGGTCAGCATTTCCAGCTTATCCGGCTCGTCATCGACGATCAGAATTTTGAATTTTCCCATCATGCCAGGTTCGTTCGGCCTCAAAAAAACATCCCTTGCACCCCCCGCTGCTTCATGCTAGAGTGCGTCGTCAGCAAGGTTGAAGGGTTCGTTCGCGTCTGTTCGAAAGCTTGCCCTCGTCCTCATTCGGACGCACGCGAAATCAATAAAATCACCTCGCGCTTCTAAAATCGTTTTCCGCATCTGTAAAAATCCACTCAGGTCAGCCGAGTCAAAGGGTTTCCGCCGGGACACGTACATCCCGCGCGCGCAAGAATTCCGCCGACTCCTGTAAAATTTTCCCGAGGCGACGGCATCGCCCGAGGCCCCCGATCATGTCACACCGACGCGCCTGCGATCTGACCACGGAAGAACGCGCTGAGATCATCCTCCACTCCGAGATCGGCCCCCGACTGGGCGGCGAACTGCTCGCCCGTCTGGCGCACGCCTCCTCCGCCCTCGACGTGCGCCGCCGCCGCTTCATCTACCGCCGCGGCGACCAGGCCGACACGCTCTACCTCATCGCCCGCGGCCGCGTCAAAATCTGCTCCATCGAAGACGAGACCGCCCGCGAGGCCGTTATCGACATCATCGGCCCCGGCGCGCTCTTCGGCGAGTCGGCCCTCTACGGGCCGGGTGCGCGCGAGCGCAGCGCCGTGGCCTACGAGAACGCGCGCCTGATACGCATTCCTGTGGGGGAGTTTCGCGAGGCGATGTCGGGGGATCGCGAGCTTTATGATTGCACCTTCCGCCTTGTCGGTCAACGGCTTTCCCGTGCCGAGCGGCGGATGGCCGACTTCGCCCTCGACGCCATCCCGGCCCGTCTCGACAAGCTCCTCGTCGAACTCTCCGAACGCTACGGCCGCGCCGAGGCCGGCGGCGTGCTCATCGACCTCAACCTGCCACACCGCGAGATCGCCTCCATCGTCGGCTCCACGCGCGAGAGCGTCACCGTCCGCTTGAACGCCATGCGCCGCGCCGGCATCATCGACTTCGTTGACCGAAAAATTTTAATCCGCACCCCGGCCGCCAGCGCCGTAGCGTCACTTCGATAAAGCCGTAAATCGAAAATCGTGGATCGTCAATCGCGGTTGAGCGGCAGCCCGGCCCGAATGGTACAATCTCAGGCCAGGGCAGCAACAACTTTCACGATTCACGATTGACGATTGACGGCTATGAAGAAGTGTCCCGTTTGCAACAAGCCCGTCGAGTGGCAGGGAAACCCACACCGGCCCTTCTGCTCAGAGCGGTGCAAGTTGATCGACTTCGGCGGCTGGGTCAACGGGGAGTACGCCGTGCCCACCGATGAGGCCCCGCCCTTCGAGGAGATGGACGGCCAGCCGCTCACCTCCGGCGATGGCTCCGACCGGCCCTCCGGCGCGTGATGGCTGACAATCAACGCGATTCTCAATAAAAAACTTCTAACGTTTAGAGGCGGGCAATGCCCGCCTCTAAACGTTAGGTAAGTAAGAAAAGCAAGTCTGTGGCCTGCCGACTCGTGCCGCCTTCCTGCCCGTCGTGTAAAATGGTCGTCATGCGGAGTGTTGTGACCGAGATGAGTTTCGCGCCCACGCGTCTTTGTGCGCCGCCGCGCCGCCGCGCGCCGCGTCTGCTGCTACGGCTGGCGCCTGTCTTTTGTCTGCTCGCCCTCTCGGGCTGCGGAGAAGCGCCGCGTTACGCGCGCTCGGAGGTGGGCACGGCGACACCGGAGGCGACTCGCTCGACGGCGACGCTGCCGCGCACGAACCTGCCGATGCCGCCCATCGCCTCCTCGCACGGCGCGGCCACGCAGGCGCCCGGCTGGACGCTGCTCGACGGCCGCCGCGAGTCGCTCGCCGACTATCAGGGGCGCGTCCTCGTCCTCGACCTCTACGCCACTTACTGCCCGCCCTGCCGCGACGAAATCCCGCAACTCATCTCGCTCCAGCGGCGCTACGAAGCGCGCGGCCTCAAGGTCATCGGCCTCAACGTCGGCGGCGACGACGACCGCCGCCTCGTGCCCGACTACGTCCGCGAACTCGGCATCGACTACGCCCTCGGCAATCCCGACGACGAACTCATCAACACCCTCTCCGGCGGCGAGACCGCCATCCCGCGCACCTACGTCTTCGACCGCCGGGGCCGTCTCGCCGACTTCTCCGTCGGCTACGACAACGAGGTCGCCGCCCGGCTCGAACAGGCGGTGCAGAAGGCCGTCGCGAGCGACGAGTGAAAGCCGCGAAGGGAGCGGTTAGCTTTTAGCTTTTAGCTAAAGAGAGCGAACCAGGGTATTGATTGCTGTCGGCCACGCACGCGACGACGCCTGCCATGAGCTAAAAGCTGAAAGCTAACTGCTAACCGCTCGCCCATGATTGACGATTCACGTCTTTACGAGTTATTAGAACAACAGCCATTCCCGAACAATTCGATTTCGTCAGACAAGGGGTGCAGGTGTGAGGAGAGCGAAGATACTTGCCACGCTGGGGCCGGCGTCGCGCGAGCCGGCGGTGTTGGAATCGTTGCTGGCGGCGGGCGCGGGCGCCGTGCGGATCAACATGTCGCACGGCACGCAGGAGGAGCACGTCGAGACGATAGCCCGCGCGCGCGCCGCCGCCGAGCGCATGAAGCGCCCGCTCGCGGTGCTCGTCGATCTGTCGGGGCCGAAGATCAGGACGGGCGTGCTCAGGAACGGCCAGCCCGTCCAGCTTGAGAACAACGCCATCTTCACCATCACCACGCGCTCCGTGGCCGGCGACGCGCGCGAGGTCTCCACGAACTACGCCGGCATGGCCCGCGACGTGCGCGCCGGCATGCGCCTCCTGATCGACGACGGCCTCATCGAACTCGTCGCCGAGAGCACGACCGAGACGGACGTTATCTGTCGCGTCATCAATGGCGGGCCGCTCGGCGAGCGCAAGGGCATCAACCTGCCCGGCGCGAAGCTCCCCATCCCCTCACTCACCGACAAGGATCGGCGCGACTTGCAGTGGGCCGTGCGGCAGAGGGTTGACTACATCGCGCTCTCTTTCGTCCGCCGCGCCGACGACTGCCGGGAGGCCAAGTCGCTCATCGAGGCCGCCGGGGGCGCGCAGCCGCTCGTCGCCAAGATCGAGAAGTCGGAGGCCATCGACAACCTCGACGACATCATCAGTGCGGCCGACGGTGTGATGGTCGCGCGCGGCGACCTTGGCGTGGAGACCTCGGTCGAGTTGGTTCCCGTCTACCAGAAGCGCATCATCGCGTCGGCCAACAACGCGGGCAAGGTCGTCATCACGGCGACGCAGATGCTCCAGTCGATGATCAACGAGCCGCGCCCGACCCGGGCCGAGGCCACCGACGTGGCCAACGCCGTGTGGGACGGCTCCGACGCCGTGATGCTCTCGGCCGAGACGGCCACGGGGCAGTTCCCCGTCCTCGCCGTGGCGACGATGGCGCGCATCATCGAGTCGGCCGAGACGGGCATTCCCACGGGGTCGAGCGACATCGCGAAGTGGGCCGGCAAGCAGTCGGGGCGCGTCAGCCGCGCGCTGTGCGAGGCGGCGGCGTTCGCGGCCGAGGAGTTGAACGTGAAGGTAGTCGCCATCTTCACCGAGTCGGGTCTGATGGCCCGTCGTCTCGCCGCGCTCCGTCCCAGTCAGCGCATCATCGCGCTCACGCCCCGCCGCGAGGTGCAGAACGAGCTGTCGCTCGTCTGGGGTGTGGAGGCCATCGTCCACGAGCCGGGGGATAACACGGATGACATGATGCGGCTTGGCGAGCGCACGCTGCTGGAGGCGGGCGCCGTACAGCAGGGCGACATGCTGGTAATCATGGCGGGCCGGCTCTCGGGGCTGGGGCTTTCGAGTTCCGTCTCGGTGCATACCATCGGCGAGCAGGTGCCGCGCCAGCTCTGAAGGATCGAAACCTTTGAGCGCCGACTGGCAAATCTCCGCCGGCTTCCTCGCGGAGGCGCGCGCCCCCCGCCCTCTTCGCCACAGCCGCGCTCGCCTCCGCCGGCGTGCTCGCCGACTCGCGCTCGTATTTCCGACCCCGCGCGGTCGCCCTCTGGACGGCCTTCACACTCTTTCTCCCACACGTCACGCTTCCCCTCTACCTCATCGCGCGCGCCTATGCACGCCCGTCGGCGACGGCGGCAGAAGAAGCGCCGGCTGACGCGAACGATGAAGACAACGAGACGAACGACCGCTTGCCCGCCGTGACGACCGACACAGTTGACGGCCACGCGGTCGCCGTCGCCCCGCCCGGCGCGTCTTACGGAGTGACAGACGGAGTGACGAACGAGGCTGTGGACAGTTCTCCGGCGGCGAGAGGACGACCCGCACGTGCGAAAGCTTCTGGGGCTGGAGTTGTCGAAGGCGGGCCGCTGGGAGGAGGCGCTTGCCGAGTTGCTCGCGGCCGAACGGGGCGGCGAGCCTGACGACTTGATCCACTTCCACATCGCCGCCGCACTCGCCGCAACGGGGCGCACCACCGAGGCCGCCAGCGAATACCAGCGTTTCCTTCAGGCGCCCGCCTGCGCACGGGCGCTCCCCGACCCGCGCTGCGACGCGGCACGCACCTTCTTACACAAATTTGCGGAATGATTTTAAGCGGCCGTGTCAGCGTGCGGCGACCGGAAGGTAGAAGCCTTTGCGGGTGCGAGGAAATATTTTGTGCGTCTTGCCCTCCTTGTCGCGCATCTCCGCGAGCTTCACCTTCAGCTCGCGCCAGCCGTCCTTCCTGACCGACGGGGCGAGGCCGACTTCGAGCGCGTACTGCATACGCAACCCCTGCGCGACGTGCGCGAACATCGGCTCAATCTCCTTCATGTCGCGCGTGGTGTAGGCAATGCCGCCGGAGATTTGGGCGAACTCGTCGAGGATGCGCTGCGCCTCCTCGTGGAGAAAGGAATCGTAGTGTGGGCTGAAGAAGGCGAGCGGGTAGACCAGTACATCGCTCTGCTTGAGTGCGCGCTTCAGGTCGTCAAAGTCAGCGCGCGAGGCGTTGTCCTGGCCATCGGTGAAGATGACGAGCACGCGCCTCGCCTTCGTCGAGCGCGCGAGTTTGTCGAGCGCGAGGCGGCAGGTGTCGTAGAGCGCCGTCCGGCCCTTGAGCGGGTTGGCGGCGATGGACTCGACGGCGGCCAGCACGGCGGCGCGATCGTTCGTCACGTCGAGCAACTCTTTGTGCATCTGGTTGAAGGAGATAACGAAGTAGTCATTCGCCGGGTGGCTGGCTTCAAGGAAATGCGTGACTGCGTTTCTGATCACGTCGGCCCGTTCCTTGACGACGATCTTTTTCCGCTCCTGATAAAACATCGAGCCTGACATGTCGAGCAGGAAGCCGACGCTGGTCGGCACGTCCGCTTTCGCGAAGGAGACGACCTCCGCGCGCTCCTTGCCGTCCTGCACGACAAAAGTCTCGGCCGACAAGCCCTCGACGAACCGCGTGTCCTTGTCCACCACGGAGACGTAGAGGTTGCGCCGGACACGGTCGCCGCCAGCGGGGAGCGCGGGCGAAGCCGGCGAGGCCGCCGGCGTCTGTCCGAACGCACGCGCGCCCGGCCATGCAACTCCGCCCTGACACGCAAACGGCAAGCTCAGAATCAGGAAGAGCGCGGAGACAGGACGCAGGAGAGGCATGAGTTTGCTCCGTCGGGTCGGATCGCGGGTCGGCGTCGGGGGCGGCGCGGGGCGACGGCGGGCCGGGTCGCCGTCGGTCGCCGTCAGCTATTGTTATTCGGCGCGGAGGAGGCGGCCGATGGCGTCGCGGAGTTTCTGCGGGGCGGCGTTCTGCGTGCCCTGCTGCGGGTCGCGCCAGTTGTCGAGGATGGAGACTTTGTGGACGCAGGCGACCGTGCAGAAGGGCGCGCACCACTTCTCGGTGTTGTACTCGCGCTCAACGTCGGCCGACGTGTAATCGGCGAGCGGGATGCCGGGCGTGCCGCGCTGCTGCGAGCAGTAGTGAACAAGGCCGTCTTCGCAGATGTAGAGATAGCGCGCGCCGGCGCGGCAGCGCCACTCGTTGGGCTTGCCCTCGGCGAGGTTGTTCTGGAACCACCCCAGACGCGCGTACTCGGTCTTGCTGATCCGCTTGATCTCCTCGAAGACCTGACGCTCGTGCTCGCTTAAGGGTTTGAGGAGACCCTGACCGTCGTGGATGACGCCGACCGTGGTCGAGAAGCCGAGTTCGAGGGCGCGGCGGGCGACGGTGAGCGCGTCCTCGGGATTCTTGATGCCGGCGCCGATGACGGAGTTGATGTTGACGTGAAAGTCGGCCCCGTCGGCGAGCCAGCCGAGCCGCTTCTCAAGGAGCTTGAGGCTCTTCATCGACACGTCGTCAGGCTCGACGTTGTCGATGCTGATCTGGAGATACTTGAGACCGGCGCGGTTGAGGCGCTCGATGCGCTTCGGGTTGAGATAGAAGCCGTTGGTGATGAGGCCGGCGATCATCCGTCGGCGGCGGATGTGCGCGACGATCTCGTCCAGGTCGGGGTGCATCATCGGCTCGCCGCCCGAGAGCGTGATGATGGAGGTGCCGAGGTCGGCGAGCTTGTCGAGGCGGCGCCGCATCTCTTCGAGCGGCACGGGGTCGGACGTGCGGTCGTACTCGTTGCAGTAGGCGCAGGCGAGGTTGCAGCGGCGCATCGGGATGACGTGCGCCAGCACGGGATGGCTCGTCTTCAGCAGAGCGCGCGCGATGAACTGCGCCTCGCTCAGCTTGAGCTTAAGAAATGTGCTCCTCTTCATCAAGGCTTTCGGCGGCCGACGGCCGGCGTGGGAAAGTGTTTGGATGCGCCCGTGTTCGTCTTTAGTAGTCGCGCTAGAAAATACGCGAAGTGCGCGCCCCGAAGCAAGCACCCGGAAGTTGGGACAGGCATTCCTGCCCGTCTCACAAACGGATGACAGGCAGAAATTTTTGTCCCACTCCGCCTGATAAACGAAGAGGGTTTCGGAAACTTCCCAGCGTCCGAAAACCTCCGGGTGTGCAGCTTTGACGGGCCGACCGCCCCTTTAGCCCTTGACGATCTTCACGCCCGAGCCGAGGTCGATCTTGAACGTGCCGGCCGAGACGGGCGCGTTCTTCTGCGGGTTGATCAGGCGCACGGTCGTCATGTCTTTGTTGCGCTCGACGATGCGAACCTGACGCGGCATGCCGCTGTCGTCCACCCAAATCTCGGCGTGCTCATAACCGGCGTTGCCCTTCGGCACGAGCTTCAGCCACCAGACGTGCGCGCCGCCCGTTTCGAGCGTGCCCTCGCCGAGCAGCTCGACGGGCTGAAACTTGGCGTTGAGTTCGGCCTTCGAGACGTTGAGGCCGAAGCCGATGACGTTCGTCACCTTGTTGTTTTTCGACGCCGAGCTGGTGCTGCCCTTGTAGGCCATGTTCATGCGCGGCTTGAAGAGCGTGTACGTGCCGCCTTCGACGATCAGCGTCTCCTGCTGCGGCTTGCTCCAGTCCACGCGCAACGCGACTTCGCGGCCCGCGCCGGGGATGTAGTGGGCGTCGCCGACGAAGTTGTCCTCGTCCTTGATCTGCGCGTTGTACTTCTGCATCCAGACGCCCGCGCGCAGGCTCTTCAGCTCGCGGCGGTTACGCTCCATCTTGTTGAGGATGGAGCTGACGAGGCCCGCGCCCTGTGGGGCGGCCGGGGCCGGTTTTGCGCTGGCGGCCGAGGGAACCACGGCCGTGGTGGCGAGCGCCAGCATCGCGATCAGGCCAAGCGTAACGAACTTCTTCATGCGAACTCCTTCGGAAAGTTGGGAGACCGAACTCTCTCGCCCGGAACCAAACCGGGCGATTATCTGTAGATGATTACTCTATGTCAACCTCATAAGCGGCAATACGACCCGACGCGTCCCTCAGTTCTCTAACCCCCCTGACGCGTACATCTGACCGTCCTGTTGCAACTCGCACGCCGCGCTCAACTGCCTGCTGGTCGGGGTTTTCGCCCAGAATGTCGGGCTTCAGGAGCAACTTTTCCACTCCAACTGATGAATTTGGATGCAACGCCCCCCCGAGCGGTTTGCCGCCATCGAACCAGCTTTTGGGTGTCAGGAAGACGAAGGCGAGGATGAGGACGCACAGCACGTCGTATTGCCACGTGGCGCGCCCGTAAGACCACAGGACTATGTTTTTGATGACGCGCAGGATGGGGGACATAAGGGTTAGTGATGAGTGATGAGTGCTGAGTGATAAGAAAATCAGTGTTTCTCTTATCACATATCACTCATCACTTACCACCTGCATTATATCTGTACACGCGTGGCGGGGGCAACAATCTGGCCGTCGCGCATCTGGATGATGCGGCGGCACATGGCGGCGGCCTCCGGGTTGTGGGTGATCATGATGATGGTCTGGTTGAAGCGGTAGTTCATCTCCTGAAACATGTTGAGGACGATGGCCGAGTTCTCCGTGTCGAGGTTGCCGGTGGGTTCGTCGGCTAAGACGATGGCCGGGTGGTTAACGACGGCGCGGGCCAGCGCCACTCTCTGCTGCTCGCCCCCCGAAAGCTCCATCGGCTTGCGATCCATCTTGTTTTCGAGTTGGAGCATCCGCAGGATTTCGCGGCGGCGCTCCGGCTCGATCTTCCCATCCTTGCCGGCGTGGATGCGCTCGGCGAGACGCAGATTGCCCTCGGCGGTGAGCGTGGGGAAGAGGTTGAAGCGCTGGAAGACGAAGCCGATCTTGCGGCGTCGGATGTCTGTGCGCTGGGCGTCCGTTGCGGCCGTCATGTCCTCGTCGTCGATGAGGATGCGCCCGGAGGTCGGCGTCAGGAGTCCCCCGAACAGGTGCAGCAGCGTTGACTTCCCGCACCCGGAAGGCCCCATCACCGCCAGATACTCCCCCTCCTCGACCTCCAGATTGACCCCGCGCAGCGCGTGCACCGGCACCCCACCGCTGCTCTGGTAGACCATCTCAAGGTTGTCGGCGACGAGAATGTTTCTCATACAAAAAGAGTGATAAGTGATGAGTGATAAGTGATAAGTTAAAGAGCGTCTTTTATCTTATCACTTATCACTCATCACTTATCACTAGTCATATGCGAGAGCGTTGACCGGGTCGAGGTTGGCGGCGCGCACGGCCGGGTAGAGCGCGCCGAGGGCGCCGCCCGCGAGACCGATGACGGCCGCCGCGAGCGCCCACGTCCAGCCGTACTCGAAGATGAGACCGTAGACGCGGTGAATCAGGAAGCCGGCGGCGAGCGAGGCCGCGAAGCCGACGACGAGGCCGAGCAGGCTGATGACCACGGCCTCCTTGACGATCTCGCTGACGATGTAGCCGCGCGAAGCGCCCAGCGCCTTGAGGATGCCGATCTCGCGCGTCCGCTCCGTGATGGTCGTGTACATCGCCAGCATCACGACGAGCGCGCTCACCACCGCCGCCAGCCCGACCAGCGTGCGCAGGAAAACGCCGAGATAGGGGATGCTTTTCTCCACACTCGTGAACACGTCGCGCGTGAACTGAATCTTATTCCCCTCGAGCGCCTCATCCAGACGCCGCGCCACCTCCGTGTCGGACGCGCCCTCGCGAACCTTCACGTAAATCCACGTACACTTGTCCGGCGGCGACTGGAGCCGATCCTGCATCGCGGCCAGCGTCATCTTCACACGCGGCCCGGCCTCCGGCGTGTAGATGCCGACGACGCGATAGGGAATGTTGCCGAAGATGTTGACCGTGCCGCCGACGCCGACCTCGTTGTTACGCGCCTTCGTCTCGTCAATGACCACCTCGTCCAGCGCCGCGGGCGCGCGCCCCTCGACGAGCTGCATCCCGTTCATCCGCGCGAACGGCTCCCAGTCAACGCCCTCGATCTGCTCGAAGCCGAAACCGCGCCCCGTCTGCGACGCGTAGCGGATGGCCGGGATGGCCGCCTCCACGCCCTCGACCTTGAGTATCTCCTCGACGTAGCGCGTGCTCAGGTTGGCCGTCGTCTCCACCAGCCCCGTCCCTCCGGGGCGCGTGAAGATGATCTCGGCGCGGATGTTCTGCGAGCGCCGCTGAAGGTCGTTCGACATCCCGCGCGCCAGCCCCGTAAACAACATCACCAGACACACGCCCAGCGCCACGCCCGCCACGCTCACGAGCGCGCGCACGGGCCGCTGTCTGATGTTGGCGACGACGAGGCTTTCCATAAAAACAAGAGGTCAGAGGTTAGAGGTTAGAGGTCAGTATTTAGCGAGCGTAGAAGCCCGTTGAGTATACGTCCGACCTCTTGCAACCGCGCGTGTAAATGAGTGTGCTGTTCCGCGCTTAGGTATCCGAGGCGCATTGCCAGTTCCAGATGAGTATCCACTTCCAGAAGCGAGCCCCTGGCGTTGCCCAGGAACTGACGGAATTCACTTTTTGACCTCCGCCCCTGACCCTCAGCGATGTTAGCAGGTACGGAAACGGCCGCACGCCGCAACTGATTCGTTAAGCCGTAGGTCTCTTCTTTCGGGAAAGTTTTACTGGCGCTATAGACCGCGACGACCAAATCCATCGCCTTCTGCCATGCCACCAAGTCCCTATGGCTCCTGATGTGGCCGTCGGACTCGCTCATTAACTAACCTCTAACCTCTAACCTCTGACCTCTATTTCTGCTGCTTGTCCAAATCAACCTCCTTCAGGTCGGAGGTGTTCTGGAGGATGAAGATGTCGGGGTCGAACTGCTTGTCGATGACTGCTTCTTCGGGCGTCTGGAAGCTGATGCGAATCGAGTAGCGATCCTGCGGGCGCGTTAGCTCCACCGTGGCCGGAAGGCGCTGCTGGCCCCCGGCGCCGAAGGGGCGCGGGTCGCGATAGACCACGTCCGTCATGAGCTGCCCCTCAACGTCGTAATTCTGCACGCGCGCGAGGCGGAGGGCGCCGACGCGGTCGAACCAGAAGCGGCGCGTGACGCGCGCGCGCCCCTCGCCCGCCGGCTCCAGCTCCACGAGGACGTAATAGCCGCGCACGACGCGCGCGTCCTTCTTCGCCCCGGGGCGCGTGTCCGGCTCCTCCTCGAACGACTCCGACTGCGCGTAGATCAGGCTCGAGCCGGCCGCCGCCACGGGGGGCACCATGAGCGCATCGGTCAGGTGTTGCGGGCGCAAGGAGGAGAGCGAGCTGACCGTGCGCTGCATCGTCTTCTCGTCGCGCTTGCCGCCTCCGCAGTCGGGCTTGTCGCCGGCCGTCGCCGTCGTAGTGCCGTTGCCGTCGTCCGAGATGCGGCCGTAGCGGGCCGCGTTCGTGCCGTGGACGAAGCGGCGGAAACGCTCTTCGCCCTGATAGACGGCGACCCAGAACTTGCTGCCGTCCGAGGTCATCTCGGCGATCTTGACGCCGAAGGGGGCCTTGATGGAGAGATAGACCTGACCGGGGCGCTGGATGATTACGTCGCCCTCGGCCGTGCGGTACTTGTCAACGACGCCGCACTCGGCGAAGGACGTGTCGAGGAACTGCACGTCGATCTTGCCGCGCACGCTCCGGGGCGTGGCCGCGCGATTGATCTCGGCGAAGAGCTGCGCCATCTCGGCCTTCACGAGCGGCGCGAGCACCGGCGCGACGCTCACCGTCCTCTTCGCGCTGAAGACGCCGCAGCCGGTCGCCACCGCCGCCAGCGAGACGAGCAGGAGCAGCAGCGCCGCGCGACGCGGCGCGTGCGCCTTACTGTTGAAATTGGAGTCAGTCATCGACTTAACTGTACGAACCACACGGGCACATCCGATTGATAATTTTTGGAAGCTAACAAAGCACCCTTCCCTTGTCAACGCGGTCAGAACTCAGCTATTAGCTTTCAGCTTTCAGCATTCAGCCAGAATAGAGCGAACGAAGGGCTTTCGGGTGTCAGGGTCAATCGGCCTAACAACGCCTGCGGTTGGCTGAGAGCTGACGGCTGATAGCTGAAAGCTCTTCTCCGATTGACGATACACGATTTACGGCTTTTAGTCGTCCAGCACCATCGGCGGCCGGTCGAAACGGGCACGCAGGCGGTTGATGGCTTGCATGACTTTGGGGCGGCTGACGATTTTGTATTCGAGCTGGCGCTTGCCGGGGAAATCCATGAGCATGAGGCCGAGCAGGATAGTGAGTACGCCCTGTCCGGGCACGCCCGGCACCGACATGACGACGCCGAGGAGGACGAGCAGGAGTCCAAAGAAGTTTTTGACGAGCATGCCGCTCCAGCGGACGGCGCGGTGACGGTCGGCCCAGAAGTCGCGCGCGTGTGCGAGCTGGAAGTAGGTGGGCGGGAGCCGGATGAGCACGTAGGAGACGGCCACGATGCTGGCGGCGAACGTGACGAGGAATAGTCCGACGCCCAGCAGCAGGCTCTGCCAGCTCCAGTCAAACGAGGTCGCGTATTGTTTCAGCCAGTCCATCATCCCGTGCCCAAAAGAAGAGTGATGAGTGATGAGTGATGAGTGATGAGAAAAACCGTCTGCTCTTTCTTATCACTTATCACTCATCACTCATCACATCTTTCTGTCCATCCATGTAAGAATCTTCCTACCTGCTTTCCTCACGCGCCCTGACGAGAGCGCCGACGACTTCGGCGACGACCTCGCGGGCCGCGCCCTCAAGCCCAAAGTCGCGCTCGGCTGCGCCCTCCCAGAACTCGTCGAGGCCGCGTGCGCCGGCGCGCTCGAAGGCAAGCGCCTGCGCCAGCAGGTCGATGATGTCGGCGGCCTTCACGAGCCGCGCCTCAAGCCCCGTGCGCTCCTCGTAGTCGCCGTGCAGTTCAATGTAGAGACGCGCGCGCCCGGCGTCGAGTCCGGCAAGCAGGTCGGCTAAGGCCGCGCCCTCGGCTTGCCTGCGCGCCTGCGCGCCGTAGTATCGCGCCATCGTGCGCGGCATGTCGCCGGTGCGCGCCTCCGCCAGATCGTGCAGCACGGCAATACGCAGCACGCGCTCCACGTCCACCTCGACGCCGCGTGCGCGCACCTCATCGGCCAGCAGCATCGACACGAGCGCCACCCCGTAAGAGTGCGCCGCCACGGACTCGGCCCCCGCCGGCCGCCCGCGCAAAACCCAGCCCGTGCGGTCGAGCGCCTTGAGGCGTTGCAGTTCGAGAAGGACACTGAGCATTTTTCTAAAGTGATAAGTGATGAGTGATAAGTGATAAGAAGGAAATCAGCTCTTCTCTTATCACTTATCACTCATCACTTATCACCCTGTAAACATCTTCCCCGGATTGAGTATGCCGTTGGGGTCGAGGGCGCGTTTGATGCGGCGCATGGCGTCGATGGTCGGGGCGTCGAGCGCCAGATGGAGGTAGGGGGCTTTGACGTAGCCGATGCCGTGCTCGCCGCTGATGGTGCCGCCCAAGGAGACGGACAGCGCGAAGGTCTCTTCGACGGCCCGGCGGGCGCGGGCGACGGCCTCGGGGTCGTCGCGCTCACAGATGAAGTTGACGTGGATGTTGCCGTCGCCAAGATGGCCGAAGTTGACGACGAAGGTTTCGCGCCGCCGGCCAATCTCCTCGACGCCTTCGACGAGTTCGGGCACGCGCGAGCGCGGCACGACCACGTCCTCGTTGAACTTCAAGGTGCCGTACTTTTTGATCGCGGGCGAGAGCGCGCGCCGCACGTCCCACAGGCGGTCTTCCTCCTCGCGCGTCTCCGAGCGGATCACGTCGTAACCGCCGCCGTCAGTGACCACGCGCTCGACGACGCGGGAGGAGCGCTCGACCTCGGGGGCCGCGCCGACCACGGCGACGAGGAGCAACGCCCCCGCCTCCTCGCCCAGCCCGAAGGCGAACTCCGACTCGACGGCGCGGATGGCGTTGCGATCCAGCACCTCGATGGCGACGGGCACGAGCCGCGCGCGCGTGAAGCCGGAGACGCAGGCGCAAGCCTCACGCATCGTGCGGAAGGTGGCGCGCACGGTGCGCGTCGCCTCGGGGAGCGGCAGGAGCCGGAGCGTCGCCTCCGTGATGACGCCGAGCATCCCCTCGGAGCCGCACATCAGCCCCGTCAGGTCGAAGCCGACGACGTTCTTGCTCGTCCGTCCGCCTGCGCGCACCACGTCGCCGGTGGGGAGCACCACTTCGAGGCCGAGCACGTAGTGCTTCGTCACGCCGTAGCGGGCGGAGCGGATGCCGCCGGCGTTCTCGGCGATGTTGCCGCCGACGTAGGAGTCCTTGTAGGAGGCCGGGTCGGGCGGGTAGAAGAGGCCGTGCGACTCGACCGCCTGTTGCAGCGCGTAGGTCGTCACGCCCGGCTCGGTCACGACGTAGAGGTCGTCGGCGCTGATTTCGCGGACACGGTTCATGCGCTCAGTGCCCAGCACGATGCCGCCCTCGACGGGCACGGCCCCACCCGTGTAGCCGACGCCGCCGCCGCGCGCCGTGACGGGGAAGCGCCGCTCGTTGGCGAGCCGCAGCACCTCCGCGACCTCGCGCGTCGAGCCGGGCAGCACCACGGCCTCGGGCGGAAACTTTTCCTTCAGCGCGTCCTGCGCGTAAGGCTCGACCCGCTCCGCATCGACGAGCACATGCTCCGCGCCGACGATCTCCCGCAGGCGCGCCAGCACATCAGCGTCCGAGGCGGCCGTGCGCGCGCGCACGCTACGG
>DASVES010000027.1:0-3032 GCA_036380435.1 Pyrinomonadaceae bacterium | reverse complement strand
GAGACCAGCGAGGAGCAGGTAGGTCATCTCGTAACGCGCCCAGTGGCGCGCGCTCCCGCGCCAGCCCAGAGCGGCCATGCCGTAGACGACGCGCCCGAACTTCGAGCGCGCGCGGTCTCTCAAGGTCGCGAGATCGGGGATGAGTCCGGTATACCAGAAGAGCGCCGAGACGGTGGCGTAAGTCGAGACGGCGAACACGTCCCACATCAAAGGGCTTCTGAACTGCGGCCACATCCCCATCGTGTTCGGGTAGGGCAGCATCCAGTAGGCGAGCCACGGGCGGCCGGTGTGGAGGAGCGGGAACAGACCGGCGGAGGCGACGGCGAAGAGCGTCATCGCCTCGGCGAAGCGGTTGATCGACGTGCGCCACGACTGTCGGAGCAGGAGCAGGATGGCCGAGATGAGCGTGCCGGCGTGGCCGATGCCGATCCACCAGACGAAGTTGATGATGTCGAAGCCCCAGCCGACGGGTTGGTTATTGCCCCAGATGCCGATGCCGTTTAAGACCAGCCATAGGATCGTCCCCATCAGGACGCCCGTAATCATGAAGGAGATGCCGAACCCGATGTACCACCCCAGAGGCGTGCGCTTACGCAGCACGATGGCGCTGATCTTGTCCGTCACCGAGCCGAAGGTGTGGCCCGGCTCGATGACGGCAGGCGTCGTGTGAATGCGCGTGTCGTCGTGCGGGTTGTCGATCTGGGACATAGATTCCTCAGACGGTGATAAGTGATGAGTGATAAGTGATGAGATAAGAACTCATCACACTCGACCGCATCACTCTTGTCACGTCGCCCATCATCGCTTCACTTCATTTCACTTTTCTTCTGCTCTTATCACTCATCACTTATCACTTATCACCCTAGATTGGGGTTCGGATTGCGTACCGCCGCCAGATACGTCGTCCGGGGGCGCGTGTTGAGGTCGGCGAGCAGCGAGTAGTTGCGCGGCTCGTGGGCCATCTTGGTGACGCGGGCCTCGGGGTCGTTGAGGTCTCCGAAGACGATGGCCTCCGAGGGGCAGACGGCCTGACAGGCGGTGACGATCTCGCCGTCGCGCACGCGGCGCGGCCCCTCCTTCTCCGCCTCGATCTTCGCGTACTCGATGCGCTGCACGCAGTAAGTACACTTCTCCATCACGCCGCGCGAGCGCACCGTCACCTCGGGGTTACGCAGCATCTTGAGGGACGGCGTCTCCCAGTCCTGATAGAGCAGGAAGTTGAAGCGGCGCACCTTGTAGGGGCAGTTGTTCGAGCAGTAGCGCGTGCCGACGCAGCGGTTGTAGACCATGTCGTTGAGGCCCTCGGCGCTGTGCACGGTGGCGTGGACGGGGCAGACCGGCTCGCAGGGCGCGTTCTCGCAGTGCATGCACGGCACGGGCATGAAGTGGACACCCGTGGGGTTTTCGACCGCGCCGCGGAAGTAGGCGTCAACTCTCAGCCAGTGCATCTCGCGCGAGCGCAAAACCTGCTCCTTGCCGACGACGGGGATGTTGTTCTCGGCCTGACAGGCGATGACGCAGGCGTTGCAGCCGACGCAGGCGCCGAGGTCGATGACCATGCCCCAGCGGTAGCCGCGCTCCCCCTGCTCGTCGCGTTGCGAGTAGTCGTAGTCGGGGTACATCGACTCGGGGCGCGCCGGCTCGCGGTTCTTCCCGGCGGGCTGCACGGGCACGGAGTGCTCGGTCTCCGGCGCCATCTCGGGGTGCTCGCGCCACTGTTCGAGCGAGCCGGAGCGCACCACGTCGCGCCCCTCCATCTGGAAGTGAATCTGCGTGGTGGCGAGCGGGTAGGTCTCCTCGGTTTTGGAGACCTCGACGCCGCGGCCGTGCCAGAGCGCGTCGGAGTGGCGAATCTTATAGACGTTGAAGCCCGTCCCCGTCGGCTGCTCGAAGGTGCCGTCGCGCCCGCCCACGCGTCCGACTCTCCAGCGACCGTGGCCGAGATGAAGGGTGATGACGCCGTCGGGCTGACCCGGCACGATGAGCGCCGGCACCGTTAGGCTCTGACCCTTGAAGCCGATGCGGATGAGGTCGCCCACAATCTCGCCGCCCTTCGCCGTCATGCGGTTGACGCGTCGGGCCGGGGCGAGCTGCGCGCCGTCAGGCGTCGTGCCAAGGCCCAAGCGCTCGGCCGTGTTAGGCGAGACGAGCGCGGCGTTGTCCCACGTCAGCTTGGTGAGCGGTTTCGGGAGTTCCTGCAACCAGCCGTTGTTGGCGAAGCGCCCATCGTAGATGGTCGGGTCGGGACGGAAGACGATTTCGTACTCACCTGCCCCGCCGCTGCTCGGCGGTGCGACGACCACGACCTCCGGCGTCGCGCGCGACGCGCCGGCCGCGGTCGGGGACGCGCCCGCGCCTGTACCGCCGGGCGCTGTCTCGTTGATGAAGTTTGCGTTCGCCGTCCGGCCCTGCTCGCGCGCGGCCGTGCCGGGCACGACGCCGTCGTGCAGGGCCTTGCGCCAAGCGCGCTCGAAGGGGTCGTCGGCAGCGGCGGCCGAGAGGGCCGCGCCCGCGCCCGTGCCGCTCGAACGTGTCGCGGGCGAGCCGCCGCCGGGTGTCGTTGAAGCCGAAGGCGTCGGCTGCGTTTGTGCGCCCTGTGTCGGCTGCGGCTGCGCGGCCGAGGTGCCCGGAGAAGGCTGCGGGCCGACGGCGGGTACGGGCGTTTGTGAAGCGGGAGCCTGACGGCCGGCGGTCGCGGCCAAGAGGCGCGCGCCGGCGAGCAGGGGCGCGGACGAGCCGCCGCTGATCTGTGTGCGCCAGAAGTCGCGCACGATGTCGTAGCCCGAGCGGTCGGGGCGAGCGGTGAAGGCGACGAGGAATTCGTGGACGCTCTTGCCGTTGTAGAGCGGCGCGATCAGGGGCTGGATGATCGAGGCCGTGCCGTCGAAGGCGCGCGCGTCCGACCACGTCTCCAGGAAGTGCGCTTCGGGGATGTGCCAGTGGCATAGCTCCGAGGTCTCGTCGTCGTGAAGACCGAGGTGCGCCGTCCACGGCACCTTGAGCATTCTCCGCGCGTCGAGCCGGAGATCGAC
>DASVES010000026.1:0-8784 GCA_036380435.1 Pyrinomonadaceae bacterium | reverse complement strand
CTTGCCACTTCTGAGTTGCGTGTCCTTCTGGTTGATGCAGACCCGCAGGCGAATGCGACTTCGGGCGTGGGCATTCAAAGAGGGAGTCTTCGCCGGAGTCTGTATCATATACTCGTCCTTGATGAACGGGTCTCGAATGTAATTCAACCCACCGAACTGCCTTTTTTGAAGATTCTGCCGGCAGACAAAAACCTCATTGGGGCAGAAGTTGAACTAGTTGATCAAGAGCGGCGAGAGTACAAACTCAAGACTGCGCTGCAACAGGTTATAGACGAATTCGATTTTATTATAATTGATTGTCCTCCCTCTCTCGGACTCTTAACACTCAACGCCCTAACTAGCGCAAATTCACTACTTGTGCCGATTCAGTGCGAGTATTATGCACTCGAAGGGGTGACTGAGTTGTTTGATACACTGGCCCGAATTCGGCGTTCAATCAATCCTACCTTGTCAATAGAGGGTCTCCTACTGACAATGTATGATGAAAGGACGAATCTATCGACGGCGGTCGCTGCTGATTTGAGGGATTTTTATGGGAGCCAGGTTTTTGAAACCATAATTCCCAGAAATGTTCGTCTAGCGGAGGCGCCAAGCTACGGTAAGCCTATTATTATCTATGACATACGTTCTCGTGGGGCTGAAAGCTATCTTCAACTTGCAAAGGAGATAATGTCTTATGACACGAAGGGCTCTGGGTCGAGGCTTGAGCGCGCTGCTACCGGATACTCAGGTGATGGCCAATGAGGAGTTATCTGAAATTGAAATCGATCTCATAGAACCCAATTCACTTCAGCCGAGAACTAATTTTGACAATGAGCAGTTAGAAAACTTAGCTCAATCCATTCGCGCCAATGGGATAATCCAGCCGCTCTTAGTAAGACGCATAGATGAAGGACGCTATCAATTAATCGCGGGTGAGAGAAGGTGGCGGGCTGCACAGAAGGCAGAACTGCAAAGAGTCCCGGCAATCATACGTGACATACCGGACGATAAAATATTAGAACTGGCGTTAATTGAAAACATTCAACGTCAGGAACTAAACCCGATTGAAGAAGCTCAGGCCTACAAGAAGTTGATCGATACCCTGGGTTTGACTCAGGAAATGGTCGCCCAGAGGGTTGGTAGAGACCGCACTTTTATTACCAACTACATAAGACTCTTGCGTCTGCCTGAAGATATACAAAGGCTGGTAGAGCAGGAAAAAATTTCGATGGGGCACGCAAGGGCCTTACTCGGGGTTGACGACATAGAAATCCAGAGAAAAATAGCGCAGAACGTAATAGATCAATCTCTCTCAGTTAGAGAAACCGAACGGGCCATAAGAAAAATAATTGAAGGCGCCAGTGCGGTCGCCGCAACCGCAAGGACGCAACCTCAAAACGACGCCAACATTCGGGCGGCGGAGTCTAAGCTCCGTCGAAAATTTAGTTCACAGGTTAGAATTATCAATAATCAAAACGGCGAGGGAGGGAAGATAGAAATCGAATTTTATAGTGAAAATGACTTACAGCGCGTTTATCAACTGTTGGTAGGGACGCAATAGCCTGTCATAGGTAAAGAGCCTGTAATGAGCGACTTTGCCGTATTTATCTGCGATGTTAAAGAGTAAAAATTTGAAGTTTTGCAGGCGGTGTTCAATTAGCAATTCTGCACCCTCATTGACGCGTCTCGAAATGGCGTGTTAAACTCCAACCCTTTTAACACACAACATCTTAATGTCTATTGCCACCGATAGTGGTGACATGACTTACTGGTAAGGCTCTCATGACGGTTTCATTAGTACTTGCCGAATCGATTCAACTTGTGCCGGATGGCACAATCTTCCTTCACATCGCGATAATTATCGCGATGGTCTTTGTTCTAAACAGGATTTTATTCAAGCCGATTAATAAAATATTGAATGATAGAGAGCGTCTCACAACGGGTAATTCAACCGAGGCGCAGGTTATTTTACGGCGTGTCGAAGATAATCTTTCAACCTATGAACGATCTCTGAAAGAGGCACGCGCGGAAAGTTATCGCCTGCTCGAAGACGAGCGCACAAAGGCAATTAATGAGAGGCAAAGCCTGATGCGTACTGTGCGCGATGAAGTCGATCAAATTGTAGACAATGAAGAGAAGTTAATTGAGTCGCAGGCGGCTGAGGCGCGCATTACGTTGGAAGAAGAAGCCAGACGCATGGCTGTAACAATAAAGAACCAGATTTTGGGTCGCCAAGTCGGCTGAATGCCCTCATTTCAAGAACATTTTTTGCATAAACCAAGTTAGATGGTAACGGCCTGCATGATCTTCGGATTTGCCGACACAAGCGGTGGGGGGATAGTTTCGCTCGAAACGGTTGCGAAACTCATCAACCTACTCATCTTTGTAGCCCTGGCTGTTTACTTCCTGCGCCGCCCGCTGAGTGAGAAACTGCGTGAGCGCCGCGAGGGAATACGCCGGGCCTTGATGCGCGCACAGGAAGAGCGCGACGCGGCACTGGCAAAACTCGCGGAGGTGGAGGAGCGGTTGGGGCGCCTCGATGCGGAGGTTGAAGCAGTGAGAGTGCACGCGCGCAGAGAGGCCGAAGAGGAACGCGAGCGCATCAAGCGACAGACGGAAGAGGATGCGATCAAGATACGCAGTCAGGCGCAACGCGAAATCGAAAGTGTTTCTAAGGCCGCGCGGGCAGGATTGCGGACCTTCGCCGCGGAGCAGAGCGTTCGTTTGGCCGAGGAGTTGATTCGACATGAGATGCGGCCCGAGGACGACGCGCGCCTCGTAAGTGAGTACGTCGAAGATTTAGGAGGGGTCAGGTCTTGAGCATACCGGTGGCGGTGGCGCGCCGATACTCGGCCGCGCTGGCAGACGTAATCACGGCACGAGGTGAGGGGCGAGAAGTTCAGGAAGAGTTGTCGGCTTGGGAGGAGATGGGGCGCGCAAACGGCCTGCTGCAAGAAGTCTTCCGCAACCCGACGATACCCTACGAGCAAAAGCACCGTGTGGTTCGCGCCCTCATCGAGCGCACGCGAGTGCGTCCGACGACGGCCAATCTCCTCCTCGTACTCCTTCAGAATCAACGGCTTGCAGACTTAAGTGAGATAAACAAAGCGCTCGCTCAGGAGCTTGACCGGCGCTCAGGAATCATCTCGGCGCAGGTCACGACGGCCCGTGCCGTGCCGCAACAGACGCAAGAGGTGTTGCGGACGCGTCTGGCGGAGATGACACGAAGTAAGGTGCGTCTTGAGTTCGCCGTCGATGATGATTTAATCGGCGGGGTCGTGACGCGCATCGGCTCCACCGTCTATGACGGCTCGGTTCGCAACCAGTTGCAGCAGATTAAGCAGAGGATCGTGGGCGAGCAATAATTTAGTTGCCCACGACCGATGCCCGACTCATCGGCGCCCAGCGAGAAGTTTGAGGCCCGACATTTTCGGAGTAATTCAGAACAGGCGAGTTAAAGTTTATGGAACCGATCAGAGCCAACGAGATTAGCGACATCATTCGCCAGCAGATCGAGAACTTCGAGGCGGGTGTCACCGTGACGGAGGTGGGCACGGTCATCAAGGTGGGCGACGGCATCGCCGAGATTCACGGTCTCGAAAAGGTGATGGCCGGCGAGTTGATTGAGTTCCCACACGACGTGCGGGGGCTTGCGCTCAACCTGGAAGAGGACAAAGTCGGCGCGGTGCTCTTCGGCGAGTTTCAGCAGATTAAGGAGGGCGATACTGTCAGGCGCACCGGGCGCATCATGAGCGTCCCCGTAGGCGACGCGTTGATCGGGCGCGTGGTTGACGCGCTCGGCCGCCCAGTTGACGACCGCGGCCCCATCATCACCGAGGACTTCAACCCGCTGGAGCGCATCGCGCCGGGCGTCGTTGACCGGCAGCCCGTGAAGGAGCCTTTGCAGACGGGCCTGAAGGCCATCGACTCGATGGTTCCCATCGGGCGCGGCCAGCGCGAGCTGATCATTGGCGACCGGCAGACGGGCAAAACGGCCGTCGCGCTCGACGCGATCATCAACCAGCGCGGCAAGGATGTCATCTGCATCTACGTCGCCATCGGACAGAAGGCTTCGACCGTGGCGCAGGTCATCAAGACGCTGACGGACTTCGGCGCGATGGACTACTCCATCGTCGTCAACGCCTCGGCGTCTGACCCGGCGGCGATGCAGTACCTCGCGCCCTACGCCGGCGCGGCCATCGGCGAATACTTCCGCGACACCGGCCGCCACGCGCTCACCATCTACGACGACCTCTCGAAGCACGCCGCCGCCTACCGCGAGATTTCGCTGCTGCTGCGCCGCCCGCCCGGACGCGAGGCTTACCCCGGCGACGTGTTCTACCTGCACTCGCGATTGCTTGAGCGCGCCGCGAAGTTGTCGGAGGCGAAGGGCGCCGGCTCGCTCACGTCCCTGCCGCTCATCGAGACACAGGCCGGCGACATCTCGGCGTACATTCCGACGAACGTCATCTCGATCACGGACGGGCAAATCTTTTTGGAGTCTGACCTTTTCAACTCCGGCATTCGCCCGGCCATCAACGTCGGCAACTCAGTGTCGCGCGTCGGCGGTTCGGCGCAGATCAAGGCGATGAAGCAGGTGGCCGGCACGCTGCGCATCGACCTCGCGCAGTTCCGCGAGCTACAGGCGTTCGCACAGTTTGGCTCCGATCTCGACAAGGCCACGCAGGCGCAGCTCGCGCGCGGGCAGCGCCTCGTTGAGATACTCAAGCAGCCGCAGTATCAGCCGATGGAAGTGGAGAAGCAGGTGCTCCTCATCTGGGCCGCGACGAACGGCCACCTCGACGAAGTACCCGTCGATCAGGTGCGCCGCTTCGAGTCGGAAATGTTGCGCTTCGTCGAGAACGCGCACCCCGGCGTGCTGGCGAACATCCGTGAGAAGAAGTCGTTCACTGACGAAATCAAGGCTGAACTCAAGCAGCTCGTCAGCGACTTCAAAGGGAGCTGGGAGGATAAGGCGTTCAATCCCCAGCCCGACCCGCCGCGGCTGGCGGAGACAGCGGCAGCGACGCCGGCCGCCGCGCCCGCCGTCGCCGGCGACTAACGCACAACGAATTCGGTCAGTAGTCCCTGGTCAGTTGTCAGTTGTTTCCTGTCGGGCAACTTGCCGCTCACGTCTGAAGGCTCAAGCCGGGTGACGAGAGCAACTGATTACTGACAACTAACTACTGACAACAGTTTTTATGCCAAGTCTTCTCGACATCCGCCGGCGCATCAGGTCGGTCAAGAACACGCAGCAGATTACGAAGGCCATGAAGATGGTCTCGGCGGCGAAGCTCAAGCGCGCGCAGGATCGCGTCGTCTCGGCGCGCCCGTTTGCGAACAAGATGACGGAGGTGTTGAGCGAGCTTGCCTCCCACACCGAAGAAGATTTTCACCACCCCCTTCTTGACGCGCGCGGCGACGAACGCTACCTGCTCGTGCTGATTACGGCCGACAAGGGTCTGGCCGGCGCCTTCAACGCCAACCTCATCAAGGCCGCGCAGGCCTTCGTCCGCGAACACGCCGACAAAGCCGTCGAACTCTACGCGGTCGGCCGCAAGGGGCGCGACTTCTTCCGCCGCCGCGCCTTCACCATCGCGGCCGAGAACATCGGGCTCACCGGCAAGGGGCGCGTCGAGTACGGCGAGGCCGTCGAGGTCGCGCGCGACATCACGCGGCGCTTCATCGAGGATGAGGGAATCGACAAGGTCTTCCTCGTCTACAGCGAATTCAAGTCGGTGCTCTCGCAGCGCGCCGTCGTCGAGCAGATTCTTCCCGTCTCGCGCGTCGTGGAGCGGGCGGAGGACGAGGCGTCGTCGGCCGACCCGAGCCGCCCCGTGACGTTCGTCGATTACATCTACGAGCAGCCCCCCGAAGACATCTTCAGTCAACTCCTCCCGCGCCTCATCGAGACGCAGATTTACCGCGCGCTGTTGGAGTCGGTCGCCTCGGAGCAAGGAGCGCGCATGACGGCGATGGACTCGGCGTCGAAGAACGCCTTTGACCTGATCGCCAAGCTGACGCTCAACATGAACCGCGTGCGGCAGGCGGGCATCACGCGCGAGATCATCGAGATCGTCTCGGGCGCTTCTGTGCAATAGCGGAGAAGGTGAAGAAAAGTTTCGGGTGAGGGAAGCGGCGCGGCCGGCTTCCCTCTTTTGCTTTGTCGAGGGTTGCATCCCACTTGAGTGAGGGCAAAGTAGATTCACCGCCGAGGCGCAGAGGACGCAGAGTTCACGCGGAGGGTTGATAGACGACCCGAAATTTGTATGAAGAACATGGGCACGCGAAGCGGAGAGACGACACGGGCGTTCGGCGGTGAGCAGAGCTGGCGCGGGCGGCTCTGGCGCTACGGGCCGCTGGTCGCGTGGATCGGCCTCATCTTCTTCGCCTCCACGGGTAATCTGTCGGGCGAGAACACTTCGCTCGTCGTCCGCCCGCTCCTGCTCTGGCTCTTCCCCGACATCAGCGAGCCGGAACTCCTGCGCGCACACCTGTTCATACGCAAGGCCGCACACTTCACGGAATACGCCTTCCTCGCGTTGCTCGCCGCGCGCGCGTTCCTCACGTCGTCGCGTCCGTGGTTGAAGAGGCGCTGGGCCGTCGTCGCGCTCCTGCTCGTCGCCGCCTGCGCGCTGCTCGACGAGTACCATCAGAGCTTCGTGCCGACGCGCGGCGGCTCCGTCTACGACAGCCTGATCGACATGAGCGGCGGCGCCTTAGCACTCGCGTTCGTGTCGCTGTGGCGCTCGCGCCGGCGACGGAGGGAAGGGCCGTAGCGCGGGCGACGCCGGCCCCCGCGGGGCGTGTTATGATTGACCGAGTCTCCCAAAAATCTGCGAACCAATCTGGCAGCCCGTCGGAAAGCGTATTCCAATCATGCTCGGACGTTTGAAGCAGCCGCGCCGCGTCGTCATCACGGGCGTGGGGTGTGTGACGCCTCTGGGTGTGGGGCGCGAGGCGTTCTGGGGCGCGCTGTGTCGGGGGGAGAGTGGCGTGCGGCGCATCGAGGGCTTCGACGTTACTTCCTCACCCGTGCAGATCGCCGCCGAGGTGCGCGGCTTCGACTGGGAGCAGGAGTTGAAGCCGAAAGACCGACGACACGTCGCGCGCACCGTCCCGCTGGCACTGGCGGCCGCGCGCGGGGCGCTCGACGACGCACGCCTCCAGCCGTCCGACTTCTCGACCGAGGAGCGCCGCGCCTTCGGCGTCGTGCTCGGCACGGGCGGCGGCGGCCTCGCCTTCACCGAAGCGCAGTACAAATATTTCTACACGGACGCGCCCGGCACCGCGAGCATCTACACCATCCCCGCCTCGACCCACGGCGGACTGTCCTCCGAACTCTCCATGGCCTTCGGCCTGCGCGGCCTCTCGCACGTCATCTCGACGGGCTGCACCAGCTCGACGGACGCCATCGCCTACGCCGCTCAGCACATCGCCGTCGGCCGCCAAGACGCGATGCTCGCCGGCGGCTCTGACGCGCCCCTCGCGCCCGGCATCCTCGCCGGCTTCGTCCTGATGAAAGTTCTCACTGAGGACTGGAACGCGGAGCCGGCGCGCGCCTCGCGGCCCTTCTCGCGCGACCGTTCGGGGATGGTCATCGGCGAGGGCGCGTGGGTCTACGTGCTCGAAGAGTTGGAGAGCGCGCGTCGGCGCGGCGCGCGCATCTATGCCGAGGTCACGGGCTACGGCGCGACGTGCGACGCCTACCACCGCGTCCGCCTCGAAGACACCGGGGAGGAGCCGGCGCGCGCCATGCGACTCGCGCTCGAAGACGCGGGCCGCGAAGCGCGGGAGGTCGATTACGTCAACCTCCACGGCACCTCGACGCTGCTCAACGACCGCATCGAGACGCAGGCGCTCAAGCTCGCGCTCGGCGACGAGGCGAAGAGGATTCCGATGTCGGCCACCAAGTCGCAGATCGGACATCCGCAGGGCGCGTCGGGCGCGGCCGGCGTCGCCGCCGCACTCTGCGCGATGACGGAGAGTGTCATCCCGCCGACGATCAACCTCGATGAGCCAGACCCCGCGTGCGACCTCGACTACGTGCCCAACCGCGCACGCGAGGGGCGCGTGCGCGTCGCGCTCTGCAACTGCATCGGCTTCGGCTCGAAGAACAGCGCGCTCGTATTGGAAAAGATTTGAGATGCGTGTTCGATTTCCGGCGTTAAGGACGCGGGCCGCCGTTCGACATGTCTCCTGACTTCCGCCAGCGAAGCAACGAGCTTGAGCGACTCGACACGGGCGACTATACGAGCGAGGAGTATGAGGACTGTCTCGTCGAGCTGCGCCGCGTCAACCGCTGGCTCGGCGACGCGCACGCGCTCCGTCGCTCCGTACTCGCCGCCATCGGCCGCGACGGCCTGACGGAGTTTTCGTTGCTCGACGTGGGCGCCGGCTCGGGCGAATTGCTGCGCTCGGCGGCCCTTTGGGCAAGGGGAGAGAAACGTGGGGCGCGGCTCGTCGGCCTTGAGTTGAACGCGCGCGCGGCCCGCGCCGTCCTTGAAGAGTCCGTGGAGTTCAAAGAGATTCGCGCCGTGCGCGCCGACGCTTTGCGGATGCCATTCGCCGACGGCGCGTTCGACTACGTGATGTGCTCGCTCTTCACACACCACTTTCGCGACGAGGCGTTGGTCGCGCTCCTGCGCGAGATGTCGCGCGTGGCGCGCCGCCGGGTCTTCGTCATCGATCTGCACAGGCACCGCGTCGCACACCTCTTCTACACGACAATCGCCCGCCTCTTCCTCCGCAGCCCGCTCGTGCGCGCGGACGGCGCGCTCTCCATCCTGCGAAGCTTCGTCC
>DASVES010000025.1:0-10404 GCA_036380435.1 Pyrinomonadaceae bacterium | reverse complement strand
TACGGGCTGCTCCGGCGCGACGTAGAGATGCTGATGCATTACGAGTTCAACTACCTGATTCTCGACGAAGCGCAGGCGATCAAGAATCCGCTCGCGGAGACGGCCAAAGCCGTGCGCCTCCTGCGCGGGGCACATCGCCTGACCCTGACGGGCACGCCCGTGGAAAACAACACGCTGGAACTCTGGTCGCAGTTCGCCTTTTTGAATCCGGGACTTTTGGGCAACGCCGAATATTTCCGCGAAGAGTTTGCCACGCCCATCGAGCGCAAGGGCGACGAGGAGGCGGCGCAGTTCCTGCGCAAAATGATTTACCCCTTCATCCTGCGGCGCACCAAAGACCAAGTCGCAAAGGATTTGCCCCCGCGCACGGAGCGCCAGATGGTCTGCGACATGGAGCCCGCGCAGCGCAAGCTCTACGACGAGCGGCGCGACTACTACCGCGCGCTTTTGCTCAAGCTGATCGAAGACGAGGGCATCAACAACGCGCGTTTCCGCGTGCTCGAAGGCTTGCTGCGCCTGCGGCAGATTTGCAATCACCCGCGCCTTGCGGTGAAGACATACAGGGGCGGCTCGGCGAAGCTCGAACTGTTAATGGAGACTCTCTCGACCCTACACGCCGAAGGACACAAGGCGCTGATCTTCTCGCAGTTTGTGCAGATGTTGAAGCTGGTTGAGGGCGAATTGAAGAAGCGCCGCATTCCCTTCTCTTATCTCGACGGTCAGACGCGCGACCGGCAGGAGCGCGTGGACGCTTTTCAGAGCGTCCCGTCAATCCCCTTCTTCCTCATCAGCCTCAAGGCGGGCGGCGTCGGCTTGAATCTGACGGCGGCTGACTACGTGATCCACGTCGATCCGTGGTGGAACCCCGCGGTCGAGATGCAGGCCACCGACCGCACGCACCGCATCGGGCAAGATAAGCCGGTCTTCATCTACAAGCTCATCGTGCGCGACTCGGTCGAGGAGAAGATTCTTGAGTTGCAGGAACGCAAGCAGCGACTCGTCACGCAGTTGATCGCCACCGAGAAAAGCTTTTTCAAGTCGCTCACCCCCGACGACGTGGCGGCGTTGTTCTCTTGACCCTCTATTATTACCGCGTGGATTAGCGTGTCCGCCTTTTGGCTTCATTTATAGGGCCGAGTTTGCGTTCTGACAAACGCTCAACTTGGATACCGTTCAGTAGTCGAAAGCCTCCAAGTCGGGGGCTTTTTCGTAGTAAGCTTCATGGCGAAATTAAGATTGGACTATCGAACCCGGCGTCGCTTGTGATCCGCGACGACGGCTCGCCCTTTTTATGACAATGCATATTCTATCCGTCGAAGCAGTCAGCAAAGACTATGGCCTACGGCCTCTTTTCGAGAACGTCAGTCTCGGCTTGAATGACGACGACCGCGTTGGCGTCGTCGGTGTCAATGGCTCAGGCAAGACAACTTTTCTCCGCCTCATCGCCGGTGAAGAAAGGCCGGACGCCGGACGCATCACTCTCGCCGAGGGCGTTTCCATCGGATATCTGCCTCAGAATCCGCCTTACGTTGCGGACGAGACTGTGCTGGACGCCGTCTTCGCCGCAAGCGATGCCAAGATGAAACTGCTGCTCGACTACGAGCGCGCTTGCCGCGAGCTTTCGACTAAAAGCGGGGATGAACAACGCGCGCTCAATCGCGTGTCGGAACTGGCGCACCGTTTGGAGGCGTCGGGCGCGTGGGAAATGGAGACAAACGCGCGGATGGTTCTGAGCAAGCTGGGCATCACCGATACCAACGCCAGAATGGGCGCGCTCTCCGGCGGACAGCGAAAGCGCGTCGCGCTCGCGCATGCACTGATCGAACGTCCGAGTCTCCTCATCCTCGACGAGCCGACCAACCACCTCGACGCCGAGACGATCTCCTGGCTCGAAGGTTATCTCGAACGCTACACGGGCGCGCTCCTCTTAGTCACACACGACCGTTATTTCCTCGACCGTGTGGCCACGCGAATGCTCGAAATTGATCGAAGTGCGGTGCAGGCGTTCGACGGGAATTACGCCTACTACCTTGAAAAGAAAGAGGAGCAGGAGAGTGCGCGAGCCGCCGAGGGGCAGAAACGCGAGATGTTGATCCGCCGCGAGCTGGCGTGGCTGCGGCGGGGCGCGAAGGCGCGCACGCGCAAATCGAAGGCCCGTGTAGACCGCGCCGAGAGCCTGATCGCGCAACCCAAAGAGGCGGCCAGAGCTGTGCTCGACATGTCGGTCGGCTCAAAGCGTTTGGGTAAGAAAGTGTTGGAGCTAAGCAACATTACGAAGTCGTATGGCGGTCGGGTGTTGATTGAAGATTTTAGCCGCACGCTCAAGCCCGGCGAGCGCATCGGCGTCATCGGCCCGAACGGTGCGGGCAAGACCACGCTGCTTGAGATCATCGCCGGTAGAGTCGCACCGGACACGGGCTTTGTGGAAGTGGGCCAGACGGTTCGCTTCGGTTACTACGATCAGGAGAGCCGCGCCCTCGACGAGCAGGAGCGGGTGATAGATTACATCCGCGCGGTCGCCGAACGGATCGAGACCGCGGACGGAACATTTATCACCGCCGGGCAGATGCTCGAAAAGTTCCTGTTCACAGGCGCGATGCAGTATGCGCCTATAGGAAAAATTTCGGGCGGCGAGCGCCGGCGGCTTTACCTTCTGCGCGTGCTGATGGGCGCGCCCAACGTCCTGCTGCTGGATGAGCCGACGAACGATCTCGACATTCAAACTCTGGTCACGCTCGAAGACTATCTGGACGGCTTCGGCGGCAACCTTGTTGTCGTCAGCCACGACCGATATTTTCTCGACCGCACGGTTGAGCACATCTTCCGCTTCGAGGGTGAAGGGCGACTGCGAGAATACCCCGGCAATTACTCCGCGTTTCTCGAAGCGCATCGAAAGCAGGAGCGCGACGGCGCTCCTACCGTGGAAGCAACAGCCGTGCGGCCGCCGGTTAGGCAGCGCGTGGCTCCACCTTCCGCCAATCGCAAACTCTCATTCAAAGAGCGGAAAGAGTTAGAGGCCACGGAAGCACGCATTCAGGCCGCCGAACGTCGTGAGGTCGAGATAGAAACCGAATTGACCTTGAACTCAAGCAACGCCGACCTCGTGCATCAGCTCTATCAGGAGCGTGAGGAGTTGACAGAGCAATTAGCCCGCGACCTTGACCGCTGGGCGGAACTTGCAGAGCATGCGTGAGCCGACACGGACGGCTGCGGAGTTTTATGGCTTCAATACCACCTTGATGCAGCCGTCTTCCTTGTCGCGGAAAGTCGCGTAAGCCTTCGGCGCATCGTCGAGCTTGACGCGGTGCGTGATGACGAAGCTGGGGTCGATTTCCCCCGCCTCGATCTTTTCGAGCAGCGGTTTATTGTAATGCTGCACGTGCGTCTGCCCCGTCTTGATCGTCAACCCTTTATTCATCAGAGCGCCGAGCGGCAGCTTGTCCATGACCCCGACGTAAGCGCCGGGAATCGAGACCGTGCCGCCCTTGCGGCAACACATGATCGCCTCGCGGATGACGTGCGGGCGGTCGGTGCCGAGATACACGGCCGTCTTCGCCGCGTCGAGCACAGAGTCAATGCTGCCGGTAGCGTGGGCTTCGGCCCCGACCGCATCGACGCAGCGATCAGGCCCGCGCCCTTTGGTCATCTCAATCAACTGGTCATAAACTTTCTCGTCCTGAAAGTTGATGGTCTCGGCTTTGCCGTGCTTCGCCGCCATCGCCAGCCGCTCCGGCACCCTGTCAATGGCAATCACCCGCTCGGCTCCGAGCATCCACGCGCTCTGAATGGTCATCTGCCCGACGGGGCCGCAACCCCACACGGCGACCGTGTCCCCTTTCTCGATGCCGCAGTTCTCCGCCGCCATGTAGCCGGTCGGGAAAATGTCGGAGAGAAACAAGACCTGCTCGTCCGTGAGCGAGTCGTTCTCGATCTTGAGCGGGCCGACATCGGCGAACGGCACGCGCAGGTATTCAGCCTGTCCGCCCGCGTAGCCGCCGAGCATATGCGAGAAGCCGAACAGCCCCGCCGGCGAATGACCCATCGCCGCGCGCGCGATTTTCGCGTTCGGGTTCGAGTTGTCGCAGAGCGAGTACATCTCCTTCTGGCAGAAGAAACATTCGCCGCAGGAAATCGTAAACGGGACGACCACGCGGTCGCCCACCTTCAGATTTTTGACCTCTTTCCCGACCTCGGCGACGACGCCCATCGGCTCGTGGCCGAGGATGTCGCCCTCCTCCATCGTCGGCATGAAGCCGTCGAAGAGGTGGAGGTCGGAGCCGCAGATTGCGGTCGAGGTGATCTTCACTATCGCGTCACGCGGATTTAGTATTTTAGGATCAGGGACGGTCTCAACCCGTACATCACCTGTACCGTACCAGCAGAGCGCTTTCATTATTTACCTCTTTCTTGTGCTGAACTGTTGCCTACCCTTTTAACGGCTACCATGGGCCGCGTTACCCACTGACTGACCAAGGAACGCGAGCAGATCGCTCGTCAGGCGCTCCTTGTGCGTGGCGAACAGGCCGTGCGGCGCGCCGTCGTACTCGATGAGCTTGGCGTGCGGGATGCCACGCGCCGATGCGCGCCCGGTGGCATCGATGGGCACGGTCTTATCGTCGGCGCCATGGATGATTAGCGTCGGTACAGAGAAAGACGCCAGGTCGGGCCGGAAATCCGTCGTCGCAAAAGCTTTGGCGCAATCGAGCGTCGCCTTCAGGCTCGCCTGCATCGCCACGCCGCGCGACGTTTCGAGCAGCTCGTCGCTCACCGGCTGCGACACCAGTCCGACGCCGTAGAAATCTTTGAAGAAGCCCGCGAAGAAATGCGCCCGGTCTTGCTTCATCCCCGCGGTCATCTGATCGAACGTCGCCTGAGGAACACCGTCGGGGTTGTCGGCGGTCTGAAGCATGTACGGCACAACCGACGAGACGAGCACGGCTTGAGCCACGTTCTTCCCGCCGTGCCGCGACATGTAGCGGGCGACCTCGCCGCCGCCCATCGAGAAGCCAACGAGAGATACGTCAGTTGCGCCCGTCTCCTCGACGACGGCCGCGAGATCGTCGGTTAAAGTATCGTAGTTATAACCCTCCCACGGTTGTTCCGAACGACCGAAGCCGCGCCGGTCGTAGGCAATGGCGCGAAAGCCGGCGTCGGCGATTGCCACGGCCTGATCGTCCCAGCTATCCGCCGAGAGCGGCCAGCCGTGCAGAAGGATGACGGGACGGCCCCGTCCCCAGTCTTTGACATAGAGCTTCGTGTTGTCGCGCGTCGTGATGTATCCCATTGCTTCTCCCCTTGACAGAACTAATCATTGCCCCTGAGTTAGTAAAGATGATGTCTCGTGCTGGCGAAATGTCTGCGCCGCCTCTTCGATCCCGGGCTGAGCGGCGGCGACGGGTGAGCCGTCATCGTTATCTGCGCAGAGTTTGGCGAGTTCGTAGCCGATGCCGGCGGATGCGCCGGTGACGATGGCGAGCGGACGTGTATTTGAAGACATAACTCCCCCCTTGAAAATTCCATCAAAAATAACCGGGTTATTTTATGGCTTAACTTGTGCAGCTTAATGTTGATTGATAACTGTGGTGTATCTGTTATCTAACCGTCATTTTTAATTGTCGCCCCCTGTTCAATGTGACACTTCGTTTCGTTCACACTCGTACCTCTAACCTCTAACTCCCAAGACGACCTGACACACGCCGACATTTGAAAATCGAAGGATGGAAAAGCTGCAAAAGTTCGTCCCGGCATGTGCGGCGACGCATCTAATTTCGCAGTCGAACACTTCGCACGCCGCGCTTGTACGTCTTACAATGCGGTCAAGTGGTGTGTTCCCTTGAAAGGATATTGAACATGACTCGTCATCTTTCCGCACTTCTTGCTCTGTTTCTCGTCGGCGCGACCCTCGCTTGCAATGCGGCCGTGGCCACCACGACCCCTTCCGCCGGCATCCCTGACCCGGCCGTGGACGCGCCGCTGGCAAACGTAAAAGGCGAACAGGTGGCCGTCCTCGCGGGAGGCTGCTTCTGGGGCGTCGAAGCCGTCTTTGAACACGTCAAAGGGGTGACGAGCGTGGTGTCCGGGTATTCGGGAGGAGACGCTAAGAAGGCTGACTATGAATCAGTCTCCGGGGGCAACACCGGGCACGCCGAATCGGTTCGCATCACTTACGATCCTTCTCAGATCACCTATGGCCGGCTCCTCAAGGTGTTCTTTTCCGTCGCGCACAATCCGACGGAACTGAATCGGCAGGGGCCGGACACCGGCACGCACTACCGCTCGGCCATCTTTTACGCCGGCGAGGAACAAAAGCGCATCGCCGAAAGCTACATCGTTCAACTGAACGGGGCGAAAATCTTTAAACGTCGAATCGTCACTCAGGTCGCCGCGCTCAAATCTTTCCATGAAGCCGAGGCTTATCATCAGGACTACGCCGTCCATCACCCGGATCAGCCCTACATCGTGATCCACGACCTCCCCAAGGTGGAAGCTCTCCGCAAGCAACTTCCAGAGCTGTACGTGGCGAAATAGATTCAGCGACTATCGCGGCTTGCAGTTGAGTGTGTAGTAAGCCAGCTCAACACAGAGGGCGCGGAGTTCACGCAGAGAGTTGATTAAGGATTAGCTGTTTCAAATCATCGCTCGTCCGACACGCGTTGATCGACTCCGCATCGATCAATACTTCCACCCCCTCATCGCCCCGCTTAAAAATGGCCGGCAGCGGCACGCCCGCCACGCCGTCACGCGCTTTCAGCTCGTCGGCGTGCAGGAACTCCAACGGCACGTTGAGGCCGTCCAGAAACTGCTTCCACTCCCTCCGCATCCCAATGGCCGAGTGGGTGAGCGCGCAAAGATTGCACTGGTAGGTTCGGGGCGAAAAGATTTTATGCGCGGCGTCGCTCACGGCATTGAACAGACCGCTGTCAGCGTTGTAGACGAAGACGAGGCCCCGTTTCGCGCTGTTGGTTCTTTCCGTCATTTCAAGATGCGGCCACCGCGCCGCCGCAAGATGAGCCGGAGCCGGCCGTGCAGCCGAAGCAATGTGCGCCGGTCGCGATGCGCCGCCCGGCGAAGGCGGCCGGGTCGAAGTCGGCGATTGTCCGGGGCAGTCCTTCGGGGACGCCGAGTTCGAGCATCTGGTTGAAGTCGCAGTCGTAAAGTTTTCCCGTCCAGTCTACGCTGACGAGGTTGCGGCACATCAGCCCTTCGACCGTCGAAGGGTTGAACGCCTCGACCAGCTTACGCATGTAACGCTCCTCGTTGCCGGAGCGGCGGAGGTAGTCGAGGAAGCGTCTGATGGGCATGTTCGTGATCGTATAGAGGCGGTCGAACGTGACGCGGTAGCGCGTCCACAGCTCGCGCTTGAAATCACTCTCAATCGACTCCTGCGCGGGCGGCAGGAACGCGCCCGTGGGGTTATAAACGAGATTGAGAACTGGGCCGCTTCCTTCGCCGCCATAACCAACTGCGTTCAGACGCCGCAGCGCCTCGATGGATTTCTGAAACACGCCCGCGCCGCGCTGCGCGTCCGTCTGCTGTTCGAGGAAGTACGGCAAGGAAGAGACCACTTCGACCTCGTGTTCGCGGAAGAACTCCGGCAGATCGTCCTGACCCGGCTCGAACATCACCGTGAGGTTGTGGCGCACGATGACGTGCGCGCCAGAGCGTCGCGCCTCCGCGACGAGATAGCGAAACGATGGGTTAAGCTCCGGCGCGCCGCCCGTGATGTCGAGCGTGGGCAGACGGAAACGCACCACGGCGGCAATCACCTGCTCCGCCGTTTCGCGCTTCATCACTTCGGTGCGTTTGGGGCCGGCGTCAACGTGGCAGTGCTTGCACGCCTGATTGCACAGTTTTCCGACGTTGACCTGCAAGGTCTCGACGCCCCCCTCGGCGCGTTGCAGAAGTGTGCCGTGCGCCGCAAGCTTCTCGTCGAAGCTGACGGTTGCACGCGCCCGCGAGGTTGGGCCCTCGGGAATGACCGGCAGGGCTTTCGACATCACATCGAGACCTTGTTAACTGAATTGTGCGCCTGAAGAGCGTGGATGAGTGTTGCGCCGCCCCGCAGCGCCGAAGCCATGTGAATCGCCTCGGTCATCTGCTCCATGTTCGACCCGGCTTCGAGGCACGATTGAGAGTAGGCGTCGATGCAGTAAGGGCACTGGAGCGCGTGCGCCACCGCCAGACCGATGAGCGCCTTCTCGCGCCTTGAGAGCGCCCCGTCCTCCTGACACGCCTCATACCACGCCATGAATTTCTCGAACAGGTCGGGGCGGTGCTTGCCCACCTCCGAGAAGCGTTGCAGATCGTCTTCTTCGTAATAGGCCACTGTGCGATACTCCGTCAGGTCAAAGGATGAGGGATGAAGGATGAGGGATGAGGCATGAAAGTAACTCTGTTTCGGCTTGAATGCTCTTCTTCATCCCTCATCCCTCATCCTTCATCCTTGCTCTTATGCGTCCCGTCTGCATCGTGATGGTCAAAGCCCCGCGCGCGGGCGAGGTCAAGACGCGGCTCGTGCCGCCGCTCTCAGGCGCGCAGGCCGCTGGCGTCGCGGCCTGCTTCGCGCAGGACACGGTGGCCGCCCTGCGGCGCGTCGTGCCCGAAGTGATCGTGGCTTACGCCCCCGCTGACGGGCGCGACGTGCTCGAAGCACTACTGCCGCCCGGCAATCTCTTCTGGCTGGAGCAGCGGGGCGAAGACCTCGGCGAGCGCCTCTCGACGGCCGTCACGCACGCCGCCACGCTCGGCCACAGCCCCGTCATCGTCACGGGCAGCGACAGCCCGACGCTTCCCACCTCGTTCGTCGAGAGCGCCATCGCCTCGCTCACCGCCGGGGAGTCCGACATCGCTCTCGGCCCTACGGAAGACGGCGGCTACTACCTCGTCGGACTTCGCCAACCCGTCGCCGGCCTCTTCCGCAACGTCGCTTGGAGCACGCCCCGCGCCCACAGGCAAACGTCCCAAACGGCCGCGCGCCTGAACCTGCGCGTGCTCGACCTTCCGCACTGGTACGACGTGGACACTTTCTCTGACTTACTACACTTGCGTGACGAAATCTTCACGAGCGAGGAAGCACGCGAACGTGCTCCCGCCACACACCGTTGGCTGTTGGAACACGACTCACTACTGTCCGCGCCCGTCTGAACACGCCACGCCGCGTGCGCCCGCCGGGTCGTCGTCGTCGCGTTTCGATTTCCCACCCGCGTTGCGGACGGGAGCGTACATCCGGCCGAGTGTGCGCGGATGCACGCCCAGCCAGTAGAGCACCTGAAGGAACGCCCATCTGGCGAAAGTGAGGGCGAAGCTTCGCCCTTCAAAACGGCGCGAGGAAGTGGTGACGATGTCGGGCAGGTAAACTACGCGCCCCGTCTTCCGCAGCCGTCGTACCAAATCTAAATCCTCGAAGATCGGAAACGGCCTGAAGCCGCCCGTCCGCTGGTAAGCTTCGCGCCGCACGAAGATACCGGAGTCGCCGTAGCAGAGACCGAGCAGGCGCAGACGCGGGTAGAGCCACGTGAGGAAACGCGCCGCGCGACCGTCTCCGTCGAAGCGCACGCTGAAGTTGCCGGCGACCACCTCAGGGTCACGCAATGCCCCGGCGACGGCTTCGGCGCAACCTGCTGACGCTCGCGTGTCCGCGTGGAGGAACCACAGCGCGCTTCCGCGCGCGGCGCAGGCCCCCGCGTGCATCTGCGCGCCGCGCCCGCGCCCCGATGTGACGAGCCGCGCCCCGCGCCCGCGCGCGATCTCCGCCGTCCCGTCAACGCTTCCGCCGTCAACGACGATCACCTCGACCGCGCCCTGAGCGCCCATGACCGCATCGAGGGTTTGACCGATTGAGCGCGCCTCGTTGAGCGTCGGGATGATGATCGAAAGGGCCGGGGGGCTGTCTCCTTCGCGCGTTGGCTTAGTCGTTCGCTCATTCATTCCGGTGTGGTAATCAGGACAATGAGACACTTCACTCACTTCTATTTTTTGAACTCAATCAGGTCCCAGAGGTTGCCGTATAAATCTTTGAAGACGGCGACCGTTCCGTAGTCCTCGTTCTTCGGTTCTCTGACAAAAACGATGTCTTGCGACAGCATGTTTTTATAATCTCTCCAGAAGTCATCGGTTTTTAAGAATAGGAAAACTCGCCCGCCCGTCTGGTTTCCGATGCGGCTTCTTTGTTCATCGCCGACCCCTTTCGCCAGCAACAAGCTACATTCTTCCGCCCCCTTAGGCGCGACTAAAACCCAACGCTTTGTTTCGCTCTGAGCGGTGTCTTCGAGGAGAGTGAAATTTAATTTCTCCGTATAAAATTTGATGGCCTCGTCATAGTCGTCCACCACCAAAGCAATGTGCGCGATACTCTGTTTCATGGTCTTTTGTCTACGACTCAAGCCAGCAAGTGATCCTCCGCGA
>DASVES010000024.1:0-19246 GCA_036380435.1 Pyrinomonadaceae bacterium | reverse complement strand
GGAATCATTTACCGCCAAATTCGTCGAGGGCGAACCAAACGTCCGTTTGGAATTGATGAATACGACTGATGTGACACTCAAGTGCGTCGAGGTGCTGACCGTCTTTCTGAAGGACGAAGAGACTCCGGGCGGCGGCCCTTCACGAGCGCATATAAAATTTGAGACCGTCAAGTCTATCCAGCCGAAAGAGAAGGTCGTCTTATCTCACAAGACGTGGATCGACGGTAAACCGGCGGCGGCGCGTTACGACGAGCTGGAGCGTCTCAAAATAGTCGAGGGCGGAGTCAGACCTTACGTGCTGGATATTTCCTGGGAGGACGCGGAAGGGAAATCGCGGTATCAACGGATACCTGTCGGGCACTAGTAAAGCAAAAGTAAAAAGGCAAAAGGCAAAAGTGAAGAGGCGAGACGCTTTCCTCACTTTTGCCCTTTGCCTTTTTAACTTTTGCCTTCCCGTCAATGATGCTCCCTGAAGAGTGTCCGCACATCGTTTAAAACTTCCGAGGGTTGCCACTCGTTCCCGCGATAGATTTTGTGGACGCGGCCCGTGGGGTCAATGACGGCCGTGCGCAGGGAGTGGATGATCTGATCCTTCTCGGCGAAGTATTCCAGCCCGAAAAACTGCGCCAGCTTCTTTACCTCCTCGGGGTCGCCGGTGGCGAACTCCCAACTCGCGAACGTCTCGCCGCCATACTTCTGCGTGTGCGCCGCGCCGTAGCTGCGGAGGACTTTGGGCGTGTCGTGCGCGGGGTCGATGGAGACGCTCAGCAGTTGAACCTTGTCCTTCAATGACGCTTCGCCGGCAAGCTCGCGGCTGATGGCGGCGAAGCGTTCGCTCATCAGCGGGCAGTAGTCGGCGAGCGGGCAGCGCGTGTAGATGAAGGTGAGGAGCAAAGCGCGGCCCCTGTAGCGGCCGAGGCGGACGGGCTTGTCGTCTTGATTGACGAGCGAAAAGTCGGGCACAACGTCGCCGGGGTTCGGCCCCCCCGACGATTCGTTCGCGGGAGATTCGCCCGACGGGGCGGCCTTCGTAATCATCGGGCTTTCGAGCCAGAAGCCGCCGCTGTCGGCGACGACGAGCGTGGCCTGAAGGCGGTCGCCCGGCTCGACGACACTGAGCGCGTCTTTGTCCTTGAGCGCGAAGGGCATGGTCATCGCGTCCATCAGCCCCGGTATCGTTTCGTGTTCGACGACGACCTCGCCGCGCCCGCGCTCGACGGAGACCACCTTGCCCTTCAAGTCGTAACGCCGCACTTCGCCGTGACCCTTCGACGCAACACAGCCGCCGAGGATGAGAACACTCAGCAACGCGAAGAGGGCCGCCGGCCTGAAAAAGTTCCCGCTGGTGCTGCCGTCGGATTGACGCCGTTTCATGTGTCGGATTGTCCGACACATCCTGTGCCTTCGCAACCACGGCCGCGAGCGCCGGCCGAACAGGCGGCCGAAGGTGTGCCCTCGCGGATTTGTGTTAGGATGCCGGACAGGATGAGCAGCGGGAGCAGAGAGGGCGAGACGGGGCGCGCGAGCGTGCTCGACGGCGCGCGCGTGGCCGCCGAGATCAAGCGGGAGGTCGGCGCGGACGTGGCGCGACTCGCCGCGGAGCACGCTGTTGTGCCGTGCCTCGTGGTCGTCCGCGTGGGCGACGACCCGGCCTCGGAAGTCTACGTGCGGAGTAAGGTCAGGGCGTGCGAGGAGCTGGGAATCAAATCGGAGCACCGACAGCTCTCGGCGGAGACGACGGGCGGCGAGCTGTTGGAGTTAGTCGAGGGTCTGAACCGGCGCGATGACGTGGACGGCATACTCGTACAGTTGCCGCTGCCGAAAGGGTTGGACGAGTCGGTCGTCATCGAGTCAATCGACCCGGCGAAGGACGTGGACGGCTTCCACCCCACGAACGTCGGCCGCCTCGCGCTGCGCCGGCCGGCGCTCGTGCCGTGTACCCCGGCAGGCGTGCTGGAGCTGCTCGTGCGAGAGGGACTCACGATCCGCGGGGCGCACGCGTGCGTGGTCGGCCGCAGCCACATCGTCGGCCACCCCGTTGCCGAGTTGCTGCTGCAAGCGGACGCGACCGTCACCATTTGCCACTCGCGCACGCGCGACCTGCCGGCGGTCACGCGCGAGGCTGACATCCTCGTCGCGGCCATCGGCCGGCCGGGCTTTATCCGCGGCGAGCACGTTAAAGAGGGCGCGACCGTCATCGATGTCGGCATCAACCGTGTGTCGGACGAGGCGACGATTCGGGAGTTGTTCGGCGCGCGCGCGGAGAAGCGTCTTGAGGGTGTGGGCAGACGCGGCTACACCATCGTCGGCGACGTTCATCCGGCCGAGGTCGAGAAGGTGGCCGGGCGTCTGACGCCGGTGCCGGGCGGCGTCGGGCCGCTGACCGTCGCCCTGCTGATGAGGAACACGGTCGAGGCCGCGCGCCGCAGGCGGGGAATGGAGGAAGGCAAAAGGTAAAAGTAAAAAGGCAAAAGGATAAGAGCACCGTGGGCGTCCGACGCTGGCAACACAATCTGTTGCTCTCTATATCACTTTTGCCTTTTGCCTTTTTACTTTTGCCTTATGAGGCATGTTGCGTGTAGGGCTGACGGGTTCGATTGCGACGGGGAAGTCGTTCGTGTCGGGCGTGCTGGGGGAACTCGGCTGTCACGTGATCGACGCCGACAGAGTTGCGCGCGAAGTAGTCGAGCCGGGGACGGAGGGCTTGCGTCGCATCGTCGAGGCGTTCGGTCAGAAGGTGCTGACGCCGGAAGGGGCGCTCGACCGCGCGGTGCTGGGCGGCATCGTCTTCAACGATGAGAAGCTGCGGGAGTTGCTTAACTCGATTCTGCATCCGCTGATCATCGCGGCGCAGGACGAGCGGCTACGGGAATTCGAGGAGGTTGACCCGGAGGGCGTCGCCGTCGTCGATGCCGCGCTGATGATCGAGTCGGGCGGGTACAAGCGTTTCGAGAAGCTGATCGTCGTCCACTGCCGGCCGGAGCTTCAGCGGCGACGTTTGATTGAGCGCGACGGGATGTCGGCGGAGTCGGCCGAGCGACGCATCGCCGCGCAGATGCCGCAAGGTGAGAAGTTGCGCTACGCCGACTTCCGTATCGACACGTCGCAGGGCTTCGAGGACACGCGGAGGCGAACCGAAGAGGTGTACGCGGCGCTCCGTAAACTTGCGAAGAAGAAAGCGGCCGGGGAGAGCTAGAATAAAATTGTAGGGGCAGGGCTTGTCCGTGGCCCGCCGGACGCGAAAGAAATTTACATGGATGGGCAGGATGTGAAGGATGAAGAAAGAGCTGATATCAGATTCAAGATTTGAGATTTCAAATTTCAAATTTCTTCATCCTGATTATCCTGTCTATCCATGTAAATTGCTTCCCAAGATGTGGGCAGCGGACTTGTCCCTGCCCATACAGAAACATCAGACGCACTTAGTTAATAGCAGCACAGGGTAAATGCTGAAGCAAGTCATTCACATCTTCAATCCCATCGGTCGCGGCCGTCGCGCTCGCCCGCTCGTTGCGCTCGCGTTCGCGTTGATGCTTTCGTCTCAGGGGTGCTTCGAGCAGGAGAGGGGCGCGGCCTTCTACGGCCGCGTGGCCGTGCCCGCGGCGCAGGAGTTCCGTTGGAGCGACGGCGGGTTGCCGCGCGTCTTCGACCCGGCCATCGCCGCCTCGCCGCCGGACACCGACGTGGTGCGCGCCATGTTCGAGGGGCTGACCGACTACGAACCGCGCACGCTCGCGCCGGTGCCGGCCGTCGCCACCGCATGGGAGGCGGGCGAGGGCGGTCGCGTCTGGACTTTCCGTTTGCGCCCCGAAGCGCGCTGGTCGAACGGCGACCCGGTCACCGCGCACGACTTCGTGCGCTCGTGGAAGCGCACGCTCCAGCTCGGCGAGCGGGCGCCGCACGCCGGTCTCATGCGAAACATCGAGGGGGCCCCCGACGCCGGTGTTGTCCCGTCCGAGGTGAACGAGCCGAAGTTTTTCGGCTTCGACATGGGGCAGCAATTCAGGAAATTGGGGGAGGCCGCGGCGGCACTGCCGACGCCCGTGCCCGCGCCGCCGGACTTTGGCGCGCGTGCGTCGGACGCGCAAACCCTCGTCGTGCGCCTCAAGAGGCCCGACGCGCTCTTCCCGGCGCTCGTCGCGCACCCCGTCTTCAGACCCGTCCACGAACTTGGCGCGCACGCCGATCTCACGCCCGCGCATGCGGGACGCGGCAAGGCGCTGGGCGCGGAGGACGAAAAGACGCTCATCACGAACGGCGCGTTTCGTCTGCGCGGGCGCGCCGAGGGCGGCGTCGTGCTCGAACGCGCCGAGAACTACTGGGGCGCGTCGAGTGTCCAACTGGAGCGCGTGCATTTCGTCGCCTCGGCCGACGCCGAGGAGGCGCTCTCGCAGTACCGCGCTGGACAAGTGGACGCCGTCACCAACGCCGCCTTCGAGCCGCTCGCCTTGAAGCTCCTCGCGCCGCACGAGGACTTCCGCCGGCAAATCTTCGGCGCGCTGACCTACTACCAGTTCAACACGACGCGCGCGCCCTTCGACGACCTGCGCGTGCGACGCGCCCTCGCGCTCGCGCTCGACCGCGAACGCCTGAGCGCCGACACGTTGGGCGGCGCCACGCTCCCGGCCGCACGCTTTCTGCCCGGCGCGGAAGCGAGCGCAGGGGTAAGTGGAGAAGGCGCGAAAGCGTCGGAAGCCGCGAAGACATCTTCCGACGAGCAAAGGGCCGCCCCGTTGACCTTCGACCCCGTGCGCGCGAGGGAGTTGCTGGCTGAGGCGGGTTACGCGGGCGGCGCGAAGTTCCCCGTCATCCGCCTGCTCGTCAATCGCAACGAGCGGCAGCGGCTGCTGGCGCAGGCCGTCGCAGGAATGTGGCGCGAAGTCCTCGGCGTCGAGACGGAAGTGACGTTGAAGGATTGGGAGCACTACGAGTCGTCGCTCGCCGCCGGCGACTTCGACATCGCGCGCCGGAGCATCGTCATGCAGACGCCGGACGAGGAGCGGAACCTGCTCGCGATGTTCGGCGCCGCGGGGCTATCGGCGACCACGCCGGACGAGACCGACTCGACGCCAGAAGCACAGGCTTCGCAGGCCGCGTCGGACTCGTCCAAAGCACCGCCGACGGAGGAGGCGGCGCGCGAGTCGGTCGCGGCGATTACGACGGAGGCCGAGGCGCTGCGGGCGTTGCCCGCCATCCCGGTCTACTTCGCCACCTCGTTCGCGCTCGTCAAGCCCTACGTCGCGGGCTTCGACACGAACCTCCTCGACGCGCCCTCGCTCAAGTACGTGCGGATCGAGACCGGGTGGAAACCGGGCGAGGGGACGGGCGTCTCGCCGCCCGCCGCCACTGTGTCGGGCTTGTAAAACTTGGCGCGTTTGAGCAACGGGGCGTTGCCCCGCGGGCATCTCGACAACAGGCCCGGCCGGTTGAAGCGTCTTGAATTGTGGGCGGGTGACGTGATAATTTGAGGCCCGCAAAAACAAAGCAAGAGCAAGCCAAGCCCCCGAGCCGCTCCCCCGTCCTTAGCACTCCGCTCCGAACAGCGCGTTCGTCCTTAGTAACTGCGCGCGGGGTTGAGGAAAGCCCACACACATCTCCCCGTGTGGCGTCCCGTGCGGTTTAGAAGTAATCCGAGACAACAGGAGTTAATACGCCATGTTTAGAAATCGCATCGTCACGGCCCTCCTCGCCTCCATTGTGCTGGGACTCGCCGCCGTCGCCGCCGGCTGCGCCGCGCAGGCGAGCAAGTCGGAGTTCTTCGGCAAGATCGAGCCGCCGCCGGGGCAGACGTTGCGCTACATCTCCGGCTCCGAGCCGGAGTCGCTCGACCCGCACCGCAGCTCCGGCCAGCCCGAGACGCGCATCTTCATGGCGCTCTACGACGGCCTCGTCGAGTACCACCCGAAGACGATGCAGCCCATCCCGGCCATCGCCGAGCGTTGGACGCTCGACGAGGACGCTACCGAGATCGTCTTCCACTTGCGCCGCGACGCCAAGTTCTCCAACGGCGACCCCATCACCGCACGCGACTTCGTCTACTCCTTCCGCCGCGGCCTCCAGCCCGAACTCGCCGCGCGCAGCGCCTATCTCGCCTACGAGATCAAGTACGCGCAGGGCGTCAACGAGGGCGGCTCGTTCGTCCGCGACCCGGCGACGGGCCGGTTCGTGACTGCGGCGGAAGCCGCGCCGCCCGCCGAGAAGGCCCCCGCCGCGGCGGCCGAAGCGGCGGGCGCGGCCGTGAAGCCCGCCGACGGAACGAGCGCCGCGCCGACGAAGGAGCCGGGCGACCAAGCTGCGGCCCAGAAGAAGGAAGAAGAACCCGCCGCCGCGCCGCCCGCCACGACCGACCCCGAGGCGCTGCACCGCGCCGAGCTATCCAAGAAGGGCGAGGACGCCGCACCCGACACCGAGTTTCATAAATACATGCACCAGCCCACGCGCCTCGTCGTGCCGTCGGAGGCGAAGGAGCGCGAGAAGCTGTTCAAGGAGAACCCGAAGCTTCAGGGCCTTCTGGCCGGCAAGGAGTTCGTGCCCGTCAAGCCGGAAGACCTGGGCGTCGAGGCGGTTGACGACCACACGCTGCGGTTGACGCTCATGCAGCCCGCGCCCTATTTCATCGGCCTGCTGCCGCATCAATTCTTCCGCGTCATCCACGAGGGGGCGGTCGAGCGTCACGGCGTGGCGTGGACGAGACCGGAGAACATCGTCGTCAGCGGCGCCTTCACGCTCAAGTCGCACCGGCCCTACAACGAAGTCCACGTCGTCAAGAATCAGCAGTACTGGGACGCCGCCACCGTCCGCCTCGATGAGATTCGCTTCTACCCGCTCGAAGAGCAGACGACGATGCTCAACCTCTACAAGGCGGGCGACGTGGACGCCACCTACAACCACACGGTGCCGGCCGCGTGGCTCAAGAGCGGGGTGCGCGAGATGAAGGACTACATGGACGCGCCCGAGAACGCCATCGAGTATTACCAGATCAACACCACGAAGGCGCCGATGAACGACCGGCGCGTCCGCAAGGCGTTCGCCATGGGTGTCGACCGCAAGGCGCTCGCCGACTACCGCGTCGTCGTCAAGCCTCTGACGGCCTTCTCGCCCGAAGGCATCTACCCCGGCTACCCGCAGCCCAAAGGCGACGACTTCAACCCCGAGCGCGCCAAGCAGCTCCTCGCCGAGGCCGGCTACAAAGACGCGTCGGGCAAGTTCGACCCGTCGAAGTTCCCCGTTTCGGAGGTGGAGATCACCTACAACACGAGCGAGTCGAACCGCGCGGTCGCCGAGTTCATTCAGGCGCAGTGGAAGCAACATCTGGGGATGACCATCCCGCTCAAGAACGTCGAGTGGAAGTCTTTCCTCGACATGCGCTCCAAGCTCCAGTACAAGGGCTTCGCCCGCGCCGGCTGGGTCGGCGACTTCATGGACCCCTACACGTTCCTCGCTCTCTTCAGCACGCTCGGCCACGACAACGGCACGGGCTGGATCGACCAGAAGTACGTCGCCAAGCTGAAGGCGGCCAACAGCGAGCCTGACCAGACCAAGCGCTACGCGCTGCTCGCCGAAGCCGAGGCGTACCTGCTCGACGTGCAGCCGGTGCTGCCTCTCGTCACCCCGGCGACGAGCTGGATGAAGAAGCCCTACGTCAAGGGCCTCTACCCGAACCCCGGAACGCTCCACGCGTGGAAGTACGTCTACATCGAGCACGACCGCGCCAAGTGGGACAAGCAGATGCCCGACATGAAGTCGGAGAGTCTGGCCGACTAAATCGCGACCCGCGAGATGGCGCGTTTGCCGCAATAAGAATTACACATATGGACAGGATTAACAGGACGGACAGGATGAAGAATGGGCTGATTTCAGATTTGAGATTTCAAATCATTTTGTCCTGTTCGTCCTGTTGATCCTGTCCATTCATATTTCATTCCCTTGAGTTTTGATCTGGAAGAGGGGAAGCGATGTTCCCATTCATCATCCGCCGCCTGATCGTCACCGTGCCGATGGTGCTCATCGTGGTCACGCTCACGTGGGCGCTCATCCGGCTCGCGCCGGGCAACTTCTACTCGGGCGAGAAGAAGCTGCCGGCCGCCATCGAGAAGAACATCCGCGAGAAGTACGGCCTCGACAAGCCGTGGTACGTCCAGTACGGACGGATGATCGGCAGCGTCGCCCGCCTCGACTTCGGCAACTCGCTGAAGTACGAGAGCGAGTCCGTCAACGACATCCTCAAGCGGACGCTCCCCGTCTCGGCCACACTCGGCGTGTTAGCCTACCTCCTCGCCCTCGTCGTCGGCATCACGGCGGGCACGCTCGCGGCGCTCAAACAGAACTCCCGGCTCGACTACGCCTCGATGGCCGTCTCCATGCTCGGCATCTCGGTGCCGAACTTCGTGCTCGGGCCGATCCTCGTGATGGTGTTTGCGCTCACCCTCTTCTGGCTCCCGCCGGCGCGCTGGGGCGGCTTCCCCAGTTGGAACCTGCTGCTCCCGGTCTTCACGCTCTCGGCCATCTACATGGCCTACATCGCGCGCCTGACACGCTCGGGGATGCTCGAAGTCCTGCGCTCCGACTACATCCGCACGGCGCGCGCCAAGGGCCTCAAGGAGCGCGAGGTCATCTGGCGACACGCGATGCGCGGGGGCTTGCTGCCCGTCGTCTCCTACACGGGGCCGGCGCTCGCGGCGCTTATCGCGGGCACCGTCGTCGTCGAGCGCATCTACGCCATGCCGGGACTGGGCAACTATTTCATCAACGCCAATCTCAACCGCGACGAGCCGCTGATTATCGGCATCGTCGCCTTCATCTCCATCGTCATCCTGATCTTCAACCTGCTGGTTGACATCGCCTACGCGTTCATCGACCCGCGCATCCGGTACTGAAAATTATGAACGACGAGAGAACGCCGAGAGTGCCGACGGAGGAAGGACGTTCGGAGACGCCGCACGGCGCGTCCGAGCCGGAGCCTGCCTTTACCCCGCTGGGCAAGCCCCAGCAGCCGGACATTCGCCACCGAAAGGGCGATCAGATTCACACGGGGCCGGAGCTGGCCGTGGGCGAGGGCGACGTGCGCACCGCCGAGCCGGGCAGCGCCGTCGTGGCGGTCGCCGGCACGTCGCTCTGGAAAGACGCGTGGCGGCGTCTACTGAAAAACCGCCTCGCGGTCTTCGGCATGATCGTCGTCGTGCTCATCATCCTCGCCTCGATCATCGGCCCGCCCATCATCAAGGCCACCGCCGGCTTCGACTACGACGACTTTCCGGCCGACTCCAGTCTCGTCAAGTCGTTCCCGCCGTTTACCGCCCCCGACGGCACCTTCTCGTGGCTGCACCCGATGGGCACCGACAGCGAGGGCCGAGACATCCTCGCGCGCGTCCTTCAGGGCGGGCGCATCTCTCTGGCCGTCGGCTTCATCTCGACCATCGTTTCGCTGCTCATCGGCATCGGCTACGGCGCAACGGCCGGCTATCTCGGCGGGAAAGTTGACGACGTGATGATGCGCGTCGTGGACGTGCTCTACGCCATCCCCTACATGATGATCGTCATCGTGCTCCTCGCCTTCTTCGGCAGCCAGACGCCGCTCAAACAAATCTTTTTGCTGTTCGCCGCGCTCGGCGCGATCTCCTGGCTGACGATGGCGCGCATCGTGCGCGGGCAGGTGCTCTCCCTGAAGAATCAGGAGTTCGTGCTCGCCGCACGCGCCACGGGCGTCAACGTGCCCCGCATCATCTTCCGCCACATCGTGCCGAACGTGCTGGGGCCGGTCATCGTCTACGCGACGCTGACCATCCCACAGGTGATGCTCTCGGAAGCGTTTCTCTCCTTCCTCGGCCTCGGCGTGCAGGCGCCCTACGCCTCGTGGGGGAGCCTCGCCTCGCTCGGCATCCAGAACATCGCCATCTTCCCGTGGCAACTCATCTTTCCCGGCGTCACGATGGCCCTGACGCTCTTCTCCCTCAACTTCCTCGGCGACGGCCTGCGCGACGCGCTCGACCCGCAGATGAGAAAATTTTAAGAGGTGATGAGTGATGAGTGATAAGTGATAAGAAAGAGCAGGCGGGTTTTTCTTATCACTTATCACTCATCACTTATCACGCGAAGCCTATGAGCAGCAACAACGGCACCCTACTCTCGGTCAGAGACCTGCGGACGTACTTCGACACGGAGGACGGCGTGGTCAAGGCCGTTGACGGCATCACGTTCGATTTGGAGCGCGGCGAGACGCTGGGGATCGTCGGCGAGTCGGGGTCGGGCAAGTCCGTCACCAACCTCTCGATCATCCGGCTCATTCCGCAGCCGCCCGGAAGAATCGTCTCCGGCGAGGTCATCTTTCACGGTCAGGACATCCTGACGCTGTCCACAGACGAGGTGCGCAAGATTCGCGGCAAGCGCATCAGCATGATCTTTCAGGACCCGATGACTTCGCTCAATCCCTTCATGCGGATCAGCAAGCAGTTGATGGAGATTACGCGGCTCCACCTCGGGCACACGAAAGATCAGGCCTACGAGCACGCCATCAAGATGCTGGAAATAGTCGGCATCCCCGACGCGCGCACGCGCGTGGATAGCTACCCGCACGAGTTCTCAGGCGGCATGCGCCAGCGCGTGATGATCGCCATGGCGCTTTCGTGCGAGCCGGAACTTTTAATCGCCGACGAGCCGACGACCGCGCTCGACGTGACCATTCAGGCGCAGATTCTCGAACTCATCAAGCAGCTCAAGGCCGACACGGGCACCAGCGTCATCCTCATCACACACGACCTCGGCGTGGTCGCCGGGATGACCGACCACATCATCGTCATGTACGCCGGCAAGGTCTTCGAGCAGGCGCCGACGCGCGAGCTGTTCTCCTGCCCCGGCAACCCCTACACGAAGGGGCTGCTCCGCTCCGTCCCCGACCCGACCTCCGAGCAGGGCAAGCTCTACCAGATTCCGGGGCTGCCGCCGGACGTGGCGCACCTGCCGCCCGGTTGCCCCTTCGCCCCGCGTTGCGAGCGCGCCGAGGACATCTGCCGGCAGGAGTTCCCGCCCTTCGTCCAACTCAACGCCGAACACTTCTCGCTCTGTCACTTCGCCGAAGAGGTCTACGCCGCTTCGTGCGACGAGCGCGACCGACGCGCCTCGGCCGCCCCGCCGGGCGCGACGACCGACCGGCGCGATGACACGACGACCACAACGACGCCGCCGCAGGGGGACACACGCTGATGAGCACACAGGGCATCGATCAGACCGGGGCGGCGGGGATGCCCCCGACCCTCTTCCCGGCCGAGGGCGCCGAACCCCTCATCGAGATACGCGAACTCAAAGTTCACTTCGACCTCGGCGGCGGCACCTTCCTCGACAAGTTGACGGGCGGCTCCTCCGTCCGCCGCGTGGTCAAGGCCGTGGACGGCGTCTCCATCGACATCTTCCCCGGCGAGACTTTGGGCCTCGTCGGCGAGTCGGGCTGCGGCAAATCGACGCTGGGCCGCGCGCTGCTGCGTCTGACGGAGCCGACGGGCGGTCAGGTCTTTTTCCGCGGACGCGACCTCGCGCACCTTTCGCAAAAGGAGCTGCGCAAGCACCGCCGTCATCTCCAGATGATCTTTCAGGACCCTTACGCCTCGCTCAACCCGCGCATGACCGTGGGGCAAATCATCGGCGAGCCGGTCGATACGTTCGGCCTCGCGCAAGGAAGGCACGAGCGCAACGAGCGCGTGCGCGAGCTGATGGAGACCGTGGGCCTCAGCCCGCGCTTCGTCAAGCGTTACCCGCACGAGTTCTCCGGCGGACAGCGCCAGCGCATCGGCATCGCCCGCGCGCTCGCCGTCGATCCCGACTTCATCGTCGCCGACGAACCCATCTCGGCGCTCGACGTTTCCATTCAGGCGCAGATCATGAATCTGATGGAGCGGCTCCAGCAGGAGCGCAATCTCACTTACCTCTTCATCTCTCACGACCTGCGGGCCATCCGCCACGTCTCCGACCGCGTCGCCGTGATGTACCTCGGCAAGCTCGTCGAAGTCGCCGGGGCCAAGACCATCTACGACGACCCGTTGATGCCTTACACGCGGGCGCTGATTTCGGCCGTGCCCGTGCCCGACCCGGAGGCCGAGGCCGGACGACAACGCATCGTCTTGCAGGGCGACGTGCCCTCGCCGATCAACCCGCCGTCAGGCTGCCGCTTCCACACGCGCTGCCCCTACGCCATCCGCGAGTGTAAGGAGGTCGTGCCCCCTCTGGCAGAGATCAAGCCGAACCATTTCGCCGCCTGTATACGCATCAGTCCCGACCAGCCGGACATCGAGCGGGTGGCTCCCGGCGATGCTCCGGGCCTGAGAAACCCCGGCCGCATCATCGCGCAGTGAAATATCCCTCCGATTGACCGTTTCCTATGGCTTGCGGATGCTTCGGCCTCCGTGTTCCCCGGGCGAGGGTTAAGTCTTTTAAAGGGATAACTCTTGTCTTGTTTACGTGCGGACACCTATACTGCGGCTGTGGGACGGCGGAGGTCCCAGGCGCCCGCCGTCCTTTCCGTCTGAAAGGCGTGGGTGCGGACGCGCCTCCCCAAGGTCTTCGGAAAGACCCGCCTTCAGGCCGCACTCGCGGACCCCCAAAGTGTTCCGCAAATTTAATGGATAAAGCAGCTTCCGCCCCAGAGCATGCCGAAAATCCGTCTGCCGCGACCGTCCCCACCGGCTGGGCAGAGGTGCAGGAGTCGCTGGCAGCGGCTTCGGGCCTCGCCCTACTCTTAGTCGAGGGTCGCCAGCCCCCCGCGCTTCGCGTCTCACATAACAACTCCATCTGCCAGGCCTTCCAGTCGTCGCCCAAACACGCGCACCTCTGCGACCCCTTCTGCGGCCGCGCCTTCGAGCGCGCACAGGAGGCCGCCGGCCCGGCTCACTATCGCTGCCACGCCGGCCTCCACTGCTTCGCCGCACCCCTCGACCTCGGCGCCGCCGAGCGTCTCGCCGTCATCGCCGGCCGCGCCTTCCTCCGCAGCTCCGACTACCGCGTGCTCGCCGAGCGCATGCGTAGCGGCGACCTCTCCGACCTGCTCAGCCCAGACCTCTTCCGCAACGTCATCTTCGCGCTCGAACAAGACCTCGCTGATCTGGCCGTCCGCCTCCGCGAGGCGGCCGAAGAGTTCCCGAAGGGCGCGCGCGGCTCACGGAAATCCGCGGCGACCGGCAGGGGCGTGGGCGCGCCAGCCGCGGGGAAGGCCGACGCGGGCGTGGGCAAGAGGGAAGCGCCGGAGGCCGAAAAGTCGAATGGGGTTGACGAGGCGAGCGAAGCGCGCGGCGCGCGGCGCGGAGCAGCGCCGGCCCCCGCCGCGATGCCGCACGCCAACGGCTCCGCGCCGAGTTCGCAGGCGAGGGGATTCGCCTCTAACACGTCGCTGGCGGAGGCGTGCGAGAAGGCCGTGAGGAAATTGTGCGAGTCGCACGGCGTCGAGTCCGTCGCGCTGATGCTGCGCGCCGACGAAAAGTTTACGTCGGTCTACACGACGGGGCAGTTCCGCGCGCAGCCGCCCCGCGTCTCGCTCAAGGCTAAAGAGATCAAGCTGCTTCAGGCGGCCACGCACGGCGAGAGTATCGCCGTCCCCGCGGGCGGGCGCACGGCGACCCGTCACGAGGACGCCGTCGAACTCTTCCCGCTCGCTGTCGGCGAGGAGATGAAGGGAGCGCTCTTAGTCGGCGACAAGCACTTGTCGGAGGAGCAGCGGAGAGCCGTCGCCGCCTTCTGTCGCGAGATCGCGTTGCCGCTCGAAGTGCTGCGTCTGCGCGAGGAGCTGGAGCGGCGGATGCGCACCGCCACACACCTGCGCGCCTTCGTCGAGAGGATCAACTCGGCGCCGCCCGAGGAGGCGTACCAGATGATCCTGCGCCAGTCGGCCGAGATGCTGCGGGCCGAGCGCGGCTCGCTCCTGCTCTATGACGAGGCGGCCGACGAACTTTCGATGAAGGCCATGGTCGGCCCTCGCACCGAGGCGGCGCAGGACGTGCGCCTGCGCATGGGCGAGGGCGTCGCCGGCACGGTGATGCGCGAGGGCCGTCCGCTCGTCGTCTCGGACGTGGCGCTCGCGGGTTGGAAGCCGGCGCCGGCCGAGCGCAGCTACAAGACGAAGTCGTTCATCAGCTACCCGCTCAGCATCTCGGGGCGCAAGGTCGGCGTCCTTAACGTCACGGACAAGGCCGGCGGCGGCAACTACGACGACGTTGACCTCAGCCTCCTCGATCTCATCGCGCCGCAGATGGCGCTCGCCCTCGACCGCGCGCAGTGGCACCAGAAGGCGACGCAGTTCCAACTGCTCTCGATCACCGACCCGCTCACGGGCCTGCTCAACCGCCGCTATCTCGAAGAGCGTCTGTCGGAGGAGCTGGAGCGGTCGAAGCGCCACCAGTTTCAGATGAGTTTTATGATGGTGGACATCGACGACTTCAAGCACTACAACGACCTGAACGGCCACCAGGCCGGCGATTTGGCGCTGGAGATGACGGCGCAGTGTCTGAAGGCAACGCTGCGCTCGGCCGACGTGGCGGCGCGCTACGGCGGCGAGGAGTTCTGCGTGTTGCTGCCGCAGACGAGCTTGTCTGAGGCCGTCGTCATCGGCGAGCGCATCCGCCGGCGCATCGAGCGCACACAGTTCCCGCATGACAAGGCGCAGCCCGCCGGAAACGTCACCGTGAGCATCGGGATCAGCGCCTTCGGCTCGGGCGTGGACACCCCGGCGAGTGTCATCTACGCGGCCGATCAGGCGCTCTACGTCGCCAAGAGCCGCGGCAAGAACTGCGTGAACGCGTACCGGTCGGAGGCGGAGAAGAACTCGAAGGATGCCGACGCGGAAGACAAATAAGGTGACGGGGGAGACGCAGAAGAAGCGGCGCATCCTCGGCCGCGTCGCGCCGGAGGACTTCGTCGGGCGCGGCGCGGAGCTGCGCCTCGTGGGCGACCTCGCCGCGCACACGTCGGGGCCGCGCAACCTCCTCGTGCTCGCCGCGCCGATGGCCGGCGTGTCCGAACTCCTGCGCCAGTCATTCGACACGCTCTTTCAGGAGCGCGGCGGCGCTTCGCCCGTCTACTTCTCCTTCTCGCGCCGCGATCAGGGGGCGGGGGGCGCGGCCCTGCGGTTCCTCCAGTCATTCGTCGTCCAGACGGTCGCACACCGCCGCGGCGACCCCGACCTCATCTTCTCACCGCCCACCCTCGGCGGGCTGCTCGACCTCATTACGCCCTCCGACTACGACTGGGTGGAGCGCATCGTCAGCGCTTCCGAGCGCGCGCGGGGAGAGCAGGATGAGGCCGCGCTCATCCGCCTCTGTCTCGGCGCCCCGCAGCAGGCCGCCGCGCACGGCGCGCGCACGCTCGTGATGATCGACGACGTACACCTCGCCGCCGAACTCGACGCGGAAGGCGGCCTCGGCGCGGAGTTGGCCCAGATGGCCGCGCAGACCGACACGCCCTTCGTCCTCGCCGGCCTGCGTCGCAGCTTCTCGGACGTGATGCACCTCGCCGAGGAGGCGCACCGCGCGGCCGACACGGGCCTCATTCACCTCGAACGTCTGAGCGACGAGGACGCGCGGGCGCTCGCCACCGTTGTGGCCGCACGCCTCGGCGTCAACCTGAGCGACGAAACGCGCGACCTGATGGTGCAGCAGTTCGAGGGCAGCCCGCAGCTCATCACCGCGCTCATCCGCACCGCGCAGGGCGCCGCGAGCGACCTCGGGACTTTCCGCGACTTCCAGCGCCTCTACGTGGACGACCTCCTCGGCGGGCGCATCAATCGCCGCTTCAACGCCGCGCTCGAAGAGATCGCCCCCTCCATCGACACGCGCCGCGCGCTCGTGCGCGTGCTCTACGAGACGGCGGAGAACGTGGAAGGGAAGTCGCCCGTCGAGGCATGGCGTCGTCGCCTCGGCGTCGAGGGCGCGGAGCTGAAGAAGGTTCTGACCGGCCTGCACGTCCGCGAGCTGGCCGGCTTCGACGCTTCTTACGTCGAGACGAGCCGGAGCCTCGTCTGGCACGACTACCTGAGGGCCAGCTACCGCCTCCACGTCGCCGTCGAGCCGCGCGCACTCGTCGTCGCCAACACGCTGGTCGATGCCCTCAAGCGCGCCCCGCAGACGATGGCGCGCTACTACCGCCGCGAGGCCGCGCTCGGCCTGCGCGAACTACTGGAACGCTTCAACCTCCAGCGCGTGCCCGCCAGCCTTCTTCACAACGACCGCTTCCAGCGCACCTACCGCGGTGCGACGCCCGAGGAAGTGGCCGCCGGCCTTGAAGCCGAGACCGACCTCGTGCGTCTGCCGCAGGTCGTCCACGCCGCGAGCTGCGCCTCGTTCCACCCACCCGTGCAGCTCGTCATCGACGAGGAGCGCTGCGCCGTCGCCCACGGCTTCGACTCAAGTCCCTACTCGGAGCACAACGAGGTCGTCTGGATCGCCGCCGAGATCGACTCGAAACTGGAAGCCGGCCGCGCGCTCGCCGAGGTCTGGCTCGACCGCCTGACGCAGGTCGTCCACGCCTGCGGCTTCCGCCGCGCCCGCCTCTGGCTGGTCGCGCCCGAGGGCTTCTCCGAAGACGCTAACAAGCTTTTGAATGTGCGCGAGGCGTTCGGCTCCAGCCGCGCGCAGCTCGAACTCCTCGCGGCGCGTCTCGACACGGGCGGCGCGGGCGCGCACGTCAGTGAGGCGGCGTCCAACGAGTTCGAGATGATCATGCCGATGGGCGACGACACGGAGTTGATCGCGGCCCACACCGTCGAGCAGATCGCGCGCCGGCTGGAGTTCGACCCCGAGGCCATCAGCCAGATAAAGCACGCACTCGTCGAGGCGTGCATCAACGCCTCGGAGCACTCCCTCAGCCCCGACCGAAAAATTTATCAGCGTTTCCGGCTGGAAAGTGATAAATTGGTTGTCACCGTTTCGAGCCGGGGCGTCGCTCCCCCCCCTGATGCGACCATTTCCGGCGGTTACGCCCTCGCACACACCAACGGCCGAGAGGCCAACGACAGCATTCCCGGACGCCGCGGATGGGGCCTCAAGCTCATCCGCACGCTGATGGACGAGGTCGAGTTCGAGCGCGTTGACGACGGCACACGCCTGCGAATGACGAAGTACCTGCGCAAGTAAGAGGGGAGACAACAGATGAACGAAAGCGCCCGCAGCGGCTCGCCCGCGCTCGCGCCCTCGCGCGCCGGAGATGTGGCCGTCGTCTACGCCGGCGACTACGTCAACAAGATGAGCGGGCAGCGCCTCGAACGTGAGTGCCGTCTCCGGCTCGAAGAGGGCGCCCGCACCGTCGTCATCAACTTCCGCGACACGGAACTCGTCAACAGCATCGGCGTCTCGATCCTGCTCGGCATCGTGGATATCGCCGAGGCTCGCAGCGCGCGCCTCGTCTTTACCAACCTCAACCGTCACAACCAGAAACTCTTCGAGCTGCTCGGCCTGACGCGCTGCGTGGCGCTGGCCGACTCCGAGGAGGCCGCGCTCGCCGAGTTTGCCGCCCCCGCGCCCCGCGGACACTGACCTCCTCCGAGAGACATATGTCTGACCGGCTGCGCAAAGTCATCCATGCCTTCTCGGCGGTCGCCGACCTCGGCGTCGAGATCGCCGACACGAGCGACTTCGACGAGATGGTCACGGCCGCGCTTCAGGTCGTGCTCGGCGCGCTCGGCGTCAGACGCGGCGCGGTCGGCGAGTACGACGCGGACGCTGGTGTGATGCGCTTCGTCGCCGCGCGCGGCCACGCCGAGGGCGCGCCGTCGGAAGTTCCTTTCTCGCCGATGGAGGCCGAGGCGCTCGTCGGGGGTGAGGGCGCGGCCGTCTCCGTCGAAGCCGAGGAGATGAGCGCGGACGACAAGCGCGTCTCGCTGAGCGAGCGCTTTCTGTCGGAGCTTGAGCGTTCGCGTGTCAAGCTGCTCGTCCCGTTGCTCGTCCACGGCCGGCTCGAAGGTCTGATCCTCCTCGGCGAGAAGGCGAGCGGCGAGGCGTACACGGTCGAGGATCGCGACGTGGCGCGGGCGCTCGGCCGGCACATCGGCGTCGGCCTGCACAACCACCGTCTGCTGCGCGAGATCGAGCGCCGGGCCGAGGAGACGCGGCGCATCTACGAGGAGCTGCGCGGCATCTATCAGGGGACGGTGCGCGCCTTCGCCGCCGCCATCGACTACAAGGATAAGTACACGCAGGGGCACTCGGAGCGCGTGGGCAAGTACAGCGAGATCATCGCGCGCGAGTTGGGCTGGTCGGACGAGGAGGTCGAGGGCATGGCGATTGCCGGCTACCTTCACGACGTGGGCAAGCTCATCGTTGACCGCGACATCATCAACGCCCCATACAAGATCGACGCCAAGCAGTCGTCGGAGCTGAACCGCCACCCGGCCGCCGGCTACGAAATCCTCTCGCCCATCAAACACCCCTACGCCGACATCCCGCTCACGGCGCGCTATCACCACGAGCGCGTGGACGGCCGCGGCTACCCCGACGGGCTTTCGGGCGACGAGATACCGCTGTGCGCCAAGATCGTCACGCTCGCCGACTCCTTCGACGCCATGACGACCGACCGTCCCTACAAGCGCCGCCGGGAATTCCCCGAAGTGGTCGAAGACCTGCGACGCAACACGGGCCAGCAATTCGCGCCCGAGGTCGTCCTCGCCTTCTGCCGCGCGCTGCTCAAGGAGGTGCGTAGCGAGCCGGGGCAGCAGCAGCGGCCGATGATGCGCCTGCTCGGCAAGGGCTACCTCGACGCGGCGCAGGGCGAGCCGATGCTCACGCAACTCATCACCGAGCTGGAGTCAGGCGCAACGGCCCCCGTCGGCAGCGCGTAACGCGTCCTCCATTATCCGCATCGGCCAGCGCCATAGGCGCGGCAGTCGATAGCCCCGTCCTCACGGGCCTGGCCTATCGACTGCCGTTGTTATTCGGGGCAGAAGGCCTGTATTAGTTTCAATCTCAAAGGATAAGTTGAACTGGACAGTTGAGGTCTTTTGTCCCATTCATTGTCTCATATCTCAATGAAGAGGATCGAGCTTTGCTGTAGAAAGCGGTCAAAGACAAACCTCAAGCGTGTTAGGCGCTGCGTGTAACCCGTCATAAGATACACGGCTATGTTTTGTCCGAACTGTGGAGCCTCGGAGCAGAATCCTGACGCCTACTGCAAGAAGTGTGGGACGTATCTGCGCAATGACTCATTCCCCGGGCGCTTACTCGGCGCTAATAACCCGGGGAAGGCGGCATGGATTATTCTTTTTTCGAGCGTTTTCATTGCC
>DASVES010000023.1:0-19497 GCA_036380435.1 Pyrinomonadaceae bacterium | reverse complement strand
GTCGCGCGCCACCTTGTAGTTGGGCCAGAACTGCGCCGGCATGTAAACGTCGTAGTCGCTGCCCGGCGAGCGGAAGCCTTCGGGCAGGATGCCGACGACGGTGTGCGGCTCGCCGTTCAGAGTGAGCGCGCGGCCGACTATCGAGGGGTCGCCGCCGAAGCGCGTCTGCCAAGTGGGGTGACTGAGGATGGCGACGCGCTCGGCGCCCTCAGCATCCTCGTTGGCCTCGAAGAGCCGGCCGTGGAGGGGTCGCGCGCGCAGGACGCGGAAGAAGCTCGACGTGACGAAGTTGCCGATGAGCCGGTCGGGCTGCTCCGTGCCCGTCAGGTTGACGCTCTGGCCGACCATCGCCGAGAACTCCTCGAACGTGCGGCTCTGCTCGGCGTAGTCCTGAAGGTTCGGACGCGAGATGAAGTTGCGCTCCTGCGCCGGCGTCTGCTCGAACAACATCACCAGCCGGTCGGCGCCCTCATACGGCAGCGGATTTAAGAGCACCGTATTGACCACCGAGAAGATGGCCGTGTTGGCCCCTATCCCTAAAGCGAGCGTCAGCACCGCCACGGCCGTAAAACCCGGCCGCTTCGCCAGCGTCCGCACTCCGTATCGCAAGTCTTGCAGCAGTTTGTCCATTACAACACCTCTATGAAAAGTGATGAGTGATCAGTGATAAGTGATGAGAAAGAATCTGTCTTTCTCTTATCACTCATCACTGATCACTTATCACTCGTATCTGAGAGCCACCATCGGATCGACCTTCGCCGCGCGCCGCGCGGGGATGTAGCTGGCGGCGAGGGCGGCCGTCGCCAGCAGGAGCGAGACGCCTGCGAAGACGGACACGTCCGTCGGGCTGACGCCGTAGAGCAGGCCCGAGAGCACGCGCGAGAGCGCGATGGCGAGGAGCAGCCCCGCGGCGAGGCCGGCGAGTGCGAGCTTCATGCCCTGCCAGATGACGAGTCGCAACACGTCGCGCGTCTGCGCGCCCAGAGCCATGCGGACGCCGATCTCGCGCGTGCGCTGCACGACCGAGAAGCTGACGACGCCGAAGATGCCGACCCCGGCGAGCACCAGCCCCACCACGCCGAGCACGCCCGCCACCGTCGCCGCCATGCGAATCGGCAACAACGACGTGCCAATCGCCTCGGTCATCGGCATCACGTCGAGCAGTGGCAGGTTGGGATCGAGCGCGGCCGTCTCACGACGCACGGCGGCCAGAGCATCGGCCGCCGTCTCCGCCGAGCGCGGCCGGACGTGGAGCGTCAGGTAAGAGCTGTAGTCCTGCTCGGCCGCGAGGTAGAGGTAGGGGCGCGCTTCTTCGCCGAGCGTGCGGTACTTGCCGTCCTTCGCCACGCCGACTATCTCGACGGGGACGCCATCGGCGAACGAGCCGATGTAGAAGCGACGACCCACGGCCGTTTCGTTCGGCCAGTAGTGCCGGGCCATCGCCTCGTTGACGACGGCGACGCGCGGCGCTTCCTTAACGTCCTGCGGCCCGAAGTCGCGGCCCCGGACGAGCGGGATGCCGAGCGTCTTGAAGTAGTCGGAGCCGACGACGTTCGTGTCGTTCGAGAAGCTGCGGCGGCCGTCGGGCGGCTCGCGGCCTTCGACGTTGATGCCGTATTCCATGTTCCCGCCGTCGAGCGGGATCATTCGCGCCAGCGTCACGGACGAGATGCCGGGCGCCGACTTCAGTCGCTCCAAAAGCTGAGCGTAGAAGCGTCGGCCGCGCGGCTCGTCGTAGCCCTGTATGCGGAGGTCGAGTCCGACGAGCTGGACGCCGTCGGGGTTGAAGCCGGGGTCCATCGAGCGCGCGTTCTGGAGTGAGCGCAGGAAGAGGCCGGTGCAGACTAAGAGGACGAGCGAGACGGCGATCTGCCCGGCGACGAAGACGTTCAACAGACGAGAGCGCCGGAAGCCGCCGCCCGACTCATCCTTGAGCGACGGAATCACGTCGGGCCGCGAAGCCTGAAGCGCCGGGGCGAGTCCGAAGACGATGCCCGTCACCAGCGACAGGCCGAGCGCGTAGACGAGCACCCTCCAGTCGAGGCCGAAGTTAAGCTCGACGGGGAACGGCGTGGGCGGCTTGAAGGCCATCAGCAAGTCGGCCAGCCACGCGGCGAGCAGGACGCCGGCCGCGCCGCCGATGAGAAACAGCAACACACTCTCCGTGACGAGCTGGCGCACGATGCGACTCCGCCGCGCGCCCACCGCGAGACGGATAGCGACCTCTTTCCGGCGCGTCGCCGAGCGCGCCAGCGCCATGCCGGCCACATTGGCGCACGCTATCAGCAGCACCAGCCCGACGACCGCCGACAGCACGCCCATGAAGCCCATCACCGGAGCCTCGAACTGACCGAGGCCCGTGCCGAGCCGCCTGACCTCAACACCTTTGCCCCGGTGCGAATCCGGGTACGCTTCGGCGAGCCGGGCCGCCACGCCGCCGGCCTGCGCCTGCGCCTGCTCGACACTCACACCGCGTTTCAGACGCCCCACGATCTCCAGACTCCCGCCGCTCCGGTCGTTCAGCCCCTCGGAGCCGCGCGCGCTCCGGCCGTGCGACCACATCGGCAAATAAACGTCGGGCGCGAAGCCGACGCGCGTGCCCGTGAACCCGCGCGGGGCGACGCCGACCACCGTGTAGGGCTGGCCGCCGAAGAGCAGTTCCCTGCCGACGATTGAGGGGTCGGAGCCGAAGCGCCGCTGCCAGAAGCCGTTGCTTAAGACGGCCACCGCCTCGCCGCGCGGGGCCTTGTCCTCCTCAGGCGTGAAGAAGCGCCCGAGCGCGGGCCGCACTCCCATCACGTCGAAGAAGTTGCCAGAGGCGAGCATCCCGAAGACGCGCTCGGTGCGCTCGTCGGCGTTGAGGCTGTACGTGTCGATGGTGTAGACGAGTAGTCCCTCGAACACGTCCGACTGGTCGCGGTAGTCCTGATAGTCGGGGTACGAGAACGTGTGGAAGGAGCTGCCGTCGGGACTGACCGAGTGGAGGCTGACGAGCCGCTCCGGCTCATCGACGGGCAGCGGGCGCAGCAGCAGCGCGTTCGCCATGCTGAAGATCGTCGTGTTCGCCCCGATGCCCAAAGCGAGCGACACCACTGCTACCAGCGTGAAGCCCGGACTCTTCCGCAGCACGCGCAATCCGTAGCGCAGGTCTTGCAGGAGTGTTCTCATCACATCCTCCTTCGGAGGGTGATAAGTGATAAGTGATGAGTGATAAGAGTGAAACCGTCTTGCTCTTTCTGATCACTTATCACTGATCACTTATCACTCGTATCTCAGTGCCACCATCGGATCGACCTTCGCCGCGCGCCGCGCCGGCAGGTAACAGGCGAGGAAGGCCACGGCGGCGAGGGCGAGTGAGATGGCGGCGAACGTTACGGGGTCGCTCGCGCTCACCCCGTAGAGCATGCTCGACATGACGCGCGTTAGCAGCAGCGCGGCCGCGGCCCCGGCGACGACGCCGACGACCGCGAGAATCATCCCCTGCCTGACGACCATGCGCACGATGTCTCCCGCCTGCGCGCCGAGCGCCATGCGGATGCCGATCTCGTGCGTGCGCTCGGCGACGGCGTAAGACATCACGCCGTAGATGCCCACCGCCGCCAGAAGCAGGGCGATGACGGCGAACACGCCGAGCAGCGTCATGGCGAAGCGCTGCTGCGCCACCGTCGCCGACATCACCTCCTCCATCGTGCGGACGCCGTGGACGGGCAGATCGGGATCGACCGCCCGGATTTCGCTGCGCACGGCCTCGGAGAGCGCGGCCGGGTTATTCGCCGTGCGAATCACGAAGGCCATGAAGAGGTTCGAGTTCTGAAGCAGCGAGGTGTACATCTGTGGCTGGTTCTCGGCGTCGAGCCGCTCGCTCTTCACGTCGCCCACGATGCCGACGACCGTGAGCCACGGCGCTTTCGAGTTGTGACCACCGAGCCTGACGCGTTTGCCCAGGGGTTCTTCGCCGGGGAAGAAACGCTCGGCCATCGTCCTGCTAATCAGGACGACGCCGGGCGCCTTCTCGTCTTCCTGTTCGGCGAAGCCCCTGCCCTTCAAGAGGGGAATTCCCATGGCGTCGAAGTAGCCGGGGCTGGCGTAGTGAAACCCCACCGTGTTCACGTTGGCCGACTCGGGGGGGCGGCCCTCGACGGTGAACGGGGCCGTGGGGCGCCCGCCGTCGAGCGGCAGGGAGCTGACGCCGCCGACCCGTTCGACGCCCGGCAGCGCGGCGAGTCTCTGGAGCGCCTCTTTGTACATCTGGACGCGACTCTGGTGTGTGAAGTAGGGGCCGGTCTTCCTATCGTTCGGCGCCGGCAGCCAGAGACGCGCCGTCAGGACGTTCTCCGCCCGAAACCCCGGATTCACGCTCTGCAACATCCAGAAGCTGCGGATCAGCAGCGCGGCCGAGATGAGAAGCATCAGGGCCAGGGCGAACTCCGAAATGACGAGCACGCTCCGCATGCGGTTGCGGGCCGCGCCGGCGGTCGCCCCGCGCGCCGCGTCTTTCAAACTCTCCTGCAAGTTCGGGCGGGAAGCCTGAATCGCGGGGACGAGTCCGAAGACGACGCCCGTGACGAGCGACACCGCCAGCGTGAACACGAGCACCGACGCATCCACGCCGATCTCGCCGAGCCGCGAGATGTTGGCCGGGCTGAACTTCACCAGTGTCTCGACGCCCCAGACCGCGATGAGCAAACCCAACGCGCCGCCCGCCACCGCGAGCAGCACGCTCTCCGTCATCAACTGGCGGATGAGCCTGATGCGCCCCGCGCCGAGCGCGCGACGAATGGCGATCTCCCGCTGGCGGGCCGACGCGCGCAGCAGGAGCAGGTTGGCGACGTTAGCGCACGCGATCAACAGCACGAGGCCGACCGCGCCGAGCAGCAGCAACAGGGCCGGCCGCACGTTGCCGACCAGATCGTCTTGCAGACCGACGAGGCGCGGCGTCCAGCCCCCGCCCTCCGGGTAGTCGTTCGGGTACTCCCGGCGCAGCTCGCCGGCGAGTTCGGCCAGGCGCGCCTGCGCCGCGGGGAGCGTGACGCCGGGCTTGAGCCGGCCAATCGCCCCCGCCAAAAAATAAGCGCCGCGCGGCGGGTTGTTGAACGGCGGGCCGACCCACCCGGCCGGCACCCACACCTCCACGTCGGTCTGAAGCGTGCGGCCGGGGTGACGGAAGCTCGCGGGCGCGACGCCGGCAATCACGTAGAGGTCTTCGTCGAGACGGAACTTCTTGCCGATCACGTCCGTGCCCGCGCCGTAGCGCCGCCGCCACAGCCCGTCGCTGATGACGGCGACTTCGGCGATGCCCGGCTGGTAGTCTTCCTGCTGGAAGGTGCGCCCGAGCTGCGCCTCGACGCCGAGCAGTGAGAAGTAATTGACATCCACGAGCAACGCCTCGACCCGCTCGGGCTGGTCGATCTCGGTGATGTTCGCGTTGATGGGATACACGCCGGAGATTTGCTCGAACATCCCCGCGCGGTCGCGGTAATCGAACAGCTCCAAACCCGAAAGGCCGACATCAGTCGAGTTCGTCTTCTGAATATCGGCGGTCACGCGGACGAGTTGTTCGGGCTGCGTGAAAGGCAGCGGCCTGAGCAAGACCCGGTTGACGACACTGAAGATCGCCGTGTTCGCCCCTATCCCTAACGCCAGCGTCAACACCGCCACGGCCGTGAAGCCCGGCTTCTTCAGCAGGATGCGGATGCCGAAGCGTAAGTCTTGCCAGAGTGTTCCCATAACAATCTCCAAAGAGGTCAGAGGTTAGAGGTCAGAGGTTAGTGAAGACAGTTTTTACTGACCTCCAACCTCTGACCTCTGACCTCTTATTCGTAGCGAAGTGCCACCATCGGATCGACCTTCGTCGCGCGCCGCGCGGGGATGTAGCAGGCGGCGAAGGCGACGGCGACGAGTAGGGCTGCGACGCCGGCGAAGGTGGCCGGGTCGGTCGCCGTCACGCCGAAGAGTAGTTTCTCCATCAGGCGTGTGAGCGCGAAGGCCGCCAGAAGCCCCGCGGCCACGCCGCCGAGCGCGAGGCCCATCCCCTTCTTGAGCACCAGCGCGAGGATGTCGCGCGGGCGTGCGCCGAGCGCGAGACGGACGCCGATCTCCGGCACGTGCTGCGTGACGAAGTAGGCCAGCACGCCGTAGATGCCGAGCGCGGCCAGCAGGAGCGCGAGGCCCGCGAAGGTCGAGAGCAGCATCATGCCGAGGCCGCGCGCGCCGGTCTCGTCGGCGAGCAGCTTCTCCATCGTCGCGATGTTCGAGAGCGGCTGTTCAGGGTCAACCGCGTGAATCTCGCCGCGCACCGCGCTCACCAGACTCATCGGGTCAACACTGGTGCGGACGACCAGATCGCGCGGCTTGTAAAAGGCGTGCGACGCAATCTGCCGGTACGGCAGATACATCTCCGCCTTGACGGGCGCGTCGAGGCCCATCTGCCGCACGTCGGCCACCACCCCGACGATGGTGCGCCACGGGTCAGTGCCTTCGGCGGGGCCGAACTTGATCCGCTTGCCGATGGCCGTCTCACCCGGCCAATACTGCCGCGCCATCGTCTCGTTGACGACCATCACCTGCTGCCCCTTCGCGTCGTCGCGTTCCTCAAGGTAGCGGCCCTCGCGAAGACCCACGCCCATCGTCTTGAAGTAGCCGGCGCTCACCTGCCGGTGGATGGCGTTCGTGGCGAGCACCCCCTCGGGCGGCGGCCCCTCCATCGTGAAGCCGTTGGCCCCGCCCTTCCACTGCAACGGCACCGAGGTGGTGTAGCCGGCCGAGACGACTCCGGGCAGCGTCTCCACACGCGCGAGCACCTGATCGTAGAAGTCCACGCGCCGCGACAGCTCCTTGTACTTGCCTTCTGGCAGCACCGTCCGCAGCGTCAACAACTGTTCGGGCTGGAAGACCGTGTACTGTTGCTGAAGCCGAGAGATGGTCTGAATCAACAGCCCCGCGCCAACCAGGAGCACGAGCGCCAGCGCCACTTCCACGACGACGAGCGCGCCGCGCAGACGCCCTCCCCCCGCCGTCAGGCCCGTGCGCCCGCCGCTCTGCTTCAAGGCTTCGCCCAGATCGATCCGCGACGCCTGCAAGGCGGGGGCGAGGCCGAAGACGAGGCCGGTGAGCACGGATACCGCCAGCGCGTAGCCGAGCACCGGCAGATCGAGTTTCAGTGTGGCCGAGAGCGCCATCGCGTCGGGGACGAGTTTTTTCAGAAACTCAAAACCCCACGCGGCCAAAAGCAGACCGGCCCCGCCGCCCATCACGGAGAGCAGCACGCTCTCCGTCAACAACTGCCGCACGACGCGCCAGCGCGAAGCGCCGAGCGCCGTCCGCACCGCGATCTCGCGCTGCCTGGCCGTGGCGCGGGCGAGCAGGAGGTTGGCGATGTTGGCGCAGGCGATGAGGAGCACGAAGCCGACCGCGGCGAGCAGGATAAATAGCGAGTTGCGGACGCCGCCTGAGAGTTGTTCGCGTAGCGGCACGACGGCCGCCTTCAGGTTTCCGGCCTCGTTCGGGTCGGCTTGCGCGATGCGGTCGGTGATGGCGCCGATGTCGGCCTGCGCTTGTTCGGCCGTCACGCCGGGCTTGAGGCGCGCGAGCACGGTCAGGTAGTGTGCGCCGCGGTTGGCGAGTTCTTCCTGTGTAAGCGCCGTCGGCACCCAGAGTCCGATGAAGCTCTGGAGAAACTGAAAGCCCTGCGGCATCACGCCCACCACCGTGCGCTTCTCGCCGTTGAGCATGATGTCGCGGCCGACAATCGACGGGTCGCCGCCGTAACGCCGCTGCCACAGGCCGTGGCTGAGCATCGCCACTTTAGCCGTACCCGGCTCATTTTCTTCGGGCAGGAAATGGCGTCCGAGCGCCGGCTCCGTGCCGAGCAGCGGGAAGACGTTCGCCGTCACGGCGTAAGCCGTAACCCGCTCCGGCTCGCCGTCGCCGGTGATGTTGAAGCTCTGCCAACTGAGCACCGCCATCTCGTCGAAGACCTGATTCTGCGTCTTCCAGTCCACGAAGTTGGCCGGGGCCACGCTGTCGCGCGGGGCGCCGATGACGGAGGCGTCTTCCCACACCATGACGAGGCGCTCCGAGTCGGCGAACGGCAACGGCTTGAGCAACACGGCATTGACCAGACTGAAGATCGCCGTGTTCGCGCCAATGCCCAAAGCGAGCGAACACACGGCCACCAACGTGAACGCCGGTTGCCGCCAAAGCCCGCGCAGTCCATAGCGAATGTCTTGCAGCAGTGTTCCCATAACAATCTCCAGAGAGGTCAGAGGTCAGAGGTCAGAGGTTAGTGAAATCAGTTTTAACTGACCTCTAACCTCTAACCTCTAACCTCTTGTTATTCGTATCTCAACGCCACCATCGGATCGACCCGCGCCGCGCGACGGGCCGGGAGGTAGCAGGCCGCGAGGGCGACACAGACGAGCAAGAGCGCGATGCCGGCGAAGGTCAGCGGGTCGGTCGGGGCCACGCCGTAGAGCAGCCCGCCGAGGAAGCGCGTGAGCACGAGCGCCCCCAGCAGACCCAACGCGACGCCCGCGCCGCTCAGCAGCAACCCCTCTCCGACGACCATTCGCATGATGTCGCGCCCGCGCGCGCCCAGAGCCACGCGCACGCCGATCTCGTGGGTGCGTTGCGCCGTCGAGTAGCTGATGAGGCCGTAGATGCCGACCCCGGCGAGCACCAGCGCGAGAGAGGCGAAAGCGCCGAGCAGCAACAGGCTGAAGCGCCGCTCCTTGAGCGTCTCCGCGACCAGACTCTCCATTGTCGCCGTGCTGTAGAAGGGCAGGTTCTTGTTCACCGCCCACACCTCGCCCTTGACGGCCTGTAGCAGCGTCGAAGGCTCAGGCGTCGTCCGCACGACGAAGGTCATCGACCCGAACGGGTTTTGCAGACTGTGCAAAAACAGCTCGGGGCGCGGCTCGCTGTCGAGTCCGGTGTGGCGCACGTCGCCGACGACGCCGACGACCTCGCGCGCGACCGGCTTGCTCAGCCGGAGGACGATGAGCTTCTTGCCGACGGCCGACTCGCCCGGCCAGTAGCGCCGCGCCAGCGTCTCGTTGACGATGACGACGGGCGCGCCGTCCGCGCGGTCGAATTGATTAAAGATGCGTCCGCCGCGCAGCGGGACGCCGAGCGCGCCGAAGTAGTCGGCCGTCACGATTGTGTGAAAGGCGGTCGGCTCCTGGCCCGCCGGCGGGGCGGGCTGTCCCTCGATCTGGATGGGGCTGTCGATCTCGATGGCGCCCTCGCCGATGAAGGGCGGGGCCGACGCCGCGCCCGCCGCCTCGACGCCGGGGAGGGCGCGAAGTCGTTCGAGCGCCTGCTCGAAGAAGACCGCCTGTTGTTCCGGCTTCGGATACTGGTCGTAGACGTGAACCTGAAGTGTGAGCGCGCGCTCGGCCGAGAAGCCGGGATCGACTTCGAGCAGACGCATGAAGCTGCGCACGAGCAGCCCCGCGCCGACTAAGAGCACGAGCGCCAGCGCGAACTCCGTGACGACGAGGAAGCCGCGCAGGCGATGACGCGCCGCGCCGGCCGTCGCGCTCCGGCTCGCCTCCTTGAGCGACTCCTGAAGGTCGGGTTGGGATGAGCGCAGCGCCGGCAGGAGTCCGAAGAAGAGGGCCGTCGCCGCCGAGACGCCGAGCGCGAAGAGAAGCACGCGGCCGTCGAGTCTCACCTGATCGATGCGCGGCAGCTCCGCCGGGCTGAGGGCGATGATGGCGTCGATGCCCCAACTGGCGAGCAGGAGGCCGCCGGCGCAGGCGAGGCCGGCGAGCACCAGACTCTCCGTCAGCAGTTGCCGCATGAGCCGTCCGCGCCCCGCCCCGAGCGCCGCGCGGATGGCGAACTCCCTCTCCCGCGACGCCGAGCGCGCGATCATCAGGTTGGCGACGTTGGCGCACGCGATCAACAGCACGAAGCCCACCGCCCCGAACAGAACCCACAGCGCCGGCCGCACGCGCCCCAACATCTGCTCGGCGAGCGGCGCCACCGCCGCACCCATCCCGCCGTTGGCCTGCGGGTATTCCTCGGCGAGACGCGCGGCCACGTTGCTCATGTCGGAGCGCGCTTGCTCCAGCGTGACGCCGGGCTTGAGCCGCCCGACGACGTTCAGGTAAGTCGCCGCGCGTCGTTGCAGCTCGTGCGCGTCGATATGGTAGGGCGCGATCATCTCGCGCTTGTCGAGGTAGTGGAACTCGGGCGGCATGACGCCGACGACCGTGCGCGGCTTCCCGTCGAGCACGAGCTGTTGTCCGACTACGCCTGGGTCGCCGCCGAAGCGTCGCTGCCACAGACCGTGGCCGATGACGACCACCTGATCGACTCCGTCGCGATACTCTTCGGGGAGAAACGTGCGCCCGTGGAGCGCGACGGCTCCCGCCGCCTCGAAGAAGCCTTCGGTGACGCGCCACGTCTGAAAGGTCTCCGGCTCACCCGCGCCCGTGTAGTCGAGGCCGTAGGGACGGAGCGCGGCCAACTGCTCGAACGACTGATTGCGCTCACGGAAGTCGAGGAAGTTCGGCGGCGAGACCGGCTCGCGCTCCGCGCCCGTCTGCGCGTTGCGTTGCCACACGGTCATGATCCGTTCGGCGTCCCTGTAAGGCAGCGGACGCAGCAACACGCCGTTGACGACCGAGAAGATGGCGGCGTTCGCCCCGATGCCCAGAGCGAGCGTCATCACCGCCACGACCGTGAAGCCCGGTCGCTTCAACAGCGTCCGCAGCCCGTAACGAACGTCTTGCAGCAGTGTCTCCATCGGAACACCTCTCAGAAGTGATGAGTGATAAGTGATGAGTGATGAGAAAGAGGAAGACGGTTTTACTCTTATCACTTATCACTCATCACTTATCACTCGTAGCGCAGTGCCACCATCGGATCGACCTTCGTCGCCCGGCGCGCGGGCAGGTAACAGGAGACGAGCGCCACGACCGAGAGCAGGAGCGCGACGCCGGCGAAGGTCAGGGGGTCGGTGGCGGTGACGCCGAAGAGCAGGCTCGACATGACGCGCGTGAGCGCGAGGGCGCACACGAGTCCCACGCCGACGCCCGCGAGCGCGGGCGCCATCCCCTGCCGGATGACGAGTCGCAGCACGTCGCGCGCTTGAGCGCCCAAAGCCATCCGCACGCCGATCTCGTGCGTGCGTTGCGCCACCGTGTAGCTCATCACGCCGTAGATGCCGAGGCCCGCCAGCAACAGCGCCACCAGCGCGAAGCCGCCGAGCAGCGTCATGTTGAAGCGACGGCGGGCGACCGACTCCGCGAGGTACGACTCCATCGTGCGGACGTTGTAGACGGGGAAGTTCTTGTCCACCTGACGGACGGCGCCGCGCAGCGCGGGCGCAAGCTGTGCCGGGTCGTCCGACGTGGTGCGCGCCACCACCGTCACGCGCGCGGCCGGCGCCTGCGCGAAGGGCACGTAGAACTCCGGCCCCGACTCGGCGTCCAGACCGGCGTGGCGCACGTCCGCCACCAGACCGACGATCTCGCGCGCCGTCGTGACGTTCTGCGTGTTGGTGAAAAGCAGACGGCGGCCGATGGGGTTCTCGCCGGGGAAGTGCTGGCGCGCGAAGGTCTGGTTGATGATGGCGACGGGCGTGGCCGCGGCCGCGTCGCGCGAGTCGAACACGCGCCCGCCTTCCGTATGGATGCCCATTGCGCGGAAGTAGTCGGAGGTGATGACGCGCCGGTCGGCCGACGGCTCGCGCCCCGGCTCGGCCGGCGCTCTGCCCTCGATCTGGAAGCTGTTTGCCTCGAAGTTGCCGCCGAGCGGCAGCGGGTTGACGACGCCGACCGCCTCGACGCCCGGCACGGCCGCCGCCTGCGTCAGAAGTTCTTCGAGCGCGGGGACGGTGGCGGCGCGCTGCGTGTAGTTCTCGCCGCGAAAGACGACATCGAAGGCGAGGACACGCTCGGCGTCGAAGCCGGGGCTAACGTCCATCAGCCGCGCGAAGCTCTGAGCGAGCAACCCCGCGCCGACGAGCAGGACGAGCGACACCGCCACCTCGGCGACGACGAGCACGCTACGCAACGGGCTGCGCCCGCCTTCGACGCTGCCGCGCCCGCCCTCCTTGAGCGACTCGGAAACGTCGGCGCGCGACGCCTGAAGCGCCGGGGCGAGGCCGAAGATGAGGCCCGTCAGAATCGAGAGCGCGGCGGTGAACAGGAGCACGCGCGCGTCGAGCGCGACCTCGGCGGCGCGCGGCAAATCCGAGGGCACGGCCGCGACGAGCACGTCCACGCCCCACCACGCGATCAACAGTCCGAGCGCCCCGCCGAGGATGGAGAGCAGCACACTCTCCGTCAGAAGCTGGCGCACAATCTGCGCGCGGCTCGCGCCCAGAGCGGTGCGAATGGAAATCTCCCGCCCCCTCGCGGCCGCGCGCGCCAGCATCAGGTTGGCGACGTTGGCGCACGCGATGAGCAACACGCACCCGACCGCGCCGAGCAGGACGAGGAGCGCCGTCTTCATGTCGCCCACAAGCTGTTCGTGGTACGAGCGAAGCATGAAGGTCGCGTCGGCGTTCGAGTCCTTGTATTGCTCTTCGAGCCGCCGGGAAATCGTTTGCAGCTCGGAGCGCGCCTGTTCTTCCGACGCGCCCTCTTTGAGCTTGGCGAGGCCCGTCAGCCAGACCGAGGCGCGACTCAAATCCGAATCGGAAAGGATGGGGACGAGCGGCATCCAGTAATCGACGTTGGCGACCCCGACGGGAAACTTAAAACCCTCAGGCATCACGCCGAGGACGAGCGTGGGCGTGCTCCTGATGCCGCCGAGGGGAATTTCCTTGCCGACTATTGCGGGGTCGCCGCCGAAGCGTCGCTGCCACAGCCCGTGACTGAGGACGACGACGCGCGTCGCGCCCTTCTGGTCTTCCTCGCGCGTGAACACGCGCCCGTGCAACGGTTGCACGCCGAGCGCGGGGAAGAGGTCGGCCGTCGTGAGCAGGCCGCGCACGCGCTCCGGCTCGTCGCCGGCCGCGAGAAAGGCGGTCGTCATGCTGTAGGCGGCGAGGTGTTCGAGCGTGCCGGCCTGTTCGCGCAGGTCAACCAGATTCGGGTACGAATGATCGGCGCCGACGGCGCCCGTCCGCTCGCTACGCACCTCGACGGTGGCGAGCCGCTCCGCCCCCGCAAACGGCAGCGGCCGGAGCAGCACCGCGTTGACCACCGAGAAGATGGCCGTGTTCGCCCCGATGCCCAAAGCGAGCGCGAGAATCGCAATGGCCGTAAAACCGGGCCGCTTCCGCAACATGCGGAACCCGTAACGCGTGTCTTGCAGCAGTGTTCCCATCAGAGTCTCCTTCGGAGGTGATAAGTGATAAGTGATGAGTGATAAGAAAGAGGAAGCCGGTTTTACTCTTATCACTTATCACTTATCACTCATCACTTATCACTCGTATCTAAGTGCCACCATCGGATCGACCTTCGCCGCGCGGCGCGCCGGCAGGTAGCAGGCGAGCAGGGCGACGGCGGCGAGCAGGAGCGCGATGCCGGCGAAAGTAGGCGCGTCCGTGGCGCTGACCTCGAAGAGCAGATTCGAGAGAACGTGCGTGACGGCGCGCGCGCCCAACAGTCCGACGACGACCCCGGCGAGCGCATACTTCATCCCGCCCGTGACGACCAGCTTGAGGATGTCGCCGCGCTGCGCGCCGAGCGCCATGCGGACGCCGATCTCGTGCGTGCGCTCCGTGACCGTGTAGCTGAGGACGCCGTAGATGCCGACGACGGCGAGCAGCAGACCGACGACGGCGAAGGCCGCGAGGAGCAGCGCGTAGAAGCGCGGCTTGGCGACGGTGCCGGCGATCATCTCGGTGAGCGGCCTGACTTCGGAGATGGCCTGATCGCGGTCGATGGCGTGTACCTGAGAGCGCACGGCCGGGGCGAGCGCCGCGAGGTCGCCGTCGGCGCGCACCACGAAGTGGCCCCAGTTCCACGACTGCTGCCGGTGCGGGAAATAGATTTCCGCAAACGGCTCAACGTCTAACCCTGCGTGGCGGACGTTGCCGACCACGCCGACGATCTCCCAACGCTCCGGCTCGTCGTCGTCCACGCTGACGCCCACGCTCTTGATAATCTTGCCGAGTGGGTCTTCGCCCTCGAAGTAGCGACGCGCCACCGCCTCGTTGATGATGGCGACGCCGGCCGGGCCGCCCCTTCGGTCTTGCTCCGTGAACTGACGCCCGCGCGTCAGGGGAATGTTCATGGCGCGGAAGTAGTCGGGCGTGATGCCGCGATAGCTCGCCGACGGCTCCTGCCCCACCGGCGCGTCGGGCCGTCCCTCGACGGCGAAGTCGCTGCTGACGTTACTGGAGCTAAACGGAACGGGCGTGACGAAGGCGGCCGCGGCGACGCCGGGCAATTCCCTCACCCGCTCGACCACCTCGCCGACAAAGCGCGCGCGGCTCTCGCCGTCGGTGTAACGCGCGCGCGGCAGGTTGATCCGCATCGTCAGCACGCCCTTCGGGTCGAAGCCCGGATCGACCGCTTGCAGCCGCCCGAAGCTCTTGAGCAAAAGGCCCGCACCGACCAAGAGCATCAGCGCGAGCGCCACCTCGCCCGTGACGAGCAGCCCGCGCAGGCGTTGCCGCCCCGGTCTCATGTTCGTGCTGCGCCCGCCCTCTTTGAGCGATTCGCTCAGCTCGGTCTTCGACGCCTTGAGCGCGGGGACTAATCCGAAGAGCACGCCCGTCAGGGCCGAGACGCCGAAGGTGAACGCGAGCACGCGAGCGTCTAAGCCCACCGCGTCGAGCCGCGGCAAATCGTCGGGGCTGAGGGCGACGAGCAAATCGACGCCCCACACGGCGAGCAGCAGCCCGCACACGCCGGCGAGTGCGGCGATCATCAAACTCTCCGTCAGCAGTTGCCGGACGACGCGCCAGCGCGACGCGCCCAGCGCCGTGCGGATGGCGATCTCTCGATGGCGCGTCGTCGCGCGCACGAGCAAAAGGTTCGCCACGTTCGAGCACGCGATGAGGAGCACGAGGCCGACCGCCCCGAGCAGCACCCACAGCGCGCGCTCCACCTTGCCGACAAGTTGCTCCTGAAGGCCGACCACGGTCGCGCCCATCCCGGTGTCCCTATCCGGGTACTGCTCCTCCAACCCGGCGGCGATGCGCGCGGCGTCGGCGCGCGCCTCATCAATCGTCACGCCCTCGCGCAGGCGCGCGAGCATGTAAGAGGTGCGCGCGCCGCGCTCCTGCAAGTTGCCGCCCTCGTAGGCGATGGTCGAATAGACTTCCGCGTTTTCAAGTGTGTAGGGGAAACGGAAGTCCTGCGGGAGAACGCCGACCACTGTGTGCGGCTGCTCATCGAGCAGAAGGCTGCGGCCGACGATGGAAGGGTCGCCGCCGAAGCGACGCTGCCACAGTCCGTGGCCGAGCAGGACGACGCGCTCGCCGCCCGGTCGATCCTCCTCGGGCAGAAAGGCGCGGCCGTGGAGCGGCTGCACGCGGAGCAGCGGGAAGAAGTCGGCCGAGACGCGCGCCCCTTCGAGTCGTTCCGGCTCGCCCGCGCCGGTGAGCGTCACCCCGCGCGGGCGCAGCGTCGCCACGCCCTCGAAGACCCGGTTCTGCTCGCGGAAGTCCGCGAAGTCAGGATAGGAAGACGATGTGAGCGCCCCCGTCTTCTTCGACTGCGACCAGAGCACGACCAGACGCTCAGACTCCGCGAGCGGCAGCGGCCGCAAAAGCAGCGCGTTGACCACCGAGAAGATGGCCGTGTTCGCCCCGATGCCGAGAGCCAGCGCCAGCACGGCCACCGCCGTAAACACCGGCGACTTCCACAGCATCCGCGCGCCGTAACGCATGTCTTGCCAGATCGTGTTCATCAGTCAACCTCTTCTTAGCTGTTAGCGGTTAGCTATTAGCCGTTAGCCAAACTCCGACCGCCCTCGGCCATCTCGCAGCTCAATGTTTCAAATGCCTTCGTTCCCCCGTTCTGACTAAAAGCTAATAGCTAACCGCTAACAGCTTTACTCCTCCCTCAGCGCCGCCAGCGGATCGACGCGCATCGCCCGGCGCGCCGGCAGGTAGCAGGCCGCGAGCGCCACGCCCGAGAGCAGCAGGGGCACGAGGGCGAACGTCACGGGGTCGCCGGCGCTGACGCCGTAGAGCAGCCCTTGCAGGAAGCGCGTCAGCGCGAAGGCCGCGAGCAACCCCGCGCCGACGCCGCAGAGCGTCAGCGTCAGGCCGTGGCCGACGACCATCCTGAGGATGTCGCGCGGCTGCGCGCCGAGCGCTATGCGGACGCCGATCTCATGCGTGCGTTGCGCCACCGTGTACGACATCACGCCGTAGATGCCGATGGTGGCGAGGAGCAGGGCGAGCGCGGCGAACGCGCCGAGCAGTGTCGTGTAGAGACGCGGCTCGGCCAGCGCGCCGCCGAGCTTCTGCTCGACCGACTCGAACTTGGCGACCGGCTGCGTCTTGTCCACCGACCAGATGGCTTCCTGCACCGCCCGCTTCGTCGCCCCCGCGTCGCCGCCGCCGGCGCGCACCAAAAGCGACGCGCTCAGCCACGGCTGCTGGTCGTAGGGCACGTAAATCTGCGGCTTCACCTTGCCCGGCTCGCCCTGATTGATGTCGCTCGTGACGCCGACGATCTCTCGGAGCTGCGGCTGCCCGAGATAGTTGATCGAGACGCGCCGGCCCAGAGGGTCTTCGCCGGCGAAGTGCCGGCGCGCGAGCGTCTCGTTGATGAGGGCGACGCGGGTAGTGTCGGCGCGGTCGAACGCATTGAACTCGCGGCCCCGCACGAGGCGTGCGCCGAGCGCGCGGAAGTAGTCGGGGCTGACCGAGTCGTAGACGGCCGGCGCCTCGGCGTCCGTGGGGCGGCCCTCGACGGTGAAGTTGAAGTTGAGATACGGGAAAGGGTTCCCGCTCGTGACGACGGCCGACTCCACACCCGGCGTCTGCGAGACGCGTTCGAGCACCTGAGCGACGAACTGCGCGCGCGCCCCGTCGGTGGGCTGTTTCGCAAACGAGGTCGAGACGCCGACCGACGACAGGCCGTGCGGGTTGAAGCCGAGATCGACCTGCCGCAGCCGCGCGAAGCTCTGAAGCAGCAGGCCCGCCCCGACTAAGAGGACGAGCGCCAGCGCCACTTCCATGACGACGAGCGCGCTGCGAGTGCGCTGCCCCGAAGTCCCGACGTGGCCGCGCCCCGACTCCTTCAGCCATTCGGCCGACTTCAGACGCGTCGCCTGCCACGCCGGGAAGATGCCGAAGACGACGCCGGTGACGAGGGCCACGCCCAATGTGAAGAGCATCACGGTCGAGTCGATGCGCGACTGGTCGGCGAGCTGAAGGTTGGCGAAGTCTTCCGGCAGCATCGCCGTCAGCACGTCGCGCCCCCACACCGCCAGCAGCAGCCCCGCCGCGCTCCCCATGAGCGCGAGCATCACGCTCTCGGTGAGCATCTGCCTGACGAGCCGCCAGCGCGACGCGCCGAGCGCCGAGCGCACGGCCCATTCCCTGCGCCGCGCGGCGGCGCGCGCCAACATCAAATTCGCGACGTTGGCGCACGCCACCAGCAGCACGAAGCCCACCGCGCCGAGGAGCACAAGGAGCGATGGCCTCACGTCGCGCACGAGCACCTCGCGGAAAGGCGTGAGCGTCGCCGCCCGCTCGGCGTTCGTCTTCGGATACTCGGCGGAGAGGCGGGCGAAAACAGTCTCGATCTCGGCCCGTGCGCCATCCGTCGTTTGGCCGGGCGCGAGTAGGCCGAGGACGTTGAAGTAGCTGTTCGCCCGGTTCCTCATCTCGCCGGAGTCGCGCTCCAACGGCGTCCAGCACTCGGCCGTGACAGGAAACTTGAAGTCCGGCGGCATCACACCGACGATGGTCGCGCCCGTGTCGCCGAACGCGCGGCCGACGACCGAAGGGTCGCCGCCGAAGCGTCGCTGCCACAGCCCGTGACTCAGGATGACCGCGTCCGGCGACGCCAGCAGCTCGTCCTCCTTCGTGAAGGCGCGGCCCAAAGCGGGTCGCGCGCCGAGCACGCCGAAGAAGCCCGACGAGACGCGCGCCGAAGGGATCATCTCCGGGTTCTCCACCCCGGTCAGGCTAAACCCGCCGCCCGAGATGGCCGCCACGTGCTCGAAGCTGCGGCTCTGCTCCTGCAAGTCCCAGAAGTCGGCCGGCGCGACCCCGCCCAACTGCTCGGCCCCGGCCTGCTTCTTACCCGTCTCAATCACGATGAGCCGCTCGCCGTCCACATACGGTATCGGCCTCAACAGCACGCCGTAGACGACCGAGAAGATCGCCGTGTTCGCGCCGATGCCCAAAGCGAGCGTACACACCACCACGGCCGTAAACGTCGGCCTCTTCCGCAGCAGCCGCAGCCCGTAACGAACGTCTTGGAGCAGTGTTCCCATGAGCAAACCTCTTTCAGAAGTGATGAGTGATAAGTGATGAGTGATAAGAAAAACAGAAGACAGCAGTCTTCCACTTATCACTTATCACTCATCACTTATCACTCGTACCTGAGTGCCACCATCGGATCGACCTTCGCCGCGCGGCGCGCCGGTAGGTAGCAGGCGAGGAGAGCGACGGCGGCGAGCAGGAGCGCGATGCCGGCGAAGGTCAGCGGGTCGGTGGCGCTGACGCCGTAGAGCAGGCTGCGCAGGAAGCGAGTCGCGGCGAGCGCCGCCGCCAGACCCAACACGCCGCCGACGCAGACGAGCGTCATGCCCTGCCGCACGACCATCCCGAGGATGTCGCCGGCGCGCGCGCCGAGCGCCATGCGGATGCCGATCTCGCGGGTGCGCTGCGCCACCATGTAACTCATCACGCCGTAGATGCCGACCGACGCCAGCAGCAGCGCCGCCCCACCGAAGACGCTCAGGAGCACGGCGATCATCCGGTCGGCGGCGAGCGCCGCCGCGAGGTGCCCCTCCAGCGTGTTGATGCCGTAGACGGGGAGGTTTTTGTTAAGCCCCTGAATCTCACCGCGCACCGACTGGAGCAACGCCGTCGGCTCGCCCTCGGCACGCACCAGGAGCGCCACGCCCGGCGAGTAGTTCTGAGCGAGCGGGAGGTAGAAGAACGGGAGCGTGTCCTCGCGCAGGTTGCGGTACTTGCCGTCGCGCACGATGCCGACGACTTCGAGCGGCGGGCCTTCGGAGTCGGCGCGCAGGAACTTGCCGACTGGGCTGCCGCCGCGCAGGTAGCGGCGCGCGAACTCCTCGTTGACGATGACGACGCCCGGCGCGCCTTTCACGTCCTGCGTCCCGAAGTCGCGCCCGGCGACGAGCGGGATACGCATCGTTTCAAAGTAGCCGGCGGAGATCATGTTCGAGTTGATCTCCGTGTCCTCGCCGGGGCGCGGCTCGTAGCCGTCAATGTAGACGGTGCGGCGCATACCACCGCCGCTGAGCGGCACGATCCTCGTCAGGCCCACCGAGCGGACGCCCGCGAGCGACGAGACGCGTTCCTGCAATTCCCTGTAGAAGAGTTGTCCACGCTCGGCCTTCGCCTCGTCGCCGCGGAGTTCGAGCCGCGCGATG
>DASVES010000022.1:0-4662 GCA_036380435.1 Pyrinomonadaceae bacterium | reverse complement strand
AGGTTCGCTCTCTTCATTCTGACTTCTGACTCCTGACTCCTGACTCCTGACTCCTGTATTACTTGCCCGCGAAGAAGGCGTAGTCGTGCGACTGCGCCATCAGGAAGAGCATGGGGAGCGAGAGCCAGGCGTTGGTGCGCGAGGCGAGGAAGGCGGCGCGGGCGAGGGCGGGCGGGGCGGCCTCGCCCGAGATGACGCCCGCGATGATGCGCTTCTGCGCCGGCCAGATGATGCCCCACACGTTCAGGAGCATCAGGATGCCCATCCCGCCGCCGACGCCAATCGAGAGCGTCTTGTTGCCGAGGTAGACACAGTTGCCGGTCGAGTCGCAGTTGTTGCTCTTCGAGCCGAGCACGTAGAGGACGAGGCACGTCATGACGACCATCAGGATGGCGATAACGACGGCGAGGATGCGCCCGTCTTTCGTAAGCGCCGGGACGCGATAGAGGAAGAACATGACGGCGTAGGTGACGAGCACGACGAGCAGCCAGATGCCGAGCAGCCCCATCCACTCGCCGCGCGACAGCCCCGCGGCCGGCGCTTCCGCCGGCAGGATGTACATGGCGTAGTACATCAGCCCGACGAGCACGGTGACGACGGCGCCCCAGCGGAAGTACCACAGGGCCTTCGGCATCAGCGCGGGGATGACGATCTTCTTCGTCGGGCCGTCGAGACCCTTCATGAAGTTGACGTTGACGAGGTTGAAGAAGTAGAGCAGCCCGATCCAGGTGATGCCGGCGACGAAGTGGAGCCAGCGGACGACGACCTGCATGGTCGCCTTCGGGTCGGCCCCGTGGACGAGGCCCTGGAGCATCGCCAGCGCCGAGGGGAGATCATTCAAGTCGGTCAGCATGAGGTCCTCCGAAGTTTTTGAGATGACGGCCACCGGCGCCCGCGCGCGCGCTCTGCTAAAGACGGTGACGGTGACAGACGGGCGGACGTGGGAGCGCCCATCCGGTTCCCGACGCGAGACGCGCGCGCGCGGACGGTTGCGGTGGTGCTTTCGTTTAATTCAAGATTACGCGCGAGAGATTATCACCAAGCCGAACGCTTGGCAATCCTGTCCTTCCCGGTCGTCGTGGGGCATAATGTGCCCGCACGCAGCTTCGGCAACCCGTGACGGAGAACTTTTCTCTTGGCCCGTAACGTGAACACGAAATTCGCCGCGCACGCCGCACTCCCCTTCGCGCTCCTCGTCGTGCTCCTCCTCGCGCAGGGCGGCTCCTGCCAGAAGGGCGCGGCCGGGACGAACGCCGCGAAGTCGTCGAACCCGGCAGCCGCGAAGGCGTCGAACTCCGTCGCCGGGGCGAACAGCAAGGCCGGCGACGGGAAGGGTGTGACGGCCGTGAACAAGATGAGTGAGACGACGAGCGGCGGCGACGTGGCCGCTGGCAGTTGGGGCGGCCAACACGTCCGCCTCGAAGTAAAGTCGGACGGGGCCGAGATCGAGTTCGACTGCGCGCACGGGCGGATCAACGGGCGTCTGCGGCCCGGCGCCGACGGCCGCTTCGACGCCGCAGGCACCTTCGTCGCCGAGCGCGGCGGCCCCGTGCGCGAGGGCGCGAGTGAAAAGGGCCAGCCGGCCCGCTACACCGGCCAAATCAAAGGCAAGACCATGACCCTCAGCGTCCGCCTCACCGACTCGGACACCGATGCCGGCGCCTTCACCCTGACCCACGGGCGCGAGTCGGAGTTGGTCAAGTGCCGCTGAGGCCCGAGGGACGCACACGGCCGCCGCGGCCCCGAACTCTACGGCCGTAGCGTGGCCCGGCCTTTGTCCTTACTCATCTTCATCTCCCTCTCAACCTCATTTCCGCCTCGCCCGTCCCGCGACCCGCCGCGCGCCGCCCAGTATTCACAGAGAATTTGATTGACACCCGCCCGCGAAAATTATACTGTGCGCGGCCGTACCGGTCGTTGGTTTCACTTCCATTTTTTTGAACATTCCGAAACCCACTTTTCGGCAGACGAAACGCTGACAGGGCTTTCGAAAGGCGTCGCGCAGTATCTTCACGGACGGCGCCGCCCGCGCCCCAATCCTTGCCGGCCGTCCCGAGACGCCTTTAACCCGACTTTCTGAAAGTTAAACGCCCCAGCACCTCATAGGATCGCACTCCTCGCCGCCTTAGCAATCAAACAACCCGCCGGGTGACCGGTGGCTCTATCCGCCGCCCGTCGGCGACTTCCCAGGGGACATTCCGGGGCACGTGCCCGAGATAGCCGCGCGCCTTCGCGCGTGCAAAGGCCCGGCCTTGCGGGCTGCCTCCCCGAATGATTCCCCTGTCCGACGGCCGCTGAAGACATCAACGTCGCAACTTCCAACTCGATGACGAGACCACCCCCCCCCGACGCCCGCGACCAGCAGGACATCGGCGCGGGTTGCGTCTCGGTCGAGACTCCGCGCGCCCGCCCGGCGGACGCAACTCCCCACCCGATCCGGAGGACCCGATGAAGAAGTACACAATATTTTTCCTCGTCACACTCTCTTTGCTTTCGGCGCCGCTCGTCCCCACGACCACTCTCGCGCGGCCCGCCGCGCCACAGTCTTCCGCCCTGAGAATGCGCCGCGAAGCGCCCGCCGCGAACAACAAAAAGAAGCTTAAGACTTCCCCGCCGAAGACTTCCCCGCCGACGAAGGCCGCGCCCGCCGCCCGGCCGCTGTTGCTCAGGAGCACGCAGCAGGAGTCGTCGCCCACGCCCGTCGTGGCGCGCGCCACACGATTCGCCGTCTCCCCGCCCGTCAGCGAGATGGGCATCGACACCAAAGAGACCGACAGCATGCGGCGCGGCAAGGACTTCGAGGTCGAGCGCCCTGAGAAGATTACGACGCCGCCTTTGAGCGGCATCACCGACTCGCCCGAGGCGCTGGCCGCCTCCATCCAGTCGAGCGCGCCCACGCTCAACATCGCCGCCCCGAGTGGCACGTTCGAGGGCCTGAGCAATCAGGACAACTTCAACCACCCGGCCATCGCCGGCCGCGTCCTGCCGCCCGACACGGTGGGCGACGTGGGGCCGACGCAGTACGTGCAGGCCGTCAACCTCCTCTTCCGCGTCTTCAGCAAGACGGGCACGCCGCTCACGCCCGTGCGCCCCATCAGCAACCTCTTCACCGCCCTCGGCGGACGCTGCGCGACGACCGACGACGGCGACCCCATCATCCTCTACGACTCGTTCGCCGACCGCTGGATCGTCACGCAGTTCATGGTCTCGGGCGCCGCGCCGCTCGCGCAGTGCGTCGCCGTCTCGCAGACCGGCGACGCGACGGGCTCGTACTTCACCTACGAGTTCGTGATGCCGAACGCGAAGTTTAACGATTACCCGCACTTCGGCGTCTGGCCCGACGGCTACTACTTCTCGAACAATCAGTTCAATCTCGCCGGCACGGCCTTCCTCGGCGTCGGCGTCTTCGCCCTCGACCGCGCCAAGTTGCTGGCCGGCGACCCCGCAGCCAGCTACATCTACTTCGATCTGGAGACGGCCGTCCCCAACGCGCGCAGCATGCTGCCCTCGGACGCCGACGGCCTCACGCCGCCGCCCGCCGGCGCGCCCAACGTCTTCTCCTACTTCAACGCCAACGAGTTCGTCGGCGAGACCGACTCGCTCCGTCTCTACAACTTCCACGCCGACTTCTCGAACCCGGCCGCCTCGACCTTCACGCAGCGGCCCGAAAGCCCCTTGGCGGTCGCCGCCTTCGACCCGCGCAACCCGGCCGGCGAGGACGACATCGAGCAGCCGCCGCCGGCCACCACCGGCTCGGCCCTCGACTCCATCTCCGACCGCCTCATGTACCGCCTCCAGTATCGCAACTACGGCACGCATGAGTCGCTGGCCGTCAACCACACCGTCAACGTCGGCGCCGGCACGACGCTGGCGACGCACCAGGCCGGCGTCCGCTACTACGAGCTGCGGCGCACGCTGCCCGCGGGCGCGTGGGCCGTCAACGAGCAGGCGACCTTTGCGCCCGACGCGACGAACCGCTGGATGGGCTCAGCCGCGATGGATCATCAGGGCAACCTCGCCGTCGGCTACAGCGCCTCCAGCAACACGGTCTTCCCCTCGATCCGCTACGCCGGCCGCCTCGCCTCAGACCCGCCGAATGGTCTCTTCCAGGGTGAGAACACCATCATCGCCGGCGGCTTCTCGCAGACGGCGACCGGCTCCCGCTGGGGCGACTACAGCTCGCTCAACGTTGACCCCAAAGACGACTGCACGTTCTTCTACACGCAGGAGTACTACGCGGCCGACAACCCGGCGACGACCGCCGAGTGGCAGACTCACGTCGGCAGTTTCAAGGTCAACCCGGCCTGTCAGGCCCCCGCGCAGGGCACGCTCCAGGTCAACGTCACCGACTGCGACTCGAACCTCCCGCTCGCGGGCGCGCGCGTCTCTATCGACGGCAACCTCTACGGCACGAGCCTGACGGGCGGCTCCTTCTCCACCCAACTGTCGCCCGGCGCCTACAACGTCTCGGTCACACTCCCCAACTATTCGGTCGGCACAGGCACCGCCACCGTCACCGACGGCGGCGCCACGGTCATCGACCTCTGCGCCGCGCCGTCGCCCTTCATCACGCCCGCCGGCTCCGCGCTCGGCGCCGAGAGCTGCGGCCCTGACACCGACGCCATCGACCCCGGCGAGACCGTTACGGTTGACCTCACGCTG
>DASVES010000021.1:0-2703 GCA_036380435.1 Pyrinomonadaceae bacterium | reverse complement strand
CGATGCATTTCAGGCGATGCTTCCTTGTGGTCATTGCGGGCTAACCACAGTTAGGCCGCAAGGTGCCGCGTTTATAGTTTCATTGCCGGATAATACCGCACGGCGCGGGATAAACAAGTGGATTCTCGCCTGTGGCCGCGGTGCGCGGTCTAATCAGTGAAATTCAATTTTTCACAGCCCGGCGTGAATGTCGTAAGGGTTCGTGGGTCTTGGCCGGAAGCTGTGGCGGAGGGCTAGGGCTTGGGCGTGGCCTTGGGGCGGGGCGGGAGGGCGCGGGGGATGTCGTCGTCGATGAGGGGGGCGACGTCGGCCTGATCCTGTGGCTGGAGTTTGGGGGGGCCGCCGCGCAGGGCGGGGGGCAGGCGGGGGCGGGGGAGGCGGACGGTGGCGAGCGTGTCGGTGCGGCGGAGGATGGCGCCGCCGCGGCCGGCCACCCACGCCGAGTCGCCGCCGCGGAAGGCGACGCCGAAGAGCGAGGCCGTCGTCAGCGTCGGCTGCAACTCCCACGTCTCGCCGCCGTCGCGCGTGTGGAGCACGCGCCCCTGCTCGCCGACGATCATCGCCTCCTCACGCTCGGCGGCCGCCACCGAGTAGAGGTTGTGACGCACGCCCGACTCCTGATCCTTCCACGTCTTGCCGCCGTCGTCCGTGCGCAGCACCAATCCCTTCTGGCCGACGGCCCAGCCGCGCGCGGCGTCGGAGAAGCTGACCGAGTAGAGCCACTCCTTCGCATTGAGTTCGACGAACTGCCACGTGTTGCCGCCGTCCTCGGTGCGGATGACGGTGCCGTGTGAGCCGACGGCGACGGCCGTTTTCGCTCCTGTGTGCGCGACCGACTCGAACCACGAAGTGCTGCCCGTCGCCGTGAGGTGCCACGTCACGCCGCTGTCGTCGGTGTGGAGGAGCTGGCCGCGCGCGCCGGCGGCGATGCCGTGCTTGTCGTCGCCGAAGTGGACGGTGAAGAGGTCGGCGCTCGCCTCGGTGACGGCCTTCTCCCAAGAGATGCCGCCGTCGGCGGTGCGTAAGAGCGTGCCGGCGTCGCCGACGGCGAAGCCGCGCGCGCGGTCGATGAAGTAGACGCCGTTCAAATTCGCCGTGACGCCCGAGTACATCGGCGACCAACGCTTGCCGCCCGAAGAGGTGTGGAGTATGCGCCCGCGCGCGCCGACGGCCCAGCCGCGCTCGCCGTCGAGGAAAAAGATGTCGGACACGTCGTCGCGTCCGCCCTCGGTCAGCCGACGCCAGACGAGGCCGCCGTCGTCGGTGCGCAGGATGAGACCGTCGCGCCCCGCCGCCCAGCCCGTCAACTCGTCGGCGAAGTGGAGCGCGGAGAGACGCGGGCGCGTCTTGACGCTGACGGGGAACCACAGCTCGCCGCCGTTCGAGGTGGTGAGCACCTGCCCCTCGTCGCCGGAAATCCAGCCGTGGAGTTCATCCTTGAAATAGACCGAGAGGAGGTCGGCGCGCGAGTAGACCTCGACGCGCGCCCACGTCTTGCCGCCGTCGTCGGTGCGCATGACGAGGCCGCCCAGGCCCACGGCGACGGCGCGGCCCGATGCGCCGGCGACGGCCACGCTCGTAAACGGCGCGCCGTCTTTGATCGACTGGTTGTTCCACGTCGCGCCGCCGTCTTCGGTGACGAGCAGCGCGCCGCCGTCGCCCGCGGCCACGCCGCGCCGCGCGTCGGCGAAGGCGACCGAAGAGAGGTGCGCCCTCGTCCCCGAGATTTGCGCGCGCCACGTCCGGCCGCCGTCGGGGGTGTGGACGATCTGCCCGTAACTGCCGACGGCCCAGCCGTGCGCGGCGTCGGGCGCGAAGGCCACGCCGTAGAGATGGTCGGCGACAGCGGTCGGACGCGGTTGCCACTTGCGCCCGCCGTCACGGGTAACGAGGACGACGCCGCGCGAGCCGACGGCGACTGCCGTCTTGCGGTCTTTGACGTAGAGGCCGTAGAGCGTGGAGGCGGTGCCCGAGTGTTGCTCGTCCCAGCGGAAGCCGCCGTCACGCGTGCGCAGGATGACGCCGCTTGCGCCGACGGCCCAGCCGCTCAACTTGTCGGCGGCGAAGCGCACGGCGTTGATGGCGTTGCCCTGCGGCAGAGGGTTCTGCCACGCCCAGCCCTGCTGCGAAGGCTGTTGCTGCGCCCGCGCCTGCAACACGGCCCCCGGCGCGCACGCCGCGGCGACCAGCGCCGCGAGCACAAGGAGGCTCGCGCCGTGGAGGCGTGCGGCGGTGCGGGAGGCGAAAGTCGGCATAACGCTTAAGAGTTAGGGTAGACGGTTCCTGACCTGTGTCGGGTTGCTTGCTGAAACAGTGTCGGGGTGTCGATTATTCGAGGATGATTATAATCGGTTGCGGAGAGTGGAGTAAATCCGGGCGGTAACTGTCTTGTTGACGGCCCCGAATGGGGCGGCGCCCGCATCACCCCTCCGCGAGCGTGTACTCGAAGCCGTAGGAGTGCTTTCCCTCGGCGATGTCAATCGTCATTGCGCCGGCAAGCCCGTTGAGCTGGCCGGTGCCGGAGTCCGGGACGACTGTGATGGTGAGCTGCGGGACGCCGCGCGTCATGACGCCGCTGTGCTGGAGTGCGAAGGTGCCTTCGCGGCCGTCGAGCGTCCCCTTGACCCGCTCGATGGCGACATAGCCGGCCGAGCCTTCCACGTCCGTCATGGCCGCAAGCATCTGGCCGCGGCTCGTGGCTTC
>DASVES010000020.1:0-9412 GCA_036380435.1 Pyrinomonadaceae bacterium | reverse complement strand
GTCAACTCCCGCTTCTCGTCCTCCTTCCACCGCCGCAGCGACGAAGCCGAGGCCGCCCTCCGCGAGATCATGAAGGCCGTCAGCGTCCCGCTCTAAGAAGCTGTTTGAGAAGCCCCGAAGGGATGATGAGATAGCCCGGCGTAGCGCGCCCGGCGACGAGCCGCGCCCGTAACGGGTGACAGTACCGCGAGCGGTAGCGAGCGGGTACGCCTGTGATGAGAGACCCGCATCGTCCGGCCAGACCCGCTCGCTACTGCTCGCGGTACTGTTCCGCCCGCATGCTCCGAAGAATCGACCGTATTGAGAGGTGAAAGATGAAGAAGTTTATCCTTCTGTTGGCGCTCGCCGTTTGCTGTGTGCATGCGGGCGCGGGCGAAGCGGACGCGAGTCGGGCGGGGCGACGGGGCGGCGGTGTCGCGCAGAAAGTCGGCAAGGGCGTCAGGTCTGGCGCGAAGGGCGCGCCCCGCGTTGAGTATCTGAAGAACGTGGGCGGGACGCGACAGTTGCCGTTCTCGGAGGCGGTGCGTGTCGGCGACGTGCTCTACCTGTCCGGGCAGATCGGCGTGGACGCGGGCGGCGCGGTCGTGGCCGGCGGCATCGAGGCCGAGACGCGTCGGACGCTTGAGAACATCCGAACGACGCTTGAGCGTCACGGCTCGTCGATGGACAACGTCTTCAAGTGTACCGTGATGCTCGCCGACATCCGCACCGACTACGCGCCGATGAACGGCGTCTATCGCACGTTCTTCCGCCCCGAGCGGATGCCGGCGCGCAGCACCTTCGGCGCGAACGGCCTCGCCCTCGGCGCGCGCGTGGAGATCGAATGTTTAGCGACGGCGCGTTGAGTGCTTCGGCGTGGAGTTGAGTAGAAGGACGTGGGCTTGAGTACGAAGACGTTTGACGCGGCGGTCGTCGGCGCCGGCGTGTTCGGCGCGTGGACGGCGCTCAGTCTCGTGCGCGCGGGCGCACGCGTCGTCATTTTGGACGCGCACGGCCCCGCGAACAGCCGCGCCAGCTCGGGCGGCGAGTCGCGCGTCATCCGCGCCGGCTACGGAGCGCAGGAGTTCTACACGCGCTGGGCGTTGCGCTCGCTACGCATCTGGCGTGAGTTGTTCGACGCGGGGGGCTGCCCCGAACTGCTGCGACAGACGGGCGTGCTCTGGCTCACCAGCGAACGCGACGCGCTCGTCACGGACACACTCTCGACGCTGCGAGCGGTCGGCGTGCCCGTCGAACAACTCACGCGCGCGGGGCTTGAGCGTCGCTACCCGCAGTTTGATTTCGGCGCGGTGACGTGGGGCCTCTACGAGCCGGAGGCGGGCGTGCTGCTGGCGCGTCGCGCGGTGCGCAAGGTTTTTGAAGAGACGTTGAAAGGCGGCGGCGAATACCTGCGGGCGGCCGTCGCCGCGCCCACGGGCGGCGGGAGGCTTGACGGGCTGAGTCTCCCGGACGGGGCGCGCGTGAGCGCCGGCGCTTACGTCTTCGCGTGTGGGCCGTGGCTGCCCAAACTCTTCCCCGAACTCCTTGGCGAGCGCATTCACGCGACGCGGCAGGAGGTCTTCTTCTTCGGCACGCCGCCGGGCGACGCGCGCTTCTCGCCGCCGCTGATGCCGGTGTGGATAGATTTCGGCGCGGAGGTCTACGGCATCCCGGACGTGGACGAGCGCGGCTTCAAGCTGGCGCTCGACCGCCACGGCCCCGCGTTCGACCCCGAGGAGGATTCGAGACTGCCATCGGCGGAAGCGCTCGCGGAGGTGCGGCGCGTGCTCGACGCGCGTTTCCCCGCGATGCGCGGAGCGCCGCTTGTCGAGTCGCGCGTCTGCCAGTATGAGAACACGTCGAACGGCGACTTTCTCATCGACCGTCATCCCGACTTCGACAACGTCTGGCTCGTCGGCGGCGGCTCCGGCCACGGCTTCAAGCACGGCCCGGCGCTCGGCGAGTTCGTCGCGGAGTTGATCGACGGCCGGCGCGAGACCGAGCCGAGATTTTCGCTCGCCGCCAAAGAAAAGTTCCGGCGGCGGGCCATCTACTGAGAGACTGAGCGCGGGACGGAGTAAGGCTGTGAGTTCAACGGACGCACAAGACATGAGGCCGGCGCCGGTCAAGCCCGCCGTCGGCATCGACGCGCTCGAACGTCTCGACGTGCGCGTCGGGACGATTGAGCTGGTGGAAGACGTGAAAGGCTCGGACAAGCTCCTGAAACTGACGGTGAACTTCGGCGACCATCGCCGGACGATCCTCGCCGGGATGAAGCGCGAGCGCGAGAACCCGAAAGAGATCGAGGGCCGGCAAGCCCTTTTCGTCGTCAACCTTGAGCCGCGGCGGATGGCGGGCGTGGTGTCCGAAGGGATGCTATTCGACATCGGCTACGCCGACGGGCTGAGGCCGGTGCTCGCCGTCCCCGAAGGGCGCGTGCCCGACGGGGCGCGCGCCGGGTGAGTCGAGAGATGATCTGGTTGCGTCGGATGACTGAAGGTTGGCGCGGGGCGGCGCTGGGGACGCTCGTCGTGTTGGGCGGCGCGGCGACCGCGGCCGTCACGCTCTGGGCGCGCAGGGCGGGCGACTGGGAGCTTGCGCGGATGGGCGCCATCGTTTCGCTCGTCTTCGTCCTGCTGATGCTCCTCTTCGTCGTGCCGCCGCTGGCGCGCTCGGCCCGACTCGAAGCGGCGCGGCTCGACTTGCCCATCCAGCTCACGGGCGGCGGTCTCATCTTTCTCTCCATCCTCGCGCTCGTCGCCTTCGCCGCGTGGAACACGGGGAACAATCTTCTGTTCCTGATCTTCTCGCTAATGACCTCGGCCGTCTTCGTCGGGTGGTCGGCGGGCCGCGCCTCTCTGCGCGACCTCGTCGTCACGGCGCGCTTTCCCGATCACATCTTCGCGGGCGAGCCGGCCCCGGCCATCATCACGGTGCAGAATGTGAAGCGCGTCTTTCCGTCCGTCTCGGTGCTGGTCGAGGCCCGCAGCCGCCTCGACTCTCCCGTCCCGCCGCGCCGGCGTCGCGGATTGGCCTTTCGCCGGAGCCGCTTTGAGAAACGCTCTCTCGGTTACTTCATGTACGTCCCCCGCCGCTCGCGCGCCGAGCAGAAAGTCGAGCAGACCTTTGCGCGGCGCGGACAGGTGCTCGTCACCGGCTTCGAGTTGTCCACCGGATTTCCCTTCGGCTTCTTCCGACTGCGTCGGCGCTTGCGCGCGCGCGACGTGGAGATCGTCGTCTACCCGAAGCCGCGGCCGGCGAGCGACGAGCTGCACCTGCTCCCCATCAACGCCGGGCGCATGGCCTCGGCGCGCCGCGGCGCGGGGCAGGACCTCCACTCCCTGCGCGACTACCAGCCGCACGACGACGTGCGACACATCGACTGGAAGGCGACGGCGCGCGCCTCCCGCCTCACCGTGCGCGAGTTCGCCGCCGAGGACGAGCGACGTGTACACGTCGTGCTCGACACGCTGGCCGGTGAGGAACCTCGGGCCGCGAAGAAAGATAAAGTGGGAGTGTTGGGAAGACGCCGGAGGGCGGGGGTCGAAGCGAGTGGAGGCGTGGGAGCGGCGGAAATGACGACAGGCGGTGAGGCGGAGGCGTCGGCCGTCGGCGCGGCCGAGCGTTTCGAGCGCGGGGTGACGCTCGCGGCCTCGCTCGTCGCACACTTCGTCGAAGAGCGCGCCGAAGTCCGTCTCACCCTCGGCGCGGAGGGCGGCGTATACGGCTCGGGCCGCGAGCACATGCACGCTTGCCTGAGGCGTCTGGCCCTCGTCGCGCCGGACATGGGCGCGCATCCGGCGGCGGGCCGCGAGGGGTTCTGGGAGACCATCACACCCGCTCCGGCGGCAGCCGCCGACAGCTACGTCCTCCTCCTGACGACCGCGCCGCCCGGCTCTATTCCCGCGCAGGTCTGGCGCGCCTCCCACGTCATCTACCTTTAACCAGACGCACGCAGCGACGCCGCGAGTTCGTCGGCCGCCTGCTCTCCGCCGCGCACGCAGTCGGGGACGCCCGCGCCTTCGTAGGCGTTGCCGCAGAGACGCAGGGCAGGGAAGTTGCGAAGCGACGCGCGGACGCGCGCGACGCGCGCGAGGTGCCCGAGGTGATACTGCGGCATCGAGCGCGGCCAACGCTCGACACGCGTGAAGAGCGGCGCTTGCTCGACGCCGAGCAGTTCACGCAGGTCGCGCCGCACGGCCTGCGTCATGCGCTCGTCGTCCAGCTCGAACGTCGCGGGCTGAAGCGCACCGCCGACGAAGGCGCGAAGCAGGACACATCCTCCGGGCGCGCGCCCTTTGAACTTCACGCTGCTGAACGAACAGGCGAGAGTGGCGCGGCGCTCGGAGGCGGGGACGACGAAGCCGAAGCCGTCGAGCGGGTGCGGCACGTCTTCCTGTCGGTAGGCGATGTTGACGGTCGCCGTCGAGGCGTAGGGTATCGCCTCAAGCTCCGCGGCCAGCACCGCATCTGTCTCGCGCAGCAGTCGCGCGGCCGAGTGGGCCGGCAGGGCGACGATGATGCCGTCCGCGCGCATCTCCTCGCTCGCGTGCGTGCGGACTATCCACTGCCGCGCTTGCGGGTCGAATGAAAGGGCGGCGGCTCGCGTGTCGAGCCGGAGTGCGTCGGCGGGGAGACGCGCGGCGAGGGCGTCGGTGAGCGTCTGCATGCCGGAGTCGAAGGAGAGGAAGAGACTGTAGCGAGCGCCGCTCGCGTTACTCGCGTCGCCGCGCCGACGGGGGCGGCCCGGCGACGTTCGCGCGCGCGCGGCGCGGCGCAGGGCGAGGATAAGACTGCGGTGTGCGCGTTCCATTTCGAGGAAGCGCGGCATGGTCGCGCGCAGGGAGAGGAGTTCGGGGTCGGCCGTGTAGATGCCGCCGATCATCGGCTGCGCCATGCGCTCCAGCGCCTCGCGCCCGAGGCGGCGGCGGACGAAGTCGGCGAGGCTCTCATCGGATTCCGCATCGCGTGCGCGGCGACGCGGGAGGAAGAGGTCGAGGGACATTCTGGCCTTTCCCCGCCACGAAAAAATTCCCGAGGTGACGAACGGCCAGAGACTTGAGGGCGCGAGGAGCTGGAACCCTTCGGGCGTCGGGTGGAGTCGATTGCCACGGGCGACGAAGCTTTTGCGGTGAGCCTCGTTAGTCTCGATGAGACGTGGGCCGAGTCCGATGCGGCGGGCGAGGTCGAGTGCCGCGGGCTTCTCGGAGATGAAGGCGTCGGGGCCGCCTTCGAGGAGAAAGCCGTCGCGCCGCTCCGTGCGGAGTGTGCCGCCGGGCCGGGCGGACGCTTCGAGCAACACAACTTCCAACTGAGCGGCCCCGCACGTCTCCACGAGACGGTGCGCGGCGGCCAGCCCGCTGACGCCGGCGCCGATGACGACGACGCGCCGCCTGCCGCCTGTTCTCTCCTCACTCATTACTTGTTCAACGCGCCTGCGTCAGTGTGTTCGGGCGCGCGGCCACTGGGCAACACCCCGGCGCGCAAGTGTCGGCGCGTGGGCCGTTTTCGCCCAGCGCGAGGCGGGGCGCGCCCGCATCGATTCGCTCAAGGACGAGTGCGCGGATCATCTGGACGAAGGCCGGGTGTGTGCCCACGGTCGCGGCGCGCACCATGTTGAGGCCGATTTCTTCGGCGAGTTGCCGCGCCTCCGTGTCGAGGTCGTAGAGCACCTCCATGTGGTCGGAGATGAAGCCGATGGGCGCGACGACCACGTCACGCGCGCCCTCTGACTTCAACTCTCTCAGGTGTTCGCAAACGTCTGGGCCGAGCCACGGCTGCGTCGGCGCTCCACTGCGGCTCTGGTAGACGAGACGCCAGCTCTCACGTCCAGCGCCTTCGGCCACCAGCCTCGCCGTCTCCAGAAGCTGCGCCTCGTAATCGCAGTTGGACGCCATCGACGCGGGGATGCTGTGGGCGGTGAAGGCGACGCGCGCCAGCGCGCGTCTCTCCACGGGAATCTGTTCGAGCGCGGCGCGCAGGTTCTCGGCGTTCGGCGCGACGAAGCCGGGATGATTGTAGAAGACGCGCAACTTCTCAACCGCGGGCGCACCCGCGCCGACGTGGGCGCGCGCCCGCTCGATGTCTTCTTGATACTGCCGGCAGCCCGAGTAGGAGCTATAGGCCGAGGTGACGAAGGCGAGGGCGCGGCCGACGCCGTCGTCGCGCATCTGGCGCAACGTGTCGGCGAGGAAGGGATGCCAGTTGCGATTGCCCCAGTAGACCGGCAGGCGCGGCCCCGACTCCCGTAGTTGCTCGCGCAGCGCGTCGATCAATTGCCGGCACTGTTCATTGATCGGGCTGACGCCGCCGAACAACTCGTAGTGATGCGCCACCTCGCGCATCCTCTCGGGCGGCACGTTCCTCCCGCGCAAGACGTTTTCGAGAAACGGCAACACGTCTTTCATCCCCTCGGGGCCGCCGAAGGAGACGACCAGAACCGCGTCGTAAGATTGCTTATCCATGCGATCAATAATCCGTGAAGAAATAGACAGGATTAACAGGACTGACAGGATGTGAAGATTGGAAATCTCAAATCAGCTCTTTCTTCATCCTGTCAGTCCTGTCAATCCTGTCTATTTCTCCATCTCTAAAAACTCAACGGGCGCTCAACTCGTGAACCGCCTCGACGAGCGCGACGACGTTCTCGACGGGCGTCTCGGGCAGGATGCCGTGGCCGAGGTTGAAGACGTGGCCGGCGCGTCCGCCCGCGCGTTCGAGAATCTTCGCGGCCTCGCGGCGGATGATTTCGGGCGTCGTGAACAAAAACGTCTGGTCGAAGTTGCCCATCACGGCCACGTCGCCGAGACGACGCCAGCCTTCGTCGAGCGGCACGCGCCAGTCGAGGCCGATCACGTCGCCGCCGGCTTCGCGCATCAACTCAAGCAGGGTGGCCGTCCCCGTGCCAAAGTGGATGACGGGGACGCCGGGGGTGACGGCGCGGACGACGCTTCGCGTGTGCGGGAGGACAAACTCCCGATACTCGTCGGGCGAGAGCGCGCCGACCCACGAGTCGAAGAGCTGGATGACTTGCGCGCCGGCGGCCGTTTGCGCGTTGAGGTAGAGCGGGAGGGCGCGGGAGATGAGCGAGAGCAGGGCGTGCCACGCGCCGGGGTCGGCGTGCATCAGCCGCTTCGTGTGGACGTAGTTGCGCGAGCCGCCGCCCTCGATCATGTAAGAGGCGAGCGTGAACGGAGCGCCGCAGAAGCCGATGAGTGGCAGACGGGGGTGCAGCTCGCGGCGCGTGATGCGGATGGCCTCGTAGACGTATTCGAGCGCGCCCGCGTCTTCAAATTCGCGGAGGCGCGCGAGGTCGGCCCGTTCGCGCACGGGGTTATGGATGACGGGGCCTTCGCCCTTCGCGAACTCAAGCTGGAGGCCCAGAGGCTCGACGATGAGGAGGATGTCGGCGAAGATGATCGCCGCGTCCACGTTCAGACGGTGCGCGGCGTAGACCGTCACCTCGGCGGCCGCCTCCGGCTTCCGGCACAGCTCAAGGAAGGTGTGGCGCGCGCGCACCTCCCGATACTCCGGCATGTAGCGGCCGGCCTGCCGCATCAGCCACACGGGCGTGTAGGGGACAGGCTCGCGCCGGCAGGCACGCATGAAGGGGCTGTCGCGGAGTTCCTCCGTCAGAAGAACGGGGCCGGGTGAAGGCTCGACGGGCATCTCTGTGACGTTGTGGCTGCGTCCCGCCTCGTCTGAAATCCCTTGTTCGCTCATACTATATCTACTGTGTCGCTTCAGTGCAGTGATGTAAACAGACTACAATACGGGGCCGGCAAACGGTAGCGGCGGCGCTTGCGTCCGGCCCCAAATACGCCGGGTGCGGGGCGGGCGGATTTGCGGGCTTCCGGGGCGGGTGGCGCGCGCGATTTTTTCTGCCACAAATCTTGTGTTCATGGTGTTTAGACTATGGAAGCGCGCAAACGGCCGGGGCAGTGAGCGGTTTCTCGCGGGTTTTTGAGATGGTTGGTGTCGGGGCAGGCACGATGCGCCCCAGCGGGCGCGGACGCGGCGCGCTCGCCCGCGGCGCCTTGCAGGCATTATTCGATGATGAGCGAACAAGCTGGAAGAGTCTTGGTTAACTCTGTGCCGGAGACGTTCGAGACAGCGAAGCCCTCGCCGACTTTCGACGAGGCTTTCACGCTGCACCACCGCTCCGTCTACCGCGCCGCCTATGCGCTCGTCCGTGATACAGGACTGGCCGAAGACGTGACGCAGGAGGTCTTTATCAAGCTCTACAGTCATCTCGACACACTGAAAGACGAGGAGCACGTTCGCGCGTGGCTCCTGCGGGTGGCGTCGAACACCGCGCTCAACACGATTCGCAGCCGCGGCCGCGCGGCCGTGCGCGAAGAAGAGTTCGTCAAGGCGGCGGTCGTGGCCGACGGCGTCACCGTGCGGATCGATTCCGACTACGAGCGGCAGACCGAGTTGGACGAAGCGCGCCGGGCGCTCGAACAGGTGAAGGAGCCGATGCGGAGTTGCCTCCTGCTCAAGCAGCAGGGACTAAGCTACAAGGAGATTGCGACGACGCTTTCGGTTAATGAAGCGAACGTCGGGAGTCTGGTCTCAAGGGGTCGCAAGGAGTTTATGAGGTGCTACGGGAAGATCGGAGGGCGTCGATGAAGAATTGTTTAGACGAGGGAATGTTGCAGTCCTATCTGGACGGCGAACTCTCACCTGAGCTTTCGGCCCGCGCGGCCACGCACATCGGTGCGTGCGACGCCTGCGCCGACGCGCTCGGCGTAGCCGGTGAAGAGCTTGCGCTCTTCGCACGCTCCTTTGCACCCGACGCGTCTCTGAGTGTCCCGACCGAGGCCCTGCGCGGCCGTCTCGACGCCGCCATCGCCGGCATCGAATCCCCGCGCACCACGCAGCGCAAGGGAACCTTCTGGAACTTCGGCGCGCTCGCCGCGTGGCTCGCCGCTCCTTTCAACTTCGAGCCGCGCATGGCCGGCGCGTTTGCGAGCATCGTCGCCCTCGTCGCCCTCGCGGCAATCTTCGGGAGCATCTACTTCGGCGGCGGCGAGAGCCGGCAGCCCGTGGGCGTGGCCCAAAACACTCCCGCGGCCTCCGCGCCGTCCCCTGTGGCCCCAAGTGTGACTCCGTCAGTCGTCGAAAATCCTCCGGCGCCGGTTGTCACGAATGATAAGACGATGACGGTGGCCACGAACGATGTGAAGCGGTCGAGGCGTAACAGGGCCGCCGGCGTGAACAACTCTGTTCGTGTGCCGAAAGATGCGAGGGAAGATGTCGCGCCCGCCGGTGAGGTCGCTGTTGTGCAGCAGTCAGTGCCCGGTGAAGAGAACTATCTGCGGACCATCGCGTCGCTCTCGAAGGTGGTCGAACTCGGCGGCCCCGACGTGCTCCGGCCGCAGGTGCGCGCCTCCTATGAGCGCAACATCGTCGTCATCGACAAGGCCATCGT
>DASVES010000019.1:0-10257 GCA_036380435.1 Pyrinomonadaceae bacterium | reverse complement strand
GTTGTTCTCCATGAATTCGAGCGGGAAGTCCTTGCGGAGCGGGTGCCCCTCCCAGTCGGGCGGCAGCAGCAGGCGGCGCAGGTCGGGGTGATTCTGGAATTGCACGCCGTAGAGGTCGAACACTTCGCGTTCCATCCAGTTCGCCGCCGGCCACACGCCCGTCATGCTCTCGACGCCGCCCTCGGCGTCCGCGTTCACCTTCACGCGCACGCGCTCGTTCCCGTTTATCGAATAGAGGTTGTAGACGATCTCGAACGGCGCGTCGAAGTTTTCGGGCCAGTGGACGCAGGTCACGTCGCTCAAATAGTCGAAGGGCGTCTCGGCGTCATCACGAAGCGCGCGACAGGTTTCGACGTTGTGCGCGCGCTCGACGCGGATCGAGAGCTGGTTGAGGAAGGTCTCCGCCCCGAGGAGGCCGTCGCCGAGTCGTTCGCGCAGGCGACGGACGAGCGGGTTGTCAGAGGCGTCTACGGGCTTCGGCCCCTCGTCCTTCTTCTTGACCGGCGCCTTCGGCGCGCCCGCCGCCGCACCTGCTGCCGCCGCACCCGCCTCCTTCGCGGCCGCGGCGCGGGCCTTTGCCTCGGCGATCTTCGCGGCCTTCTCAAGATCGGACTGTGACGGACTCTGCGTGGGGTCGCCGACGGCGGGCGACGCCCCGCCCGGCACGTCCTTATTAACTTCTGTCCCCGCGCCTTCGGCAGCAGCAGCGGCCTTCGCGGCGAGCTTCGCCTTGTGCTCGGCGATGAGTCGCGCCTTCTTCTGCTCGGGCGTCTCCGCGCTCGTCGTCGCTTCCGACTTCCCTGCTGAAACACTCCCCACAGTCTCGTCCGCGCCGACTGAGGCGGCCGGGACGGTCGTGCCGGCGACGGAGCTGCCCGAGGGAGCCTTACCCGTCAGCGCGGCCTGACTCTCGGGCGTCGGGCGCGGCCCCCCGGCGTCGGGCGGCGGCGGGAGCGTGCCCGCGCGTTCGACCTCATCTCCGGGGCTGGGCGACTTGTCGTCCGTCCGCGGCGCGCCGGGGCGTGCGTCCGTCCGCTCCGGCGTGTCGCCGGCCGCGTCGTCGGGCGGCTTGTTGGGTTCGTCGGTCATCGAATCTTACGGTTCGACCCCTGGGTAAGGTAGAGCGCGGGCGCGAGCGCGGCCTGCTCCTAAACGGTTCGACTTGTGCGCTTTACCAAAGATGCTTCTATAAGGCGTGACAGCGGGTTTTTGTAACACGCGCCCGCGGCGTTGTCAATAAACTTGTACGACAGCGCGCGCGGCCACCGAATGCCGGTTAAGTGCATCCAAAACTTGACGATACGGGAGGCCGGCAAGTATCATTTGAAATTCGGAAGCGGCCTCGATTGTTCACCTTCTGGCGAGGAATAAAAAAATGAAGCAAGGAATTCATCCCGATTACCACGAGATCAACGTCCACTGCGCCTGCGGCGAGAAGTGGACGACCCGTTCGACGCGCAAGGGCGACCTCGGCGTCGAAATCTGTTCGGCCTGCCACCCGTTCTTCACCGGCAAGCAGAAGCTCATCGACACGGCCGGCCGCGTTGACCGCTTCAACAAACGCTACGGCAAGAAGACCGAGACGGCCCCCGCGCCCGAAGCAGCCAGCGCGCCCGCCGAGGGCGTCGCCGCGCAGTAATGTTTCGACAGGGCATTTCGATGACGCGAATCATTCGCCGTCAGTATTAGCAGTCCAAAATCAGGGCGCCGACGTTTCCTTCGGCGGTCAACACACCCGTGCGCGCACGAACGCGCACGGGCGACCGCCCCCGAAACGCCGGCGTCTTCTTTTAAAGCCGTAAATCGTCAAACGTGAATCGTAAGTCGTAGTCGGCGCACGGCCGCGCTGCGATTTACCTCTCAAGCTGAGACACACGAGCACGATTGACGATTGACGATTCACGATTTTCGAGGTCGCACGTGAGCACCAACGAGAGAGATTTAATCGTCGGCGGGCAGGCCGTCATCGAGGGCGTGATGATGCGGACGCCGGGCGCTTATGCCATCGCCGTGCGCCGCGCCGACGGCACGATCACGCACACGGGCGCGCCACTGCCGAAGTGGGGTGAGAAGTATCCGTACTTCAAGCTCCCCGTTCTGCGCGGCGCGGCGGTGCTCGTGCAGTCGATGGCGCTCGGCATCAAGGCTTTGAACTACTCGGCGAGCGAGGCTTTCGCCGACGCCGAGGTGGAGGAAGCTAAAGAGGTCAAGGTCGCGCTCACGCCCGCGGTGGTCGAGGGCGAGGGCGACTTCGCGGGGATTACGGGCGGCGTGCCCGGACTCTTCCCCGTGCCCACGAAGAAGCGGCCCGAGGACGAGATGAAGGGCGGAGGCGGCGCCGTCTTCGGCTCCATCGCCTTTGCGCTCCTCTTCAACGTCCTCATCTTCATCGTCGCGCCGCTGCTGCTGACCAACGCCCTCTACGTCGCCCTCGGCTGGGACACTCCGCGCACGCAGCAGGCCGCCGGCGTCAATCAGACCGCGCAGACGAGCAGCGCCACGTCCGCCGCGCCTGAGACTGGCAGCATGGCGACGACGACGGCTCAGGGCGAGCCGTGGTACAAGCGCGCTTATGGAAGCGTGCGCGGCTATCTGAAGCCCGTCGAGGTGACGCCCCTGTTCAACCTCATCGACGGCGTCATCCGCATGTCCTTCTTCCTCATCATGATCTTCAGCTTCTCGCTGATGAAGGACATCCGGCGCGTCTTCGAGTATCACGGCGCGGAGCACAAGACGGTGTTCAACTGGGAGTCGGGGCTGCCGCTGACGGTCGAGAACGCGCGCGTGCAGCCGCGCCAGCACCCCCGCTGCGGGACGAGTTTCCTGATGGTCGTGATGCTCGTCTCCATCGTGCTGTTCTCCGTCGTCAAGTTCGACTCGCTCCTCTACAACATGCTCGTCCGCATCGCGCTGCTGCCACTCGTCGCCGGTCTCTCCTACGAGATCATCCGCGTGTCGGCGAAGCGCGAGGGCAGCTTCGTCTTCAAGCTGATTACGCGGCCCGGCGTCTGGCTCCAGAACATCACCACGCAGGAGCCGGACGACGAACAGCTCGAAGTGGCCATCTATGCGCTCAAGGAGTCGCTCAAGTTCGAGCCGCAGCCGGCTGAGGCCGTCGCCGCGCCTCTCTCATAGAGGTATTTTGTAGGGGCAGGGCTTGTCCCTGCCCTTCGCGATACGGAAGAAATTTACATGGATGGACAGGGTTAACAGGATGAGAAGATTTGAAATCTGAAATCTGAAATCATCTCTTTCTTCATCCTGCCCGTCCTGCCCATCCATGTAAATTGTTTCTGCCGGACGGGCCGCGGACTTGAACTCTCCCTACAGGATTCGGATATGTTAGAGAAACTGGAACAGATAGAGGCGCGCTACGAAGCTCTGACGCAGGAGCTTGCGTTGCCGGAGGTGTACACGGATCAGGCGGCCTATTCCAAGGTGGCCAAGCAGCACCGTGCGCTGGGCGAGATCGTCGGCAAGTATCGCGAGTGGAAGTCGCTCGGCGAGGAGCTTGTCGGGGCGCGCGAGCTTCTGGAGTCGGCCGACGACGATGAGATGCGCGAGATGGCACGGGCCGAGGCCGCGGAGCTCGAAGAGCGCATCGAGCGCGCGGGCGAGGAGATGCGTGTCCTGCTGCTGCCGCGCGACCCGAACGACGAGAAGAACGTCATCCTTGAAATCCGCGCCGGCACGGGCGGAGACGAGGCCACGCTCTTCGCCGCCGAGATGCTCAGGATGTACGGCCGCTACGCCGAGCGTCAGGGCTGGCGGATGCAGATTCTCGAAGCCTCCGAGTCAGGCATCGGCGGCGTCAAGGAAGCCATCGCCATGATCGAGGGCGAGCGGGTCTACTCGAAGCTCAAGCACGAGTCGGGCGTCCACCGTGTCCAGCGCGTCCCGCAGACGGAGACGAGCGGCCGCATCCACACCTCGGCCATCACCATCGCCGTGCTGCCCGAGGCCGAAGAGGTGGACGTGAAGATCGAGGCGAAAGACCTCCGCATCGACACCTTCTGCTCCTCGGGGCCGGGCGGCCAGAGTGTGAACACGACCTACTCGGCCGTGCGTATCACACACTTGCCGTCGAACCTCGTCGTCTCGATGCAGGACGAGAAGTCGCAGATCAAGAATCGGGAGAAGGCCATGCGCGTGCTGCGCGCGCGGCTTCAGGAACTCGAAGAGCAGAAGCAGCACGACGCGCTCGCCTCCGAGCGCCGCTCGATGGTCGGCTCCGGCGACCGCTCCGAGAAGATACGCACCTACAACTTCAAGGAGAACCGCGTCTCCGACCACCGCATCGGCCTCACCGTCCACCAGCTCGACCTCGTCATGGAAGGCCAGCTCGACGAATTCATCAACGCCCTCGTCTCCCACTATCAGGCGGAAAAACTCAAGGCCGAAACGGTCGCGGCGTAAGAAGGGGAAAGGGTAAGGGGTAAGGGGTAAAGGAATTATTGTTCCCTTCCCCCTTACCCTTTCCCCTTTGCCCAATCCGTGCACATGGCAGAGAGAACGCGAGTCTTACTTGTTCGTCACGGGCAGTCGATGGGTAACGCCGAGCGTCGCTTCGGCGGACACTCGGCGACGCCGCTCTCCGCGCTCGGCCGCGCACAAGCCGAGGCGACGGCGCGCGCCCTCCAGACGGAGCGTGTGACAGCTATCTATTCGAGCGACCTCCAGCGCGCCGTCGAGACGGCCGAGCCGCTGGCACGTCTGACGGGGCTGGAGATCAAACGAACGGAGGCGCTGCGCGAGCGCAGCGTCGGGCACATGGAGGGGCTGACCTTCGAGGAGGCCGCCCAACTACACCCCGATGAGTATGCCGCGCTCCTGCGCCGCGACTTCGAACACGTCCTCACGGGCGGCGAGAGCTACCGGCAGATGCTCGACCGCTCCTCACGCGAACTCGACCGCGCGATTCAGGAACACGCCGGCGGCGCCCTCGCCCTCTTCTCCCACACCGGCACCATCTGCATCCTCGCCCTCCACCTCATGGGCGCGCTCGACGCACCGACCTTGCGCCCCGTCTGGATTTCCTCCTCCAACTGCGGCATCACGCGCTTCTCTATTCATCACGGCGGCCTCGTCCGCGTCCTCGCCGTTAACGACACGCGGCACCTCGCTGACGTGGACAGTACCGCGAGCGGTAGCGAGCGGATGCGGCTGTGATGAGAGGCCCGCCACGCGCGCGGCCAGACCCGCGAGGCTTCCGCTCGCGGTACTGTTTTCTAGTCGCCGAGGTTGAGTAGCTTCTGCAACTGCTCGCGGCGGCTGCGGCTGAGTTTGAGCTGGGTGCCGTCGTGGAGGACGACCGTGTATTCGCCGCCGGAGAGGGGATGCATCTCGCGGACGCGGTCGAGGTTGACGATGGTGGAGCGGTGGATGCGGAGGAACTTGTCGGGGTCGAGGCGGGCCTCAAGCTCCGACATCGACTCGCGCAGGAGGTGGCCCTTGCGCCCGACGTGCAGCTTGACGTAATAGTCGGCGGCTTCGACCCAGTCTATGTCGTCGGCCTTGAGGAAGAAGACGCGGCCCGCGGATTTCACCAGCAGCCGCGTCAGGTAGTTGCGGGCGGGCGCGCGCCCCGCGCTGGCGGCGGCCGGGCCGCGCGCGTCGCGTTCTTCGAGCAGCGCGAGCAGGCGCTCACTGAGGCGGCCTATCTCGCGCCCCCTGATTTGCGATTTGGCCTGACGGAGCGCCTTCTCGAAGCGCGCGTCGTCGAAGGGCTTGAGCAGGTAGTCGAGCGCGTGTACCTCGAAGGCGCGGAGCGCGTAGCGGTCGAAGGCGGTGACGAAGACGACGGCCGGCAGATGCTCGGCGTCGAGTGCGGCGAGCACGTCGAAGCCGCTCATCTCGGGCATCTGGATATCGAGGAAGACGAGGTCGGGCGAGAGCTTGCGGATGGCTTTGACCGCCGCCGCGCCGTCGCCGGCCTCGCCGACAATTTCCACCTCGGCGTCGGCTTCGAGCAGCAGACGGATGTTCTGACGCGCCAGCGGCTCGTCGTCCACGATCAACGTTCTGATCTTTTTCCCGCCTTCTTCCATATTCACGTGTGACAGCTAGATTACAACTGTAGGGGCAGGGCAAGTCCGCGGCCCGTTGCCCATCAAAGGAATCTACATGGATGGACAAGACGTGCAGGATGAAGAAAGAGCTGATTTGAGATTTCAGATTTGAGATTTCAAATCTCTTATCCTGATCATCCTGCCCATCCATGTAAATTCTTTTCGCAGCACGGGCCGCGGACTTGCCCTACCCCTACGATTATTAAATCGCGGCTACTGCTCCCTCGACAATCTGAACGGGACGACGATGGTGGCCTCGACGCCGCCCTCCGGGCGGTCGCGCACGTCGAAGCGGTGGCCGGCGCCGTAGAGCTGTGCGAGGCGGGCGCGGGTGTTGGCGAGGCCGATGCCGCCGCCCTCGCCCGTCGGCGCGTTGGGGCGCAGGCCGGGGCCGTCGTCGTAGACCTTGATTTCGAGCAGCCGCTCGTCGCGTCGCGCGCGCACCCCCACGGTGCCGGGCGCGGCGCGGGGGGCGATGCCGTGGCGGATGGCGTTCTCGACGAGCGGTTGAAGGATGAGGTTGGGCACTTCGGCGTCGAGCGTCTCGGGCGCGATCTCCATCTGGACGCGGAGGCGGTCGGGGAAGCGCATCTGCTGGATGTCGAGGTAGAGTTCGAGGAACTCCAGCTCGCGGCGGAGCGGCACCTCCTGCTGGCCTTCGGTGTCGAGCGTGTGGCGCAGGAGGTCGCTCAGGCCGGCGATCATCTGCACGGCCGCCTTGTTGCTGCCGTCGCGCACGAGGCCACTGATGCCGTTCAGTGTGTTGAAGAGGAAGTGTGGATGGAGCTGCATCTTCAACGCGTGGAGCTGCGCCTGCGCGAGCTGTGATTCGAGCTGTGAGGCGCGGGCCTCGCGCTCGCGGAATTTGACATAGTAGTTGAAGGCGTAGCCGACGCCGAGGATGGTGCCGTAGATGAGCACGCTGATGTGGAGCTGGCTCGTGAGCTTGCCCCAGAACATGTCGAGGAGGGGCCGCTCGTTCGTCATCTCGTCCCACGGACGGATGAGAACCGTCAGGTAGTTGTGGAGGGCGGCGTGTACGGCCGCGAGCAGGACGCAGAAGCAGAGGTGCGTGAGCACGCGTTGCGGCCACGTCGCGCGCGTGACGGGGAAACGTTGCCCAAGCCGGAGGATGACCGGCGTGAAGAGCGCCCAGATGCTCCAGTTAGACAACTGCCACGCGAGCAGCCGGCCGAAGGAGTGGTTCATGCCCTCGGAGCGCAGGCCGATGTAGACCTGTGTGGCCGTGAGCACGGCGAAGAATGCCCAGATGCCGAAGACGACCGCCGCGCGCTTCAACCACAAACGCCGCGCCGGCGCGGCGTCGCTCTGAAAGGATTCCGCCATCACTGGGTCAGTTTATATCGCTTTCAGCTTGAGTGTTCGGAGAATTAACTCACCGCGGAGGCGCAAAGGACGCAGAGGAGGCGCAGAGGGCCGACGCTCTGACGCAACGTTGAGTGAAACGCTCAGCCCTCTGCGTAGTCTCCGCGTCCTCTGCGCCTCCGCGGTGAACCGACTTGCCATTCACTCAAAATAAAAATCTCTATTTCAAGTCGAGCGCGAGGACGTTCTTGCGGTCGCGCACGTAGAGACGTGTGCCGGCGAGTGTCGGCGCCGTCCACGCGTTGCTCTTGAGCAGTTCCGCCTTCGAGTGAACCTTCAGCCCCTCGGGCGTTGGCGTGGCGAGGATGAGATGGCCGTCCTCATCGAGGAGGATGAGGCGGCCGTCGGCCGCGAGGAGCGAGGCGCGCGCGAGGGTGCGGTCGCGCCAGACGATCTTGCCCGTCCTGACGTTGAGCGCCGTGAAGGGCGCCGTGCCGAAGTCGCCGCTCGACGCGTAGACGAAGTCGCCGAGGCGGACGGCGTTGCCATAGTGGACGCGCATCAGCGCGTGCGCCCACACCTCTTCGACCGCGGTCTTCCCTTCCCTGCCGCGCGTCAGTCGCAGCCCACGGCTCCCGCCTCCGTAAGACGAGGAGATGAACAGCAGGTTCCCCTCGCCCCAGACGGGCGTGCTCACGTTCAAGCCGAACTCGGTCTTGTGCGGGTGGCTCCACAAAAGCTCACCCGTCTGAGGCTCGACGCCGACGACCTCGTCGTACATGAAGGCGACGAGTTGATCCTGCCCATCCACGTTGATGACGAGCGGCGACGAGGGCGAGTTCTTGAAGTCGTGGCGCTTCCACGCGACGCCGCCGTCCTTCTGCCGGAAGGCCATGAGGGAGTTGCCCGCGCCGCCGACCTGCATGATGACCGTGTCGCGGTAGACGAGCGGACTACAAGCGTAGCCGTTGACGCGGATGGTGCCCTTGTACTCGGACATCAGGTCGTGGCTCCACAGAAGTTTTCCCGTCTTCTTGTCGAGCGCGTGGAGTTTGCCCGTGGGGCCGGCGGTGAAGACGCGCTCGCCGGCGATGGTCGGCGTCGCGTGCGGCCCCGGCCCGTTCTCCATCGAGTAGTCGGCTGAGAAGGGCGCGTCGTAGGCGTACTCCCAGACGGTCTTGCCGGTCGCGGCGTCGAGGGCGACGACCACGTCCTGCGCGCCGCGCCGGTACATCGTGTACAAGCGCTCGCCCTCGGCCGCGATGGCCGAATAGCCCTCGCCGAGTTCGCGCGACCACAGACGGCGCGGGCCGCCCTCGGGCCACGCGGCGGCGAGACCCTTCGCGCCGGAGACGAAGTTGCGCTGCGGGCCTCCCCACTGCGGCCAGTCGTTGGCCTGCGCCGAGGCGGAGGCAGCGCACGCGAACAACAGGCATAGGACGCTCAGTCGCCGCGTCGCCGTGCGAATCGTTTTTCGTTTCAGAGTTTCCGATTTCATCGCCGTACTTCCCCGCTGCTACTGCTACAACAACAACAACTACTGCCCGCCCGCCGGCCGTGGCTTCTCGAAGAGCGACGGCGGAACGGGCGCGTTGATGACGATTGACTCGACCGCGGACGTGTGCGCGGGGGAAGGCTCGCCGTTGAACGTGCCGGCGGTCTTGAAGGGCAGCGTCAAACCTTCGACGGCGCGGAAGTCGGAGAACGTCTGCACGATGTCGCCGAACATGCCGCCCGGCCCGCGACCGCGATACGAGAGCGTGAGCACGCGCCCCGTCGCCGGGTCGATGCCGAGCCTCGCGCTCGCGCCGCCGGCCGCAACGTCTACCTGCTCGATTGCCGTCTCGCCCGCCTTGCCCGGCCCGGCGGCCGAGGCCGCGAAGCCCGCGTCGCGCCGCGCGCGCAGGAGCGTGAGGACGTTTCGGGCGAACTGCTTCTCATAGGCCGCGCGCTGCTCGTCGATCATGTCGCCGCCGCCTCGCGCCGTCGCGAAGAAGCCGGCGGCAGGAGTGACGACCGTGGCTATCGTCCCGAACGAAAGCGTGCGCTCATCGCGATACTTGCCGGGGTAGACCCTCGTCATTGAAGTCTTGATCTCGGTCACGCCCTGCGGCGAATGCGCCGAGGTCGTCGCCTTCTCCTGATAGCTCACGAGTGCGTCGAGACGCGCCGCGCCGCCCACGGCCTCAACCGCCTTCTCGACGAGCGCGCGCCCTTTGCGCCGCGACTCCTCGGTCGGCGCCGGCGCACCGCCCGAGGCCCACGCGCCCGCCGTCTCCAGATATTTGTCAGGCGCTTCCTTGAACGCTTTCACGCAGGCGGGGCTGCCGAAGAGGTAGATGCGCCCGTCGTGGACGGCGTAGAGGTCGGGGTTGCCTTGCGTCGATGGCCCCATGCGCGCGCAGGCGCCGCCGAGTTGAATCTCGTAGCGCGCCGGCTCGCGCTCGAAGGCGGCCTTCGTCTCCGCGCCCGCGAACAGGTATTGGAACCGCCCGCGCGTGACCGAGAACTTTTCGTCGCCCTGCGCCTCCTTGCCCTGAATCAACAAGACCGGGTCGAGACCTTCGAGCGGGATGACGACAGCGGCACTCTGCGCCGCCGCACTCCGCGCGAACAAAGGCTCGCCGACGGGCGCGACGAAGGCGGCGACGACAGTAAACGTCAACGCGGCCGCCAGAAACAGTGTCTTCAACATTTCTTTGGGCCTCCTTAAGACCGAACCATCGACTGTAGAGCAGAGTTTACGCCCGGCGCACGCGCGGTGTTTTGGATATTCAGTGAAACGACGGGTGGGTGCGGTGAGTGGCGCGATTCGTGCAGTGAATAGCGGACGAGGGCGGCCCGCCGGGTTGAATGGCTTACG
>DASVES010000018.1:0-10437 GCA_036380435.1 Pyrinomonadaceae bacterium | reverse complement strand
GTGTCGATCACGGCGTCCCAACTCCGTCCGCGCAAGGCGTCGAGACCGCCGTCGCGGTCGCCGCGCAGTTTCTCAACCTCCGGGAAAAGCTCCGGGTTGTGCTGGCCCCGATTGAAGAGCGTCACCTCGTGCCCGTCACGCAGCGCCGACTCGACGATGTGACGGCCAAGGAACAGCGTCCCGCCAAGAATCAGAAGTTTCATCTTTCGAGCCTCAGAAAAATTAACATGGATAAGCAGGATGGGGAGGATAAGAAATTTGAAATCTCAAATCTGAAATCATTTTTTCTCTTTGTATTCATCCTGCTCATCCTGTCCATCCATGTTAATAAATCTCAAAGTGTCCGCGTCACCTTCGCGAGCGAGCGCGGGGCGTCGGGGTCGAGACCCTTGGCGTTGGCGAGAAGCGCGGCGAAGAGTTGCGCCGGGATGATATAGGGGATGGGCGCGAGCACCTCGGGCACGTCGAAGGGCATGCGGACGGCGCGTGTCGAGAGGCCGGCGATGTCGTCATCGGATGTGAAGGTGAGCGTGTCGGCGCGCAGCTCCCGCAGGCGTTCCAGAAGCTCTCTGACGCTCTGCTGCGTGACGCCCGGCGGGGCGAAGACGAAGATCGGGAAGTGGCGCTCGACGATGGCGAGGGGGCCGTGGAGAAAGTCGGCCGACGAGAACCGCTCGGCCACGACGTAGCAGGTCTCCATCAGCTTCAGGGCCATCTCGTAGGAATTCGCGTACAGGAGACCGCGCCCCACCACGACGCAGTTCTCCATGAAGACGTAACGCTCGACCAGCTCCTCGACCGCGCTCCGCAGGGCGAGGGCGTGCTCCGCGTGCTCGGGAATCTTCTCGTAGCCGAGGGCCGCGCCGCCGAGCGCTTCGGCGAGCATATAGAAGTGCAGGAGCTGCCCCGTGTAGGTCTTCGTCGCCGCCACGGAGCGTTCGCGCCCGCCGTGCATCAGCAGCGTCTCGTCTACGAGCTTCGTCATCGCCGAGGCCGGCTCGTTGGTGATACCGACGGTGTAGGCTCCGTCGGCGCGCGACATCTCCAGCACGCGGTTGATGTCCTCGCCCTCACCGGACTGTGAGACGCCGACGACGAGCGCGCGTGACAGACGCAGGCGCGCGCCGTAGAGCGTGTGGACGGACGGGGCGGCGAGGGCGACGGGGATGCCGGTGGTGATCTCCAGCAGGTAGCGGCCGAAGAGGGCGGCGTTGTCGGAGGAGCCGCGCGCGACTAAGACGATGAGATCGATGTCGCGGCCACGGAGAAAGGCGCCGAGGCGCCGCACCTTTTCCTTTTCTTCCGAGATCGTCCGCGCCAGGGCCTCCGGCTGCTGGGCAATCTCTTCGAGCATGATCGACACGGCTTTTGTGTGCATCTCCTTGCGGGGCGGGTTGGGGCGATCATTGAGGCGGCGACGTTGACACCGAAACCGGGTCGTGTTTAATTGTCGCCGCTCGGCTGAACTATATCACTACCGCGTCGTCCTCCGCCCGCCTCGCGGCGAGACAGAACAACGGCACGGCCACACGCCACAACGATGGCAGCCCGACACAACATCATCACTCGAAGCATCTTCACATATCGAAGCGGCCGCAAGGTCGTGGGCGTTGTCGCCCGCGCCGTCCTTTGTCTAACCTGCGTCGTGGGAGGCTCGTCGCCCGCGGCGGTTCGCTCGCAGAAGGGCGCTGGGCGCGACGCCGGCGCGAGAACAAGAGAGGCGGAGTCGCGCTGGGTCGAAGAGACTTTGAAGGGGCTGTCTGTGCGCGAGCGCATCGCGCAGACGGTCTTCGCGGCCGTGCAGGCTGACTACATGAACGTCGGCGGCGCTCGCTTCGCCGAGGTTAGAAAGCTCGTCGAGGAGAGCCGTGTGGGCGGGCTGGTCGTGCGCGGCGGCAGCCCCAACGAAGTGGCAGCGCTCGCGAACGAGTTGCAGCGTCTGTCGAAGGCGCCGCTGTTGTTCGCCGCCGACTACGAGCGCGGCCTGCGGATGCAGATGAAGTCGGGCACGCCGTTTACGAACAACATGGGTGTGGCGGCGGCGGGCGAAGCACGGGCGGCGCGGGCGCAGGCGCGGGTCACGGCGGAGGAGGCGCGCGCCGTCGGCGTCCACTGGCTCTTCGGCCCCGTCGCCGACATCAACAACAACCCCGAGAACCCGGTCATCAACACGCGCAGCTTCGGCGAAGACCCGCGGCGCGTGGCCGAGTTCGTTACGGCGGCCGTGGCCGGCACGCGCGAAGGCGGCGCGCTCTCCACCGCGAAACATTTCCCCGGCCACGGCGACACGGCCGCCGACACGCACATCGGACTCGCCACCATCCGGGCCGACCGCGCCCGTCTCGAACGCATCGAACTCGTCCCGTTCCGCGCCGCCGTCGAGGCCGGCGTCGATGCGGTGATGACGGCGCACGTCGCCGTCCCCGACCTGACGGGCGACGATTTGCCCGCCACGCTCTCGCCGAAGATGACGACCGAGTTGCTGCGCCGCGAGCTAAAGTTCGACGGCCTCATCGTCACCGATTCGCTCGGGATGGGCGCCATCACGAAAGGCTTCCCCGGCGGCGAGGCGGCCGTGCGAGCGCTGAAGGCGGGCGCCGACGTGCTCCTGAATCCGCCGGACGTGAAGGCGGCAATCGACGCCGTCGAGGAGGCCGTCCGGCGCGGCGAAGTCGCGGAGGCGCGCGTGGATGAATCCGTCCGACGCATCCTGCGCGCGAAGTTCCGCGTGGGGCTGTCGGAGAAGAAGACGGTTGAACTCGCGGCTGTCAACTCCATCGTCGAGCGACCCGAGAGCGTGCGCGAGGCGCAGGAGACGGCCGAGCGGTCTCTGACGTTGCTTCGCAACGAGGGCGCTCTGCTGCCGCTCGACCCGGCGCGCGGCGCGCGCACGCTCTTCATCGTCGTCGCGGCGGACGACGACCCCGAAGAGGGACGCACGCTCGTCCCGCAGATCACGAGACGCGTGAGTGGTGCGAAGGTACACCGCGCCGACCCTCGCACCACCGATGCCGAGTACGACGCCTACGTCGCCGAGGCCGCGAAGGCGGAGGTGGTCGTCGTCGCGCCCTTCGTCAAGCGTGCGGCGAGCAAGGGGACGGTGGCGCTGCCCGGTAGGCAGGCCGAGTTCGTGCGCCGCCTGATCGAGTTGAAGAAGCCGCTGGCGGTCGTCGGCTTCGGCAGCCCGTACCTGATTCGTCAATTCCCGGAGGCGCGAGTCTATCTGACGACCTACGCGATTGAAGACATCGCACAGGCGGCGGCCGCGCGCGCCCTCTTTGGCGAGACGACGATTACGGGCCGTCTGCCCGTGAGCATCCCCGGCCTCTTCGCGCTCGGCGCGGGGCTGCGTGTCGAGGCGAGGAAGCAGGACGGGCGAACGAATGGACAGGATTAACAGGACGGACAGGATGAGAAGATTTGAAATCTCAAATCTCAAATCTCAAATCTGACATCAATTCTTTCTTTGTCCTGTACGTCCTGTCAATTCTGTCTAAACCTCCCAGCGCGAGCCGCGAACGTGACTCGCGCTGAGAGGTCTCGCAATGGACTCTAATGCTGGAGAGGCGAGGGAGGAAACATGAGCACTGAAGCCGGCGAGATGGAAGGGAAGGCCACGGCAGCGACGCGTCTGGTGTCACTCGACGCGTTTCGCGGCATCACGGTGGCCGGCATGATCCTCGTTAACAACCCCGGCACGTGGGGCGCCATCTACTCGCCGCTCGCCCACGCCGACTGGCACGGCTGGACGCCGACCGACCTTATCTTCCCGTTCTTCCTCTTCATCGTCGGCGTCGCCATCGCCCTCGCGCTCAGCCGCCGCGCCGAAAGCTCAGGCACGAAGCGCGACCTCTATCTGAAAATCCTCCGCCGCTCCGCCGTCATCTTCGCGCTCGGCATCATCCTCGCCGGCTTCCCCTTTTTTGAACTCTCGACCATTCGCATCCCCGGTGTCCTCCAGCGCATCGCCGTCTGCTATCTCTTCGCGTCAGTCATCTTCCTGAATACGAACTGGCGCACACTCGCGATCATCACGGCCGCGCTGCTCGTCGTCTATTGTCTGATGATGACCCTCATCCCCGTGCCCGGCTACGGGCCGGGCGATCTCGCGAGCAAGGAGTGGAACCTCGCGGCCTACATCGACCGCGCGGTCTTCGGCCCGCACATCTGGAGTCAGGGGAAAGTTTACGACCCGGAGGGGCTGCTGAGCACCATCCCGGCGCTCGCCACGACGCTCACCGGCGTGCTCACGGGGCTGTGGCTCCGCTCGCGCGAAACACACGCGGGTAAAGTCGCCGGGATGTTCGTCGCGGGCGCGGTCTGCATCGTGTTGGGGTGGGCGTGGGGCTTCTGGTTCCCCGTCAACAAGGCGCTGTGGACGAGTTCCTACGTCCTGCTGACGACGGGCATGGCGCTCCAGTTTCTCGCCTTCTGCTACTGGCTCATCGACATCAAGGGCTACCGGCGCTGGGCGCTCCCCTTCATCATCTTCGGCGTCAACGCGCTCGCCCTTTACTTCCTCAGCGGGATAGCCGCCGACCTTCTGGGGACGATCAAGATGTCCGCCGCCGATGGCCAACAGATCAGTCTCCAACAGCTCATTTACCAGAACCTCTTCGCCTCCTGGGCCGCGCCCAAGTTCGCCTCGCTCCTCTTCGCCATCTGCTTCGTGCTCGTCTGGCTCGGGTTGATGGCGATTCTTTACCGGAAGAAAATCTTCATCAAGGTTTGAGGTGAACAGCGATGCGCCTCAAAGAATTAACGCAGAGTCCGCAGAGGCGCAGAGGACTTGTGAAGGCAAAAGTAAAAAGGCAAAAGGCAAAAGTGAAGAGGCTTTCTTACTTTTCCCTTTTAACTTTTGCCTTTTGCCTTCCTCTGCGCCCCCTCTGCGTCTACTGCGCCTCCGCGGTGAACCGCAACCCGCGACGCACTCAACTCAGCTTCACAGTGGCTCGCGCATCATTACTCTTAGTCAGTGTCATCCTCATCATCCTGCCCGTCTTCCAGCCGCTCGCCTTGTCGTCGCCCGCAACGCCCGGCGCCGCGACGCGCCTGCGCGTGATGTCCTACAACGTCCACGTCGGCATCGGCGCCGACAAGCGTAACGACCTCGCGCGCATCGCCGAAGTCATCCGCCGCGAGCGGCCCCACCTCGTCGGCTTACAGGAAATCGACCGCGGCGTGGAGCGCACAAAGCGTGTCGATCAGATGGTTGAACTCGCGCGCCTCACCGGCATGGAGTACGCCTTCGCGCACAACCTCGACTATCAGGGCGGCCAGTACGGCGTCGCCGTCCTCTCGCGCCTGCCCATCCTCGCCGTAGACCATCGTCGCCTCCGACACATGCGCGAGGCCGAGCGCCGCGGCCTTCTCCGCGTCGAAGTAAGCGTCGCCGGGAAGACCGTCAACTTCGTCACCACACATCTCGACTACCAGAACCACGACAACCGCCTCTTCGAGACCCGCCAGCTAACCGATGCGCTGAAGGGCATCAACACTCCCCTCATCGTCGTCGGGGATTTTAACGACGAGCCTTCCGGCGACTCCTACAAGTTCATGCTCGAACAGTTCGCCGACGCCTGGGTGTCGGCGTCCGCCCCCGGCGACGGCCTGACCTACCCCGCCGACAAGCCCGCCAAGCGCATCGACTACGTCTTCTACCGAAGCGGCCCCTTGCGCGCCCGCCGCGCGTGGATTCCCCAAACGCAGGCGTCGGATCACCTGCCGCTCGTCGTCGATCTGGAGCTGTCTCCCCGGTAGCCTGTCCGCCGCGCGTGTGTCTGTTCTATAATCGCCCCGCTCTCAATTTCAACCTTTTGTTTGCTGGAGAAAATTTTCGTTGACGGCAGAACGAAAAACCGTGACCGCCGCCGACGTGGCGCGCATCATCGTCGCGAAGCTCGAAGGCAACGAGTCGGCGCGCGTGTCGGACGTGACGCACGACTCGCGCAAGGCGGGGCCGGGCTTCCTCTTCGTCGCCGTGGCGGGAGAAAGCTTCGACGCGCACCGTTTCATCCCGCAGGTGTTGGAGGCGGGCGCGGCCGGCGTGATTTCTGAACGCGAGCGGCCCGAAGGATTCGAGGGCGCGGCGTGGATGCGCGTCGCGGACGTGAGGCGCGCGCAGGCGCTCGCCGCGGCCGAGGTGCAGGGCCACCCGTCGCGCGAGCTGAACCTCGTCGGCATCACCGGCACGAACGGCAAGACGACGACCACGTACTTGGTCGCGGCCGTCGGCGAGGCCGCGGGCGAGCCTGTGGCGCTGACGAGCACGGTCGAGTACCGCGTCGGCGGCGAGAGAATCAAGGCCGAGCGCACGACGCCGGAGGCGAGCGACACGCAGCGTCTGTTGCGCCGCGCCGTGGAGGCGGGTTGCCGGCTGGCCGTCATGGAGTCGTCCTCGCAGGCCATCGACCTCCACCGCTGCGACGAGTTGCACTACGCGGCGGCCGTCTACACCAACCTCACCCGCGACCACCTCGACTATCACATCACGATGGACGCCTATTTCGACGCCAAGCGCCGCCTCTTCGACGGCCGCCTCGGCTCGCGCCCACGCGCCTCCGTCATCAACATTGACGACGAGCGCGGCGCACGCCTCGCCCAAGAGCTTGAAGCGGAGGGCGCGCGCGTCGTCCGCTATGCGCTCAAGACCGAGGCGGAAGTGACCGCGCGCGATGTGGAGCACTCGCTCGAAGGCACCAGCCTGCGTCTCGTCACGCCCGAGGGCGAGCGGCTTCTGCGCTCGCCGCTCGTCGGACGCCCGCACGTCTACAACATTCTCGCCACCGCCGGCACGGGCCTCGCGCTCGGCTACTCGTTTGAGACGGTCGCGCGCGCCGTCGAGACCTGCGGCGGAGCGCCGGGGCGCTTCGAGCGGGTGCCGCACGGCGGCGACTTCGCCGTCGTCGTCGATTACGCGCACTCAGACGACGCGCTCGTCAACGTCCTACGCACCGCGCGGGAGGTAACGCGCGGCCGTGTCGTCACCGTCTTCGGCTGTGGCGGCGACCGCGACCGCTCGAAGCGCGCGCCGATGGGCGAGGCCGCCGCTCGCTTGAGTGATGTGGTCATCCTCACCTCCGACAACCCGCGCACCGAAGACCCCGAGCGCATCTTCGCCGACATCGAAGAGGGCCTGCGCCATACGTCGAAGCCGTATCTCAAAATCGCCGACCGGCGCGAGGCGATCATGCGCGCCGTTGCCGAGGCGCGCGGCGGCGACCTCGTGATGATCGCCGGCAAGGGACACGAGGACTACCAGATCATCGGCAAGGAAGTCTCCCACTTCGACGACAGGGAAGTGGCGCGCGAGGCGCTGGCGGCGAGGGGCGCGCGCTGAAGTGAAAGTTGTTTTCAAGGAGGTCGGATGAAAGTTATCGTCACAGGCTCGAACGGACTCGTCGGGCGCGCGCTCACGGGGCAGCTCCTCGCGGAAGGTCACGAGGTAACGACGCTCGTGCGCAGCGGCTCACGGACGGCGGGTGAGGAAGGCGTCAGGCCGGCGCGCTGGGACCCGTCGGCGGACAGCATCGACGCGGCGGCGCTCGAAGGCCACGACGCGGCCGTCCACCTCGCCGGCGAGTCGATTGCCGAGGGGCGCTGGGACGACGAGAAGAAGAGCCGCATCCGCGAGAGCCGCGTGAAGGGGACGCGTCTGCTGGCCGAGACGCTGGCGAGGCTGGAGCACAAGCCCTCGGTTCTGGTCAGCGCCTCGGCCACCGGATTCTACGGCAACCGCGGCGAGGAGACGCTGACGGAGGAGAGCGCGTCGGGCGACGACTTCCTGAGTGAAGTCTGCCGCGAGTGGGAGAAGGCGACGCTTCCGGCGAGCCAGGCCGGCGTGCGCGTCGTTCACCTGCGCTTCGGCATCATCCTCAGCCGGGAAGGCGGCGCGCTACAGAAGATGCTCACGCCCTTTAAGCTCGGCGCCGGCGGGCGCATCGGCAGCGGCCGACAGTATTGGAGCTGGATCGACCTCACGGACGCGCTCGGCGTCATCCGCCACGCGATTACGGACGAGAGCCTGCGCGGGGCGGTCAACGCCGTCGCGCCCGGCGCTGTCACGAACGACGAGTTCACCAAAACGCTCGGGGGCGTGCTCGGGCGTCCCACGCTCTTAAGCGTCCCGGCCTTCGCCGCGCGTCTCGCCTTCGGCGAGATGGCCGACGCGCTCCTGCTCGGAGGCCAGCGCGTCGAGCCGCGGCGGCTGACGGAGTCGGGCTACAAGTTCGCCCATCCTGAGTTGGAAAGCTCGCTGCGGCACGTCCTGCGCTAAATCACGACAGGTGAGATTGGCACGTGATGAATTAACATGGATGAGCAGGATGGGCAGGAGAAGGAAAAACTAATTTCAAATTTCAGATTTGAGATTTCAGATTTGAGATTTCAGACTTGAGATGTGAAATCTTTCATCCTATCCATCCTGTCCATCCATGTTAATTATTTCCTCGATTACCGGAGGCTTCAGATGCAGCGCCGATTCAAGTTCGTTAACGTCTTAGTCACTTCACTATTAGTCGCCCAGCTCGGCGTCCCGTGCTTCGCATTCCAGACTGGAAGCGGCGCACTCACACAACAGCAGCAGCGGTTCTCCGACGGACAACTCCCGCCGCCGCGCTTCGCCGACCCCGAGCGCGCACGCAAGCTGGCCGCGGCGTTCCCGGAGATCGAGCGCATCTTTACGAGCTATGTTGAGCGGCGGCACATGCCCGGCGCCGTCATGGGCATCATCATCGACGGCGAGTTGGCGTGGGTGAAGACCGCCGGGGTGCGCGACACGCAGGGGCGCGCGCCCGTCACGCCCGACACGGTCTTCCGCATCGCGTCGATGTCGAAGAGCTTCACGGCGATGGCCATCCTCAAGCTGCGCGACGAGGGCAAGCTCTCGCTCGACGACCCCGTGTCTAATTACGTGAGCGCGCTCGCCGGCCTCCCGTACCCGACAAAGGACTCGCCCGCGCTCACCATCCGACACCTGCTCACACACTCCGAGGGCTTCCCCGAAGACAACCCCTGGGGCGACCGCCAGCTCGCGCAGACGAACGAGACGATGGACGCGTGGATGCGCGCCGGCATCCCTTTCTCGACCGCGCCCGGCACCGCTTACGAGTACTCGAACTACGGCTTCGCCATCCTCGGCCGCGTCGTCGAGAGCGCCGCGCGCAAGCCTTATGCCGATTACGTCCGCGAGCAGATTCTGCTGCCGTTGGGCATGCGCGCCAGCGCCTTCGAGGAAAGGGAAGTGGCGCGCGAGCACGTCACGAAGGGATATCGTTGGGAGGACAACGCCTGGAAGGAGGAGCCGATTCTCGCGCACGGCTCGTTCGGCGCGATGGGTGGCCTGTGGACTTCCGCGCGCGACCTCGCCCGCTACGTCTCGTTCCTCATGGCGGCCTTCCCCGCGCGCGACGAGTCGGAGCGCGGGCCGGTGCGGCGCAGCAGCGCGCGTGAGATGCAGCAGGCGTGGCGCGCTCAGCCGGCGAGCGCCTTCCGCGGCACGGTGGACGCGCCGCTCCAGTTGGGCGTCGCGGCCTACGGCTACGGCCTCGGCGCTTCTCAGGACTGCCGCTTCGCACACGTCGTCGGCCACGGCGGCGGACTGCCCGGCTACGGCTCGCTCATGCGCTGGCTGCCCGAGCACGGCGTCGGCCTCATCGCCATGAGCAACCTGACCTACGGCGGCTTCGGCGCTGTCTTCAACGAAGCGATTGCCGCGCTCCACAAGACGGGCGCGCTGCTGCCGCGCGTCGCGCAAGCCTCGCCCGCGCTGCTGTCCGCGCAAAAGGATGTCACGCAACTCATCACGAAGTGGGACGACGCCCTCGCCTCGCGCATCACGGCCGACAACCTCTTGATGGACGAAACCGCCGAGCGCCGCGCCGCGCGCCTGAAAGAGTTGAGCGCGAAGCACGGGGCGTGCCGCCCGGCCACGTCAATCGACGCCGAGAACGCGCTGCGTGGGCGCTGGCGGATGACTTGCGAGCGCGGCTGGCTCGACGTTTTCATTACGCTGGCGCCGACCAGTCAGCCACGCGTTCAGCTAATCGGCGTCCAGTCAACCTTCCCGCCGAGCGAGGAGGTGACGAAGGCGGTCGAGTCGGTGATGCGACTGATGAGCGCGTGGGATCAGAAGACGGCCGAGTCGTTGGCCGGGACGGGGTTCGACGTGGAGCGGATGCGGAAACAAATCGGCGCGGCCTCGCAGTGGGGCGCCTGCAAGGTGGGTGAGACGCTCGCCGGCGACGGCAAACGCGACACCCTCGTCAGGCTCAACTGCGACCGCGGTAAGCTCGGCCTGGACATCGCTCTCGACCCCGCGGGCAAACGACTCACCGGCTTCAACCTGCTCACATCCCGCGTTGACCGTTGCGTTCCTTGATTACCGACGAAGCGAGCGATTTGCTAACAGTACCGCGAGCGGTAGCGAGCGGGTCTGCT
>DASVES010000017.1:0-14282 GCA_036380435.1 Pyrinomonadaceae bacterium | reverse complement strand
CGCGACGGGACGGTGAATCTGGAGAAGACGGAGTTCTACGTCCCCAACGAATACGTCTTCTCACTCGCCGCCGCGCACCCGCAACTGTTCGAGCCGGTCATCTCCGTCAACCCCTATCGCGCGGACGCGGTCGAGGAGCTTGAGAAGTGGGCCGGCCGCGGCGCTTCAATGGTCAAGTGGCTGCCGAACGCGATGGGCATCGACCCGTCCGACGAGCGGTGTGATCCGTTTTACCGGAAGATGAGGGAGTTGGGGGTGGTGCTCCTGAGCCACGGCGGCGAAGAGAAGGCCGTCGAGGCGGAAGAGGATCAGCGCCTCGGCAACCCGCTGCTGTTGCGCCGGCCGCTCGATCACGGCGTCAAGTGCATCGTCGCGCACTGCGCGGGACTCGGCTACAACGAGGACCTGGACGACCCGACGGGGAAGCGCACGCACAACTTCGATCTCTTCATGCGTCTGATGGACGACCGTCGCTACGACGGCCTCGTCTTCGGCGACATCTCCGCGATGACGCAGTTCAACCGCATCGGCGCGTCGCTCTCGACCGTCATCGAAAGAGAAGACCTGCAAGCGCGCCTCGTCAACGGCAGCGACTACCCGCTGCCCGCCATCAACCTGCTCATCAGGACGAGGCCGCTCGCGCGCGCCGGCTACATCGACGAGGACGACCGCCCCCTCCTGCGCGAGATTTACGGCTTCAACCCGCTGCTCTTCGACTTCGTCCTCAAACGCCGCCTCCACCTCCCCGGTACGAACAAGCGCCTGTCCGCGCATGTCTTCATGGCGCACCCCGATCTCTAAAGCGGGTTGCGGTTGAGGGTGCCGAAACAGTACCGCGAGCGGTACTGTCCCCCGGCAATTGCGGCAAATTGATTTAGCGGATGCGCGTCATGCGCCGCCAGAAGAAGCGGCCGAAGCGCGAGAAGGCGTTGCGGTCTTTGGCCGCGCCGGGTTCGAGGGAGATGCCGAGGGCGGAGGCCAACTGCGGGTTGGGCGGCGCGATGTCTTCGTCGCCGTGGCGCTCGGTGAGCCAGCGCTCGAAGAGACGCGCGACCAGTCGTCGCTGCTGCGTGTTGACGCCGAGCGCGAGCGCCTCCTGAAGATCGTCGAGCGTGGCGACGCCGAGCCGGTGCTTCTCGTAGTAGCCGCGCAGCGCCTCGAAGAAGCGCCGCTCGCCCAAGAGCGGCCGGAGCGCTTCGATCATGAGCGCGCCCTTCGCGGAGACGACGGCCGCATACTGGAACGAGTTGCGGTAATCGCGCGCGGGGCGGTTGGCCGGCATGTCCTCTCCGCCGAACGTGCGGTAGACCTCGTAGACGCCGCGCAACTGTTCGTCCGAGGCAACGCGCGCCGGCTCCGCGCCGCGGGCGTCCTGATAGTAGAGAAGCGCCGACCAGTTGGCGAGCGCCTCGTCAACCACCGGCTCGCGCGCGGCGTCGCTGCCCACGGCCGCCCCCCACCACTGGTGCGCGGCCATGTGCGCCGCGGCGAACTCCAGACTGTCCTCCACGCTCGCCCGCTGCTCGCGCACGACCTCGGGCAGGCGGCGCATGGCCGGCGAGTCGAAGTCGGCGTAGAAGGCGCTGGCGATGGCCGACAGTCCCGAGAACTCGGCGCTGCCCATCCCGGCGACGAGCGGCGCTTCGGCGACCGTAAACGACTTGAAGGGGAGCGGCCCGAAGCGCGCCGCAAACACCCGCACCGCCTCCGCCGACACGTCGAGCACGCGACGGGCCGTGCGCTCGTGCTCCGGCGCGTAGACGGCGCGCACGCGCACGCCCGCCGACTCGCGCTCCTGTGAACGCAGGGCGCGCCCCGCCACCACGGCGAAGCCGCGCAGCCCCTCGCCTGTGAAGCGTCGGCTGCGCTGACGGCTCGTCTCCGCGTCGATGGAGTCGCTGCCGGAAGTGTAGAGCGCCACGTCGGCGGACGCGACGATTTCGACCTCGTAGTCGGCCGCGTCGGCGTGGGCGATGGCGGCGAGTGTCGGCTCGACTTCGCGCCGCCAGTCGCCGCCCGACCGCGCGGCGAGGACGGGGTGGAAGCTGCCCAGAAGCATTACGCCGCGCGAGTGGAAGTTGATGTCGCGCGCGCGCCTCTGCTCGCGCGTGTCCTGAAGCGCGGCCCCGACCTGCTGCATGAGGTGCGCGGTGAGGCTCGTCTCATCCGCGTCGATCTCTGGGACACTGCCCCGAAACTTGATTTCAATCTCCGCCACGCCGCCGGCCGCCACCGCTTCGCGCAACTGCACGCGCAACGTGACACGCGCTTCGTCGAGCGTGAAGACGAGCGGCTGCCCCGAGGGCAGGGCGGCGCGCACGGCCATAACTTCGAGACCCGGCTCGTCGGATGCGGGCGGCGAAGACGCGTCATCCGCCGAAGCGTTCGGCGCGGGCGGCTTCGCGGCGGCGGCCGGGGCGGTCATCGTGGTCGTCGGCATCATCGCGCGCGTCTGCGGCTGCGGTTCGTCGGCGCGCAGGTTCGGGTAGAGGTGGAAGAAGAGGACGGAGGCCGGGCGGTCGTCGGCATTGACCCAGCGCACGCGCTCGGTGCCCTCGTAGGTTCGGCGGTCGAAGTCGATGGCGAGGCTGATGCGGTAGAGCGTGCGCGGGGCGGGCGTCGGCGTCGGTCGCGGCGTCGATGATGGTTTCGGCGTCGGCGTCGGCCGCGCGGCAGCCTGCGCGAGACACGTCGCTCCTCGCGCGGCGCAGACGATGGCGAGCATCGTCGCGCAGAAGAAGCAGGACACGGATATTCGTTTGGGACTCAACACGTTTACCGCCCCGTCGCTGGAATCCCCCCAAGTCTTGGTCTTATGGCTTGGCCTTCCGCCCGGTCGGCCGCTCAGTGCCGGTCGCCGGCGGCTTCCCTTCAATCACCGTGACGCCCGTGATGCGGTCGCCGCGCGCGGTGCGGTCAACCACGTCCATGCCTTCGACGACGCGGCCGAAGACGGTGTAGCCGCCGTCGAGGTGCGGCTGCGGCGCGTGCGTGACGAACCACTGCGAGCCGCCCGTGTCTTTGCCCGAGAGCGCCATGCCGACGGCGCCGCGGCCGTAGGGGACGGCGTTGACCTCGCAGCGAATCTGATAGCCGGGGCCGCCGTTGCCGTCGCCGCGCGGGTCGCCGCCCTGCACGACGAAGTTCGGGACGACGCGGTGGAACATGACCCCGTTGAAGTAGCCGCGGCGCGCGAGTTCGACGAAGTTGTCCACGTTCATCGGCGCCTCGTCCGGCAGCAGCTCCATCGTGAACGCGCCCTTGTCGGTGAGGACGCGTGCGCGCACGCTGCGACCCGTGCGGCCGAGCGCGCGCCGGTAGTCAGCCTCCTTGAACTGCGTGGCGACCGTGTCGGCGCTCTCTGCCGCGCTTCCGCCGCGTCCCATTTCTTTGAGGAGCGCGGCGGCGCGACGGCGCACGACGTAGTCGGGCACGGCCAGCGCCGTCCTGATGGCTTCGGCCGACTCGTTCGTCTTCTGACGGGCGAGCGCGCCGACGATGGAGAGCGCCGCGTCGTTCAACTTGTCGGAGAGCGCGCGGGGCAGGGCGGCGGCGAGTGCGCGTGCGCTCGTGGGGTCGGGGTCGAGTTCGCCGAGGAGGTCAGCGGCCGTGGCGCGCACGATCACGTCGTCGTCTGTGAGTTTGGCGCGCAGCGTCTCGGCGTGGTTGGCGGACTTGAAGGCGGCGAGGGCGCGCAGCACATCGGGGACGGCGAGCGCGGGCGTGGCCGGGTCGCCGAGGAGCGCGAGCAGAAGCATCTGAGCGTCGGCCTTAAGACTGACGGCGGAGTTGCCGCCCGCCGCGCTCGACGCCGAAGCGATCTCGGCCAGCCCCTGCGCCACAGCCGAATAACTCTGCCACGACTTGAGCGACGCCGCACGGCCGCGCGGCGCCTTGCCGCCGAGGACGCCGGCGAGCGCGTCGAGCGGCGGCTCGCGCAGGTATTGCGTCGAGAGGACGTGCGCGAGGGCCACCTCGACCTCGGGCGCCGAAAAGTTCTCGGCCTCCCGAAACTGCCGGAGCCATGTGAGCGCGCGCTCGTTGCCCGCCGGCGGGAGTAGGCGACCGAGCGCGGCGGCGATCTCCAGCAACTCATTCGTCTCGGGCGGGCGCGTCTCCGCGCTCGTCTTCGCCGCACGGTAGGGCGCGAACAGCGTCTCCGCGCGTTTGACGAGCGGCTCGACGGCTCGCGCGTCCTTCAGTTGCGCGAGCGCGCGGACGGCGCTGATGCGGACGCGCTGGTCTGTGTCGGCGGCGGCGCGCGCGGCCAGTGCGTCGAGCGACGCGACATCCTCGGCCGCGCCGAGGGCGCGCGCGGCGTTGGAGCGCACGACGGCGTCGGGGTCGCCTGTCAACAGCTCGCGGAGTTTCGCGGCGGCCGTCTTCGCGCGCAGACGCGAGAGCGTGTTAGCCGCGTCGGCGCGCACGCGCGCGTCCGCCGAGGAGAGGAAGGGCGCGACCGCTTCGCCCGCGCCGGCCGGGCGGGCGCGCAGCACGGCCGTCAGTCCCGCGAGGACGAGCGCGTTGTTAGAACGCGCGCCTTTTTGTTCGGCCGCGAGGGCGGCGAGGATGGCCTCGCCGAGCGACTTGCGCCGCTCCTCCTGTGTGGCGGGCAGCGCGGCGGCGATCTTACCCAGCGCCTCAAACGCGCGCGCACGCTCCGCGACAGACTTGCCCGTGCGCAGCGACGCGATGAGCACGTCCGCCGCGGCGTCCGACTCGATCTCGCCGAGGGCGAAGGCGGCGGTTGCGCGCACGCCTTCGTCGGCGTCGGCGCGCAGGAGAGTCGTCAACCGCGCAACCGCGCCCTCGTTGCCGATGCGGCCGGCGGCAAGTGCCGCGCGCCGGCGGACGGCCGCGCGCTTGTCGGAGAGCAGGGGCGCGAACTCCGACTCGTCCCAGCGCCGCTCGTCCTCCGCGCGCACGAGCGCCAGAAGGGTTGCGAAGGGGACGCCGACGCTGCCGGCGCTCACGTCGGCCGGGGCCGGGCGCACGTCGGCCGAGACGGGACGCGACGGCGGCGTTCGCCGCGCCGCTCCCTGCGACAACGCCTGCGCGGGCTGGAGCGTGAGCGACAGAAGGAGAAGCGTCGTGGCCTTCCGCCGCCGCCGCGTCTTCTGCGCGCGAGGGATGTGCGTGGTTACGTGTCGTTTGGTCTGCATGTAGTTTCGGATGCCGAAGGTCTCTCGCGACTCATCGGGGACGGCCGCGGCCTCGCGCCGCCCGTTCGCGCTCTTGTCCGGGGATGTGTGTATGTATCGGCGAGACGGGGCGCGCGTGTCAAGTCCGTCCGAATTAAGTTGTTAAAGATTAGAAATTGTACGGCGTGTTCAGATGCATAAAATTTATCTCGGGAAGAACTCTTCGCCTGCGAGCAGGGGGAAGAATATTACCAGTAGGAGAAAGGCTAGTAGGAGCACCACGGACACCTTGATGACCCATCTAAATATCTCTTTCATACCTCGATTGTATAACGCAACAGACGATGTAGCACAGCATCTTGTAAAGCACATGCTTGTTCTGATCCTTGCTCATCTTACCTATGAAAAGGCCAGATTTCCTCAGGTAAAATGATTTAAACAACCGGCAGTTTGACAAAAGATGTGTGTGAAAGTAGCATGGAAATTCGAGTATGGTCGCTAACTTGAGACATGGGCTGGGGGCCTCGCGGGAGGAGATCGTGCATCAGTTGCGCGCCCGCGGGCGTGTGGGCGCGGACGAGTTGGCGGCGGCGCTCGGTGTCTCCAAGCAGTGTGTGAGAAAACATCTGGACGTGCTGGAGCGCGAGGGCTACGTCGAGCACGCGCCCGAGCGCGGCGACCGCGGCCGGCCCGCGCACGTCTTCCGTCTGACGGACAAGGCCGGTGAGCTTTTTCCGCGGCGCTACGATTTGTTCGCGAAGGCGGTGCTCAGGCAGGTGGGCGAGGTGTGGGGTGAGCGCGGGCTGAACGCCGTCTTCTGCGGCTGCGCGAGCGAGACCGTGGGGTCGCTCAGGCCGCAACTCGAAGGACTGAATTTCGACGCGCGCGTGCGGCGTCTGACCGAACTGCTCGGCGAGATGGGCTACGAGGCCGAGGCCGAGCGGCTCGAAGACGGCTCCTATCTGCTGACGGAGTGGAACTGCCCGCAGGCCGAGGTAGCGCGTGAGTATCGACAGCTCTGCGATCAGGAGTTGATCGTCTATCGCGATCTGCTCGCCGCGGAAGTCTTCCGCGAGTCGCGCATCGCGGGCGGCGCGACACATTGCGCGTACAGGGTTCTGAGACCAAAGAGGGGTGATAAGTGATGAGTGATAAGTGATAAGAAGCTGTTAGCTCTTAGCGATTAGCTAACAGCTAAGAGCTAACAGCTTCCGGTCTTTCTTATCACTTATCACTCATCACTTATCACCATGACTGATATGGCACACATCACCGAGGCCGATGTTTATGGCGCGCTGGCGCAGGTCAAAGACCCGGACCTGCACAAGGACATCGTGCGCCTTGGCTTCGTCAAGGATTTGAAGATCGAGGGCGGCCGCGTCAGCTTCCGCATCGTGCTGACGACGCCGGCGTGCCCGGTGCGTGAGCAGTTGGAAGGCGAGGCGCGCGCGGTCGTCGCGGCGCTGCCGGGCGTCAGCAGTGTGGACGTGACGATGGACGCGGAGGTTCCCAAAGGTCGGGGTCTGGGCGACAAGGTCGTGGTCGAGGGCGTGAGAAATATCATCGCCGTCTCTTCGGGGAAGGGCGGCGTGGGCAAATCGACGGTGGCCGTCAACCTCGCCGTGAGTCTCGCGCGGGACGGCGCCCGCGTCGGACTGATGGACGCCGACGTGTACGGGCCGAACGTGCCGCAGATGCTCGGCGCGGGCGAGATGCGGCCCGTCATCGACGTGAACAAATTAGTCCCCATCGAGGCCCACGGCGTGCGGATGATGTCGATGGCCGTGCTCAAGCCGGGCGATGAGCCGATGATCGTGCGCGGGCCGATTTTGCACGGGCTGGTGAAGCAGTTCTTGCAGGACGTGAAGTGGGGCGAGCTTGATTACCTGATCGTGGACATGCCGCCCGGCACCGGCGACGTGCAACTGTCGCTGGCGCAGCTCGTCCCCGTGCAGGGGGCGGTGCTGGTGACGACGCCGCAGGAGGTCGCGCTCTCGGACGTGCGTCGGGCGCTCAGGATGTTCGAGACGGTGCATGTGCCCGTGCTCGGCGTCGTGGAGAACATGAGCTACTTCGTCGCGCCGGACACGGGGAAGCGTTATAACATCTTCGGCGAGGGCGGCGGGCGCCGTCTGGCCGAGCAGTACGGCGTGCCGTTTTTGGGCGAAGTGCCGATGGGGATGGACGTGCGCGAGGGCGGCGACCGCGGGGTGCCCGTCGTCGTCGGCGCTCCCGATTCGCCGCAGGCCGCGGCGTTCCGGCGCGTGGCCGAGGAGGTGGCGCGCTACGTCTCCATCGAGGCGATGAAACCTGAGCTGGTCATCCTCGGCAAGGCGCGCTAAGGCGGCGGCAAACATTCAATTAACCGAAGTCCTGCATCTAAACTGACAGGACGGCAATCAAACGACCGAATTATTTAGGAGGAGAGAGAATCATGGTGGCAACAACTGTTCCGACATTCGCGCTTGAACTGACGGGGGCGGCGGTGGAAGAGGTGAAGAAGTTCATGTCGAGCGAGGAGGGTCTCCCCGAAACGGCGGGACTGCGCGTTCGCGTGGTGCCGGGCGGCTGCTCGGGCTTCCAGTACAGCCTGAACATCGAGGAGGCTTCGCGCGAGGGCGACCACATCACGGAGACGGGCGGCGTGCGTCTCTTCGTGGACATGTTCAGCGCGCAGTACCTGAACAACGTCAAGATCGATTACGTGACGGGCATGATGGGCAGCGGGTTCACCTTCACCAACCCGAACGCCACGGGCGGCTGCGGCTGCGGCACCTCGTTCACGGCCTAAGCACGCGGGCGGTTCGTCCGTTAAGACCGAGGCGACTCCGAAGCGCGCCGAGCAGGGCGCGCTTCGGGGCCGTTCGCGTCGCGAAACTCACCCCGCCGGGCTTGGCGAGCTTTCACGGCCCGACAACTTTCAGAGGAGAACTAAAGGGATGCCCAGGATTGAAGCCGTGACGGCGACCGACGAGCGCACGCTCGACGCCGAAGTGGGGCGCAAGCTCGTGCTCGCGCTCGAAGACGGTGGCGTTGACATCCTGCACCGCTGCGGCGGCAACGCCAAATGTACGACCTGCCGCGTCGAAGTGATTGAAGGCGACGCGGGCGAGATGGGTGACGCCGAGCGCAACCGCCTCGCCATGGAGACGGGGCTGGCCGAAAACGTCCGCCTCTCCTGTCAGGTGCATGTCGCGGGCGACATGAAGGTGCGCGTCGTCAATCAAGCGAGCGTCAAGGGAATCGACGCCGGCCCGCGCCCGGCCGAGTAGGTGCGAATAGTCTGCCCGTCCCTGCAACGGCGCGGACGGTAAATATGAAAGTCAGAAGGGCGACGGGAGTGCTCCCGTCGCCCTTCTGACTTTTTTTATTATTCAATCTTTGGATTACGCACCGGTGAAATCTGTTCAAGCGGTTCGGTTTTCACGCGCTCAATTTGGCGAGTGAGCAATTCGCTGATGTCGTCGGCTGGCGGGGCGTTTTCTTTGGCAATGTGGTAAGCCCGCAGTGCTTCTTCGCGCTTGCCGACAGTGAGATACTGATTTCCGAGTTCCACAGCGAGGTGATACTTCTTCGGGTCAAGTGCAACGGCTTCGGACAGCAGTTTTATTGCCCCTTCGATGTCCGGCTCGGCGGAATAAATTTTGTTATTGGCACGATTGGTAAGCCTTAACACCTTTGTGTCAGGGTCATAAAACGTGCCGCGAAAGACGAACAAGTTTCCAAAACGCGCTATCGGAGTCGCTTCCCGGAAAGCGGGTTTGCCGCGGACTTGCCTCGCCCCCATAATGATCGTGCCGCTGAGCGATTCGCTGTCAAGTTTTTCCGCGTCGCGTTCGAGATTTTTGCCGACCCAATCAAGTCCCCGACCTTTCCTTTCCGCTTGCCTGATAGGATAGAGGATGTAAGGAAGTTCGCCTGCGGTTCTCAAGTTCTCGTTATAATATTTCGCCAATTCCTTAGTCCGCAAACTTATATCAATGCCCTCATCGCTAAAATAAAGATAGGCGTTTGGCGTGCCGCCGACAGTTTCGTTGTAATACTCCCAAGGACGCAGAACAGGAATCGCCGACAGCAAAGCACCGATAAGTGCCGCAGTAACCACGCCGCGCAAAAGATAAGATTTGGATTCGACCGCCTTGTAAATTGCCAGTGATGACAGTAAAGCCAATGGTGGGACGACCGGAAGCGCGTGTCTGATTCCCGCGTAAGCCGAACCTGTGGCGAGCACCATCAAAAAAAGCACGGCTAAACCAATCACACCAAACAGGGGCGCGATAAATTCCCGCGGAATATTGCGGGCAATCAGTAAACCCGCGCCGATTGAGGTCAGAAGCAGTAAACCGAGCGGGAGTTTGACGGCAATCACACCGGGAAAAAAATAGAGAGGCGCTTTCTTGTAACGGTTGCCGAAAGCAAAAACGGAGCGGGCGCGTCCTTCCGCACCGGCGCGAATCGTGTCCGCCATTCCCCAGATATACGCGCGTGGGAACAGATGTCCGCGCGCCATCATATTCAATCCGGCTTTGTAACGCGGCGAATTAACATCGCTGATCTTCTCCGCCAAAGGACGGTTGAATTGTTCTTCAGATGTTGCCGAACTTTCGCTAAAGCGGAACAGATAAAAACTCCACAAGACAATCATCGCGCCCGTTAAAACCGCTGCCACTAATCCGACACGACGCAGGCGAACGACAGGCATCGTCTCCTTCGTCCAAAAAATCGCCATCACGATTCCGATAATTGCGATTGCCGCCATTGTGATGACGCCCGAGTGTTTCGCGCTCAAAGCTAATCCGAGAGCGACCGCGGCAAAAATCAACTCGACCGCGCGCCAGGAGCGAAACGCCGCAACTGCCAGCAAGACGGCCGTCGTTGAAAGAAGTGCGACGGGCAAATCTGTCATCACCACCGGAAGATGAGCGGCAGTCGTCGGGTCGATCACCAAAAAAGCGGTAGCGGCTAAGGCAATAATGTCTCCGAACATGCGCCGCGCCGACAAGGCGAACAAACATAACAGCAAACTGTTCAAAGCAAACATCGCCGTCCGCGAACGGCTTTGAATCACATCAGGGTTATTCTTGAGATAAACATCTTCTTCGACAAAATTGCGCTCGTCGTTCTTGTCCTGAAGTTTGCGATAAGGAGAAAGTTGATAACCATCGGACACAAAAGCCCCCGTCCATAACTTGACGAGCGGCGGATGTTCGGGATTGAGCCGAAAATCGCCGGTCCGAACATAAGCCACACCCGCGCCGATATGATAAGCCTCATCCAGTGTCAAGCCGTCCAACCGCGTCGAGATGCTTGAGCGAAGAACGGCGCAACCAATAAGCGCCGACAACACCAGAAAGAAAATCAAAGGCCGCTTCGACAAAGAAAACTTTACGGTTCTTTCAGGTTTTATTTCATTTTCAATTTCCATAAAGTTTGTTCCTTTGCGAGGGACGTTTACTACAGATGGTGCTGCATTCAGAAGAGAGAGTTCTAAAATTCGCCTCAGATAATATCAGTTCTGATGGATTTAACTGATCTTTTAAGTATTCGCGTCGGCAGGCTAACGCCGGACATCAACCGCGCCCCAATTCGACGTTGATGAAAGATTCCGTGGCGAGGCGTCGAGTGCATGCCGTTGTTAGGCCGTTGCAGTATTGGAGGCGCAGGTGTGTCCTCTCGCACGGACCGTTCGGCTTCTCAAAAAAGTTCAAAGAACCATCCATACATCAAGCGGCCGCCGGCAGGCCATACGCCGAACACGATGAAGCTGAGCAACGCCAGAGGCAGGCTGACCAGTTTGTAGATGTGCCCTTGATAGAACGAAGACACCGCGAAGAAAGCGACGAGACACGAAAGCACCCCGACGAGGTACAGAGTCACCGTCATCCAGACGGGCGCGCCTGAAACGAAGTGATTGACGGAGAGCGCGGCGAAGGCCGACCAGCCCACTTGCAGAAAGCAACTGACGGCAAGATTCGAGATTACATAAGCGTTGGAGCGATCATAGATATTCACTCGAAAGAATTCTTGAACTCGATTGCCCAGCAAGGCCGCCACACAAGTGAGACCCCACAAGACGCCGTACCCCTTCGCCAGTCGAAACGCCAGCAACGGTCTGCCCAGAGGCCAGAGCAGCAATAAGCTCAGAGCGAGGAAAACTACGTTCATGGCGCTGGCGACAAGAACCTCGAACAAGTCTTTCTGATCGTCGTGCCTTAGCCATTTGCTGAGCACTCCATGATTTTTCATACCCGCCGATTTTAAACGCGCCTCTTCAGCTCTTCTTCGGGCAACAATTTTTCCAAATCCTTAAACCCCCCGACGAGAAGCCCGCCGACGGTTACGGAGAGCGCGAACAAACAGAGAATCAGGTTTTGAGTCGCGCCGGACAGCCTCAGAAAATTATCGTTAATCACCTCCAGAAACAGCGAGCAAAAAAGCGTCGCCAGCGCCAGGAAAAATGCGGAGGTGGCGAAACCACCTGCCCCCGATTTGAAAGCTTTTATCCGCAGATAAGCGGCCGATTCGGCGAAGCACACAAGGGAGAACCCGAGGAACGTAAAGATCAGCGAAAACCAAAACAGCAGGACCAGAAATGCGGCGACCGGCATCGCCCCTTCTTCGAGTCGCCGTTCGGTCTCCCGCGGGGCGAGAAACCAGAAGCCGCCGATCAAAAATAACGCCAGCCCGACCACGCCCAAAAACAGCTTCCAGAAGCCGTGGTGGGCCAACATAAACTCGCCGACATCAAAGCCTTCTTTTTTGTGAAGACGATATACGTAGCGTCCCAACCAGAGCAGAGCGCCGCCACCCAGCGACATAGAGACGGCCGCCGCCGCGACCGGCCCCATTGCTTCAAACGGAATGAGGAAAAAGAAACAGAACGCCACGACGATGCCCCAGCAGAACACACTAGCTTTGAGCACCGTCTTCATCATCATCCGTTTCCGAGCTTGCGGCGTTACCCGATCCGGTAAATGTTACTGACCTTTAGTTTCTCGTGGCGATAACTTCGAGGTACTCTCCTTCACCATACGTCGTGCCGTCGGTTGCTTGATTATGCTCCGCCCACAGCCGCTCCAGATCGTTTCGCAGCGCAGCCTGCCCTTCGCTGTCGAGCGCCTCGAACGCGCGCCGCGTCGGGCCGTAATACATGCGGAACGACTCAACCACCTCGGCCGGCGGAAACGGGTATTCGAACGGACACATCCGCCGCGTCAATTGTAAATCCGCAATTCCGTCACGCAGTCGTTCGCGCACGGTTTCCTCGTCGCCCCACTTGACGGGCGGCGGCATCGCGGCGGGCGGCGGCACATATTTGCCGGTGAGCTTGAACATCTGACCGATGAATCCGTCGGGCGTCCAATTCGCCATCGCAATGCGTCCGCCGCTTCGGCAGACGCGCACCAGTTCAGCCGCCACCAGTTCGGGGCGTGGCGCGAACATCGCTCCGAACATACTCACGACCACGTCAAAGGCCGCGTCCGCATACGGCAGCGACTCCGCGTCGCCTTCGTCAAACTGAATCGTCAGGCTTTCGGATGCGGCACGGGCGCGCGCCTGTTCGAGCAGATTCGTGGCGATGTCAACGCCGGTGACGATTGCGCCCGCCCGCGCCGCCGGTATCGACAGATTGCCGCTGCCGCAACCCACGTCGAGCACGCGCGTGCCCGGCTCCAGCGCCAGACGGGCGATAAACTCTTCCGCACCCGTTGCGATATGCCTGGCGACCTCACCGAAATCGCCGGTCATCCACATCGCCTTGAGCCGGGTCTTCAAAGATTCCATCTCGGGATTGATTGCGCTCATCGCTGGAGCTCCTTTCAAACAAGGGTTTTCGTGACGACAGACAGAGCCGCGCATGACTTGCTCGGCGAGTAGGGATGATGAAAGCCATGCTATCGAGTGGTCGGGAGCAATGGGGTGTTATCCCTCGGGAGCGGCGCTTAGCTGCCACTCCCACACCAGTCCGTCCTCCGGGTGTTCAACGCTGCCTACTAAGCGAAACCGCAGCTTCTTCAACACGGAAGTTGAGGCATTCTCCTCGGGCAGGGTTTGCGCCGCCACCGTCACGGCAGGCATTTTGTTCAAGGCCCGGAGGATGAGTTCAGACGCCATTCGTGTCGCCACGCCGCGGGACTCGTGTCCGGGAAATGTGAAGTAGGCGATCTCGACGCGATTGTTCCGCGGCGGTGACTTGAAGCCACACGTGCCGACGCAAGCGCCGTTTTCAATTGCGAGGTAGCCAATCCAGGGCGGTTCATACCCGACCGCACGATACAGACGAGTCGTCGCCCCCACAATTTCCGCTGTCATCGGCGGCGTGTGGGGCGCCGGCTTCGCCGGCTCTCCGCTCTCTGTGATGGCGACAAGTTCCAACTGCGTTCCTGCGAGGCATGACGGGAGTAGTAGAGGACGCTTCCGGCCTCGGCTTCAACTCGATCCACTTGGCCACGTGGTCGGGTGGTCTTCGACGTAAAGCATGTGATGTTTGGTCGGCTGCATGACGTGAACGCTGGGGACGTATCCAACGGGTTCGTCTGTCGTCAGTTTGCCTTGAGCGCCGCCTCGATGGCGTCGCGCAACTGCTGCGGGCGTGTGTCGTTATAGCCGATGAAGCGGTTGAGGACGCGGCCGTCGCGCAGGACGAAGAGCTGGGGGATGTTCGTCTTGCCCTGCATCAGGCTGGCGGCCCACGCTCGTTGGGAGAAGCCGAGACGGTAGTCAATCCTGTACTGGGCGGCGAAGTCGCGCACCTTCTCGCGCGTCGTCAGCGGCTCCTCGACCGAGAGGCCGACGAACTCCACGCCGCGCCCCTTGTACTCCTTGTTCATCGCGACCAGATGCGGTATCTCCGAGCGGCACGGCCCGCACCACGTCGCCCAGAAGTTGAGCACCAACACGCGGCCGTCGTACTCGGCGAGCCGGAACGTGCCGCCGTCCACGAGTTGAAGGTCTGTGTCGAGGACGGGGTTCGGCCCACGCTGCGTCTTCGACGGGCCGCAGGTCGCGAGGCCGAGGACAGCCGTCACGGCCAGCGCCGTGACGGCGACGGCGATGCGCGTCTCAGTCCAGAAACGTTTCGCAGTTTGACGCGCCTGCCGCGGCTGGTGGCCTGCTTGATTGCGCGCTTTTCCGGCAGTT
>DASVES010000016.1:0-3821 GCA_036380435.1 Pyrinomonadaceae bacterium | reverse complement strand
ATCGGCGGCGGCCAACTTGCGGAGGCCGAGCGGCAGTTGAATCAAATCCTGCGCTCCGCGCCGAACGAGGCGGCGGCGCTCAACCTGCTCGGCGCGCTCCGCGCCAAGCAGGGCAGACTCGACGAGGCCGAAGCCCTGTTCTCGCGCTCCGTCCGCGGCGACAACCGCCTGACGGGCGCGTACATGAATCTGGCCTATCTCTATCTGCTCAAGAGGGAGCCGGAGAAGTCGGCCGCGTCGTTGCGAGAAGTGCTGCGCCTCGAACCGTCCAACGCCGACGCCGCCCACCGGCTCGCCTGGCTGTTGCACTCGCAGGGCCGCTTCGACGAGTGCATCGGCTTCGTCGAAAAGCTGAAGCAGTCGCAAACGCTCACGGCCCCCGTGCTCGCCTTACTCGCCGACGCGTATCTGAAAAAAGGCTCTGCGGGCGAGGCCGTGTCGGCGCTTAAAAAAGCCATCGAACTCCAGCCCGGCGAGCCGTCATACCACTTCGCCCTCGGCGCCGCATGGCTCCGCCAGCCGCCAGACCTTCTCGGGGCCGAACAATCTTTCCGACAGTTCCTCACGCTCCGGCCCGACGACGCGCCGGGGCAACTCCACCTCGGCTACGTGCTGCTCAAGCAGAAGCGGCACGCCGAAGCCCGCGTGTGGCTGGAGCGGAGCACGGGCAAGGGCGCGGGCACGCCCGAAGCCTTCTACTATCTGGGTCTGATCGCGCAGGGCGAGAACGAGGACGCGCGCGCCATTGAACTCTTCGAGAAGTCCATCCAACTGGCGCCCTCGTTCGCCCACGTTCACGTCGCGCTCGGCTCGACCTACATGAAGCTGAAAGATTACCCGCGCGCGCAGCAGGCGCTCGAAGCCGGGGTGAAACTCAGCCCCGAAGACACGAAGGCGCACTACAATCTCGCCATGCTCTTCGCCCGGCTCAAAAACCCGGAGCGGGCGCAGGAGGAGATGCGTATCGTCGCCAGACTGAAGAACGAAGGCAAGGCGCGGCCGGAAGACGACGCGGGCGAAGACGGCGCGCCCCCGCCGCCCCGCTAGTGCGGACAACGTTTGTGAAAGACAAGATTCTCATCTCGGCGCTGGCCGTCGTGTTCATTCTGGGCCTGTCGCCCGGCGCGCGCGCGCAGAGCACGAACGCGGGCGGCAGGGCGGCCGTCACGTTCGCCGAGGTGCCGGCCCGGGCGAGCGGCATCAGTTGGGTTCACAACAACGCCCACTCGCGCGAACGCTTCCTGCCGGAGACGGTCGGGGCCGGCGGCGCCTTCTTCGACTACGACAACGACGGGTGGCTCGACATCTATCTCGTCAACAGCGGCCCGGCGGATTTCTACACGCCGGCCGTCCCGCTCAAAAACGCTCTCTACCGCAACAACCGCGACGGGACTTTCACCGACGTGACGGAGAGGGCCGGCGTGGCCGGCGGCCGGTTCGGGATGGGCGCGGCCGCCGGCGACTTCGACGGCGACGGACGCGCAGACCTCTACGTCGCCAACTACGGGCCGGACATCCTGTATCGCAATAACGGCGACGGCACGTTCAGTAATGTGACGGAGAAGGCCGGCATCGACGTGCCGGGCTGGTCAACCTGCGCCGTCTGGTTCGACTACGACGCCGACGGCCGCCTCGACCTCTTTGTCTCCAGCTTCGTTCACTTCGACAAGTCGCAGCACCGCCTCTGCGTCGATAAGACGGCGACGCAGAACTACTACTGCATCCCGCGCATCTTCAAGCCGCGGCCGAGCCGCCTTTTCCGCAACAACGGCGACGGGACGTTCAGTGACGTGAGCAAAGAATCCGGCATCGCGGACTCGCCGGGGAAGTCGTTCGGCGCGGTGGCGACGGACGTGAACAACGATGGGCTGATGGATCTGTTCGTCGCCAACGACACGATGCCCAACTTCCTCTTCGTCAACCGCGGCCGAGGCAAGTTCGAGGAGGCGGGACTGGGGGCGGGCGTGGCCTACGGCGAGGCCGGGACGCCGCGCTCGGGGATGGGGGTGGACGCCGGCGATTACGACGGCGACGGGTGGCAAGACCTCTTCGTCGCCAACATCGATCAGGAGTTCTTCAGCCTCTACCACAACCAGCAGGATTTGACCTTCACCGACGAGCCGGGCGAGATCGCGCCCGTCACGCAGCTCCTGAGCGGCTGGGGGCTGAAGTTCTTCGACTACGACAACGACGGCGACCCCGATCTGCTTCTCGCCAACGGCCACCCGGACGACATGGTCGAGACGAAGTCGGCGCGCGTGAAGTACAAAGAGCCGCTCCTCATGTTCGAGAACACGGGGAAGGGCTACCGGAACGTGAGCGCGCAGTCGGGCGCGGTCTTCGCCAGAAGCTTCCCGGCCCGCGGGATGGCCGTCGGCGACTACGACAACGACGGCGACCTCGACGCCATCGTTTTCAACAACGGCGAGGCCCCCCTCCTGCTGCGTAACGAGGGCGGCAGTCGTCACCACTGGCTCGGCCTCCAACTCGTCTCGACGAAGAGCAACCCGGCCGCCGTCGGCGCACACATCACCTGGCAGGCGGGCGGCGTGCGCCGGAGCCGTCTCAAAACGAGCGGCGGCAGTTACCTCGCCTCACACGACCCGCGCGAAATCCTCGGCCTCGGCGCGGCCACGAAAATCGACGCCCTCGAAATACGCTGGCCCAGCGGCGCCGTGGACAAACTCTCCAACCTCCCCGCCGGCGCCTACCTCAGAGTGGTCGAAGGGCAGGGCGTTGTGAAGAAGTGATGAGTGATAAGAAGGGCGGTTAGCTCTTAGCTCTTAGCCATTAGCCTCTGGCATACCGCCGCCGCCGGCTTTGAGCCTGTCCGGCTGACAGCTAACGGCTAACGGCTAACAGCCCACTTATCACTCATCACTTCTTCACTCATCACTTCTTCACTTCTTGATCTTGTCGAAGTATTCCTTCTGAATCGCGGGTGTCTTGTCGTCGGCTTTGACGGCGCGCAGGGCTTTGACGAGGGCGCTGATGCGGTGTTCGGCGAGCGCCTGTCCGAGTTCGCGCGTGGCCTTCGCGCCCTCGCCGGCGTAGTGGTTGGGGAAGCGCGCGTACCACCAGATGGCCGTGTAGAGACCGGGCAGAGACAGGCGCTTCTGGTCGTCGCCGGACTCCTGCGCGGCGGTGTTCATTTGGACGAGGTCGGGGCGCAGGTAGAGGAGCGCGGAGGTCTCATTCTCGCCGGCGTGCATGTCCGTGGCCGGGTCGGACTTCCGCAGCGCCTTCTGCTTCTGGTCGAACTCCGCGTCCCACTCCGGCTCGAAGAAGTAGACGACGTAATCGCGGCGGCGTTCGAGCTGCGCCTGAACGAAGTAGCGCAGCAGTTGCGGGTTGCCGCCGTGGCCGTTGACGATGACGATCTTCTTGAAGCCGTTGCGGGCGATCTCTTCGACCGTGGCGTCGAGCAAGTCCCACACGACGCGCGACGGCAGCGCGAAAGTGCCCGGCTGGTGTTGCGCCTCGTAAATCTGGCCGTAGAAGAAGTCGGGGAAGACGACGGCGTACTCCTGCTTCGCGGCGCGCGCCGATAGCTCGCGGACTTGAATGAGGTCGGAACCCATGGGCATGTGCGGGCCGTGCTTTTCGAGGATGCCGATAGGGAGGACGCAGGTGTAGGCGGCGCGCTCCTGCGCCTTCGGCCAGTCGGCCGCGGTCAACTCGTCCCAGCGCGAGGGCAACTCCTGCGCGGCGGCGCTGCCGGTGAGCAGGAGAACGATCAGCAGTGCTTTCATTGTGAGTCTCCGTGAATTGGTCGAAGCGGAAGCCGCGGAGGGGAAGTTTAGAGCGGCATTCTCTTGAGT
>DASVES010000015.1:0-9640 GCA_036380435.1 Pyrinomonadaceae bacterium | reverse complement strand
CGGCGACGAGTTGCGCGCACAGCTTTTGTTCCTGCCAACTCCCCGCAAGTGGCATGGCGACATCGATACTTCGGCAGGTGAGGTGCGGATACTCCTGCGGGATGGTTTTGCAAGGGCCGAGCAGCGTCGCCTTCTCCGGGTGCAGTTCCTCTTCGCCGGTGACGCACTGAAGGCCGTTGGAGACGACGACGATTTCCAGCGGCTCGTCAATCTCTCCCAGAACCTTCCCCAGTTGGAGCAGACTCCCGAAGCCCACGCTTTGAGATTGGTCGAAGGTCGGCGCCCCATCGGCCGCGGAGAGATTCCACAGGTGCAGAACCTGATGCGGGAGATTGCCGTCGCGCCGGAGTTCGTCGAGCAACAGTCGATAGTCGCCCGGCTGATGCGGGTTCACCACGTATGCTCCCCCGCTGTGCTTCGCGAAGTGCTCGCCTGCCTGCACGGTGACGAGGGTATCGTCGGATTGCTCTTCGAGGCTTCTGAGCAGCGCCGTGCAGAACGAGTTCTTGTTGATGAGGACGAGGCGGCGGGCGTGCTCACGCGGCGCCTCGGAGCTGCGCGCGGGCGCGGCGGGTTTCCAGCACGGAAGGTAGAACCACTCGGAGAGGTTCGGTCTCTTCCGCAGCGACTCATGAGCACCGCCGTCTTCGCGCGCCACGGGATCAACCCAGTAACGCTGACGCTCGAAGGGGTAAGTCGGCAACGGGACGCGCCGCCGTCGTTCGTGGGTGTGGTAGGCGGGCCAATCCACCGGCACGCCCGCCAGCCAGATTTGTCCGAGCGCGGTGAGCAACAGCGCCGCGTCCGATGAATCGGAGTCGTGCGGGTGACGCAACGACGACACCGTGGTCTGCTGCGGGTGTCGCTTCGGGTGCCTGCGGGTCTGCGTCGCGAGGCTCTGACCGGGGCCGACTTCGAGCAGGATTTGTTCGGGCGTTTCAAGTAATTTACCGAGGCCGTCGGAGAAGCGCACCGTCTCGCGCAGTTGTCTGACCCAGTAGTTCGGGTCGGTCGCCTCACGCGGCGTGATCCAGTCACCCGTCAGGTTTGAGAGATATGCGCGACGCGGCGGTTCCAGCTTCACACGCGCCAGCTCATCGGCAAGACGCTCCGCAACCGGCTCCATCATCACGGAGTGAAAGGCGTGCGACGTGTGAAGTCGCCTGCACGCAAGACCGCGTCGGTTTAGTTCGGCCTCCAGCCGCTCGACGGCCTGAGTCTCACCGGAGAAGACGCATTGCGACGCTCCATTGACGGCCGCCAGCGAGAGTTGTTCGTTGAGGAGAGCGCGCGCTTCGTCTTCCGCGAGCGAGGCGGCCAGCATCGCCCCGGCCGGCATGCTCTGCATCAGCCTCCCTCGGGCCGCGACCAGCGCCAGGGCGTTCTCGAGCGAGAAGACGCCAGCGAGGCAGGCCGCAACGTATTCGCCGATGCTGTGGCCGAGCATCGCGCGGGGCCGCACGCCCCACTCCTCCCACAAACGCGCAAGGGCATACTCGACGACGAAGAGCGCCGGCTGTGCCAGCCGTGTCTGTTCGAGTTGACGCTCCGCCGCCGCCGCGTCGTCTGACGGGTAGAGGATCGCGCGCAGGTCGAGACCGAGGCGCGGCCTCAGCAACTCCGAGCACTCATCCACCGTCCGCCGGAAGCTCGGCTCAGTTTGATAAAGCTCGCGCGCCATCCCGACGTGCTGCGTGCCCTGTCCGGGGAAGAGGAAGGCCACCGGGCGCGAAGCCGATTCCTCGTGTCCCGTGAAGACCCGCTTCGCCTCCATGCGCTCGATGGAAGCGACGGCCTCGCGCGCATCACGGCAGACGACGAGGCGACGATGCTCGAACGACTGGCGGCCCACGTGTAAGGTGTAGGCCACGTCTGGCAGACTGGCGTCCGGGTCATTTTTTAAATGTGCGGCGAGGGCGTCGGCGGCTAATTCCAGCGCCGGCTCGGTCTTCGCCGAGACAGTCAACAACTGCCACGGCCTCGCCGCCCCCGCCGTGGCCGGGGCCGGAGCCTCTTCGAGAATGACGTGGGCGTTCGTGCCGCCGATGCCGAAGGAACTCACGCCGGCCCTGCGCGGGCCGGGGCCTTGCTCCCACGCGCGCGTCTGTTCGTTGACGTAGAAGGGGCCGCCCGCGAAATCGATCTGCGGGTTCGGCTGCTCGAAGTGTAGTAGCGGTGGCAGCTCCCGGTTTTTCAACGCGAGCACGGCCTTAATCAATCCGGCGACGCCTGCGGCCGTGTCCAGATGGCCGATGTTTGTCTTGACCGACCCGACGGCGCAGTATCCCTTTTTCTGTGCGCCACTGCCGAAGGCTTTCGTCAGGGCGGCGATTTCGATGGGGTCGCCGAGGTGTGTGCCGGTGCCGTGTGTCTCGACGTAACCGATGGTTTCCGGCTCGACCCCGGCGGCCGCGAGGGCCATCGAGATGACCTCGGCTTGGCCGGCTTCGCTCGGCGCGGTATAGCTGATTTTATTCGAGCCGTCGTTATTGACGGCGCTGCCTTTGATGACGGCGTGGATGTAATCGCCGTCACTCAAGGCGTCCGCAAGCCGCTTCAGAACGACGACGCCCACGCCGCTGCCGAACACCGTCCCGGCGGCCTTCGCGTCGAAAGCACGGCAATGCCCGTCGGGCGAATCGATTCCCTGCTCGTCGTGCAGATAGCCGGCCTTCGCGGGCACCTTGACGGCCACCCCGCCCGCCAGCGCCATGTCACACTCCCGGTTCAACAAGCTCTGGCAGGCGAGATGGACGGCGACCAGCGAGCTGGAGCACGCGGTCTGGACGTTGACGCTCGGCCCTTTCAGGTTCAGCTTGTAAGAGACACGCGTCGTAAGGAAGTCCTTATCGTTTCCGATGAAGGTCTGATAGGCGGACTGTGGCGTAAGAAGGTCGGGGCGGCCCGCGAGGTTGAAGAGCAGGTACGTGTTCATCCCGGCGCTGGCGTAGACGCCGACCCCTGCGCCGAACCTCGCGGGGTCGTAACCCGCGTTCTCCATCGCCTCCCACGCGCATTCGAGGAACAGGCGGTGCTGCGGGTCGGTGACTTCGGCCTCCCGCGGGCTGAAGCCGAAAAACTTCGCGTCGAACAGTTCGACGCCGTCGAGCGTCGCCCCCGCCCGGATGAACTTCGGGTCGCGCAACAGTGCGGGATCGCACCCTTCCGCCGCAAGCTCCTCATCGCTGAAGAACGTGATCGACTCGACCCCATCACGCAGGTTACGCCAGAACTCATCGACTGTTTTCGCACCGGGGAAGCGCCCGGTCATCCCGATGATGGCGACCTCCGTGCCCGCGCCTGTCTCCTCGCTCCTGCGCACGGCGGGTTCGGGTACGGCTGATGATGCGAGCGCCGAGTGAGAGTTGTGCCCGTTGTTCAAATAGCCCGCCAACGCGGCGACGGTCGGGTGTCTGAACATCTCGATCAGAGAGATGTCTTTCGCGACGACCTCGCGCAGCCGGCGATGCACCTGTGCGAGGAGCAGCGAGTGTCCTCCGAGGTCAAAAAAGTTGTCGCGCAAACTCACCTTCGCGACCCCCAGCACGTCTTTCCAGATGTCGGCGATGGCCCCTTCCAACTGCGTCTGCGGCGGCCCGCCTGAGGCCCCTGCTTCCGCCGTCGTGTCGTCGTATTCGGGCAGGGCGGGGCGGTTGACTTTGCCGTTCGGGTGACGCGGCAAGGCGTCGAGGTAGACGAAGCTCGAAGGCGCCATGAACTCCGGCAGACTCCGGCGCACGAAGCCGGACAACTCCGCAGCGGCGGGGCGAGCGTCTCGCCCGCTCACCAGATACGCGACCAGACGCTGATCGCCCGGACGCCTCTCGCGAACGACGACGGCCGCCTCGCGCACTTCCGGGTGGCCGCACAAAGCTGACTCAACCTCGCCCAACTCGATGCGATGGCCGCGCAGCTTCACCTGCTGATCCATCCGCCCCACCACTTCCATCCCGCCGTCCGAGCGGTAGCGCGCCACGTCCCCCGTCCGGTACAGCCTCGCCCCCGCCTCCTCCCCGTGCGGGTGTGGCACGAACCTCTCCGCCGTCAGCTCCGGCCGGTTCAGATACCCGCGCGCCAGCCCCTCTCCCCCAATGTACAACTCCCCCACCACCCCCACCGGCGCCGGCTCCAACTCAGCGTCGAGCACGTACATCTGCGTGTTGGCTATCGGCCCGCCAACGCTCACCAACCCCTCACCCGTTCCCCCATCGACCCTTCCGGCCGCCGACCAGATGGTCGTCTCCGTCGGCCCGTAGAGGTTCCACACCGCCGCGCCGCGCCCCACCAACTCCTCGGCCAGCGAGCGCGCCAACGCCTCGCCCCCACACAGAATCTTCAACCCCGCGCTCCCCGCCCACCCCGACTCGACGAGCAGCCTCCACGTCGCCGGCGTCGCCTGCATCACGGTCACGGAGAAGTCCGACAGAAGCCCCGCCAGCCGCCCCGCGTCGTGGGCCTCGTCACGGGTGGCGATGACGAGGCGCGCGCCCGTCACGAGCGGCAGGAACAACTCCAGCGCGGCGATGTCGAAGGAGATGGTGGTGACGGCGAGCAGCGTGTCCGAAGAGGTCAGACCGGGGATGCGCTGCATGGAAGAGAGCAGGTTGACGAGGGAGGCGTGGGTGACCTGCACGCCCTTGGGCCGGCCCGTCGAACCGGAAGTGTAAATCACGTAGGCGAGATTGTCGGGCAGGGCCGAAGGCGGAAGGTTGCCGGCGCTGTAGCTCTCGATCTCCGCCCAGTCCGCGTCGAGGCGCATGAGCTTCAGATGCGGCGGCAACTCCGTATCGGACGTGGACTCATGGCACAAGAGCAACGTCACGCCCGCGTCTTCGAGCATGAAGCCGAGCCGCCGCGCCGGTTGAGAGATGTCAAAGGGGACGTATGCGCCGCCGGCCTTGAGCACGCCGAGCAGACCCACGACCATCTCAACCGAACGACTCAACAGGATGCCGACCAACACTTCCGGCCCGACGCCCGCCTCTCTCAGCCGCCGCGCCAGCTTGTTGGCCCGCTCGTTCAACTCGCGATAGCTGTATGTCGTGCGCCCAACGCTGACGGCCGCCGCGTCCGGCGTCTCTTCGACCTGACGCTCGAAGACCGTGTGGAAGCACGACGAGGTGGGCTGGGCCGTGGCCGTGGCGTTGAATTCGTAGAGCAGCGCCCGACGTTCGTCACTGCCCAGAATGTCGAGACTCTGGATGGCCGCGCGCGGACGGGCGAGGGCGTCGGTCAGCAGCGTTTGCAGGTTCGCGGCCAGACGCTCAATTGTCTGCTGCCGCAATAACGCGCCGTCATACTGAAACTCGACGAGGAGCGCGTCATCCGTTTGATGACAAGTTAGTTTTACTTTAAAGCGGTCGAAGTGGGAGTAAAGCCGGCGAAAGGAGAACGACAGCCCGCCGGCATTTATCGGGCGCGGCCATTCGATAAACTCGAAGCCGACCCCCAGCGTGCCCGTCTTCCCCTCCGAGCGCGTGCCCCCGTCCTCGATAAAATACTCCTGCCACCGGCCGCTCTCGTCCAAACTCGCCTCGACGGCTTTCGTCAAATCGGCGAACGTCAAATCCTCCTTCAAGAGAGCGCGGACGGGTAGATATTTTGCGAACAGGCCGAGACCATCCTCCAATTCCGCGTACTGTCGCCCTTTGAAAGCCGCGCTGACGACGACCTCGGACTCCCCCGTGAGTCGCCACAGCACCGCCTGCCAGCAAGAGAGCACGACCGCTTGAGGCGAGCACGTGTATTCGAAAGCGAGCGCCTTCACCTCGGCCATGACGGACGCGGGCAACATCACTCGGAAACGACGTGGATCATAAACAGCCTGCTCGCCGCCGGGATGTTCGTCGAAGAGACTCAGGGGCCGGGCCGTGTGCAACTCCTGCCTGCGCCAGTAATCTTTCCCGGCGTGCGCGTCCTCCGCCTCAAGCAACTCGTTTTGCCACTCGGAGACATCCGCGTATTGAATTGTCTCCGCGGCATGCTGCTCGCCGCTCAGCAGGGCCGTATACGCTTTCGCGATTTCTCCCACCAGCTTCGTCAGCGTCAACACGTCCGCGCAGAGTGCGGGCAGTGTGACGATCAGAAGGTGGGTCGAATCGGAAAGCGCATGCAGCGTGAGACGCAGGACGGGGCCGTTCTTCAGATCGAAGGGAAGGCGCGCGGCCTCTTCGACGAGAGTATCAATCAGCGCCTGCTCGCCGCCGGGCGGGCGCTCTTTCGGGGCGGGGATTTGTGTGAAGTCGAAGCGGCCCTCGCCGACAGCCTGGATTGGGGCGTCCATCCGCGGCAACAGGTGGAAAGTGGTGCGTAGAATTTCATGCCGCCGCACCGTCTGCTCGACGGCGTCCCGAAAAGTTTCCGGCACGATCACGCCCTCGACCGACACCGCGCACAGCGCCGGGAATGGGTCTGCGCCCTCCGCCTCTTGCAGCTTCCAGAGCCGACGTTGTTGAGGCGAAAGACGAAAACCTTCGATGGGAGAGTCGTGCATGTTCGTGTTTCCTGCTGGTAGTAAGACCCAAGCGCAATGGGTGGCAGCCCGTGGTCAGTGCGCTCCTTTTGGCGCCTATGTGCCGGCGGGGCCGAGCGGCTTCCGCTTCACGTTCTTTAACTTCATCCGCGCAACTTCCTGCGCCTCTCGCTCGCGCGCGAGAACACGTCGCCGACGCCGCTCGGCCAACAGCTCGTCAAGGGTGCTGAGGCGTGCGTTTGGCTCCGACACAACGGCGAGGACGATGGCTTCGTAATCACTGATCATGTCTACAATCGTGGTGCGGTCATACAACTCCTCCTTGTACTCGAACGAACAGGACAGTCCGCGCTCGCTTTCCCAGACGGTGAGCAGCAGATCGAACTTCGCGTAAGGGTTCTCGACCTCGATGGGGCTGAGGTCGAGATTCGGCAGACGCACCGGCGGGGCGGGCGCGTTCTGAAGGACTAGCTTCACCTGAAAGAGCGGAGAGTGTGTGACTTCCCTTTCCGGGTTCAACAACTCGACGAGCATCCCGAACGGCATTTCCTGATGGGCGTATGCGCCGAGCGTCACTTCGCGCACGCGCGCCAGCAGCGATCTAAAACTCGGGTCGCCGGACAAATCCGTGAGCAGCACGAGCTGGTTGACGAAGAAGCCGATCATCCCTTCGGCCTCCGCCCGCTGCCGGTTGGCCACGTCTGTCCCCACCGCAACTCGATCCTCGCCCGAGTGGTGACGGAGCAGCACGTCGAAGGCCGCGAGGAGAGTCATAAACAGGGTCGCGCCCTCTTCCCGGCTCAACGCACGCAGCGCTTCCGGTAGCGGCGGCGCGAGCAGGAACGGAACCGTCCCGGCTCTCAGACTCCGGGCCGCGGAGCGCGGCCTGTCGGTCGGCAATTTCAGCTTCGGCAGGTGATCCCCGAGACGTTGCTTCCAGTAGTCGATCAACGACTCAAGCTTTTCCCCCGTGAGCACGCGACGCTGCCAGGCCGCGAAGTCGGAGTATTGAATCGGGAGTGCGGGTAGCGAAGGAGGCTTGCCGGTGGAGAAGGCTTCATAGAGGGCGGCCATTTCTTCGATGAGCACGCCTATCGACCAGCCGTCGGTGACGATGTGATGCATCGTCAGCAGGAGCACGTGCTCCTCCTCGCCCGCGCGCACGAGCCGCGCGCGAAGCAGCGGAGCGCACGACAGATCGAATGGCGTTCGCGCCTCCTCGCCCGCGATGTCGCGCGCCCGCTCCAGACGCCCCTCCGCGGGCGTTTCGCTGAGGTCGATGATTGGCAGGCTCAGGTGCAGGGTGGGATTGATGACCGGCAGCGGCCTGCCATCCACGACGGGGAAACAAGTGCGTAGGGTCTCGTGCCGCCGCACGATCTCGTTAAGACTCTGTTCGAGAGCGCCGACGTTGAGGGGGCCGCGCAGGAGAGTGGCGGTCGGGATGTTGTAGGCCGTCTCGCCGTCGCCCAACTGGCACACGACCCACAACTGCTGTTGTGCGAAAGAGAGTGGCGCGGCTTCATTCACCGCACCCTGCCGCGGCGGCGGCGCTTCGTTGTTCTCGGGCTGATGGCGGCGTCTACCCTCGACGACTTCCGCCAACGCCGCGACCGTGGGCGTGTCGAAGAGGTCACCCGGCCCGATCTCCACATGGAGAGCCGCGCGGATGCGCGAGGTCAACTGGACGGCCAGCAGCGACTCGCCGCCGAGGGTGAAAAAGTCGTCGTGAATGCCGACTTGTTCCAGCCCCAGCAGTTGTTGCCAGATTTCGGCAATGATTTTTTCCGCCTCGCTGCTCGGAGCCACGAAGCTCGTCGGCAAAGACGGTCTTGGGTGCCGCGGCGCGTGCGCGGCCTGCTCCTTCTCGGCACGCAAAGAATCAAGTTTGATCCAGCGTTCTATCCTGTCCTGTAAGCTCGTCGTCGAGACGACGACCTGTGTGAACGGCCCGTGCGCCAACAGGCGGCGGAAGATTCCCAAGCCCTCCTCCGCGGTCATCGACATCGCCGTCAGGCTCGCCCCCACGCCCGTCTGCTGTTGCGGCTCGTTCCCGAACGTCCATGCGTCCCAGTTGACGCTGACCCACGGGGTCGGGCCGAGTCGGTTCTGCTTGCGGGCGAACGCATCCATGAAGAGATTCGCCGCCGCGTAGGTCGTGTAGCCGAGACCTCCGAGCACGGAGGAGATTGAAGACATGAGCACGCAAAAATCTATCTTTCGTCCACTCAAGACTCGCTCCAGCGTGAGCAGCCCCTGCACCTTCGGGTCGTTGACCCACTGACCTTCGGAGTCCTGCGCGTCTCTGATGAGGCGAAACGTCTGTTCGGGGAGGAAGCCCGCTGCGTGGATGACGCCGCAGACCGGCCCCAATCGTTCCTCCGCCACCTCGAAGACGGCGCGCATCTGTTCCTCGTCGGTCACGTCGGCGCAGAGGTAGAGCACCTCTGCCCCCGACTCTTCGAGGGCGCGCAGCTTCAGGATTTTTCGACTTGTTTCGTCGTCGTCGCCGTGTGTCTTCAGCCGTTCGTCCCAGCTCTCCCTCGCGGGCAGAGGCGAGCGGCCGGTGAGCACAACTTTCACACGCGCCGCGCTCGTCAGATACTCCGCCAGCGCAAGCCCGATCTTGCCCAGACCGCCGGTTATCAGGTAAATCCCTTCCTCCCTCAAGCCAAAGCTGTTTTCGGCCGGCTCGTCGAGCGCCACGGCCTCGAAGGCTTGCACCCACCGCGAGCCGTGGCGATACGCAGTGACCTTTTCCCCATCTTGCGCCCTCGACTCGGCGACGAGTTGCGCGCACAGCTTTTGTTCCTGCCAACTCCCCGCAAGTGGCATGGCGACATCGATACTTCGGCAGGTGAGGTGCGGATACTCCTGCGGGATGGTTGTGCAGGGGCCGAGCAGCGTCGCCTTCTCCGGGTGCAGTTCCTCTTCGCCGGTGACACATTGAAGGCCGTTGGAGACGACGACGATTTCCAGCGGCTCGTCAATCTCTCCCAGAACCTTCCCCAGTTGGAGCAGACTCCCGTAACCCACGCTTTGAGATTGGTCGAAGGTCGGCGCCGCGTCGGCCGCCGAGAGATTCCACAGGTGCAAAACTTGATGCGGGAGATTGCCGTCGCGTCGGAGTTCGTCGAGCAACAGTCGATAGTCGCCGGGCTGATGCGG
>DASVES010000014.1:0-13352 GCA_036380435.1 Pyrinomonadaceae bacterium | reverse complement strand
GGACGGCAATTGGGTCATCTACTGCACGCTGGCCGTCATTAAATACTCCGACTGGGCGACCGACTCGACGTTTGGCCAGGTCAACTCCGAAAGCCAGTTCGGCGTGGCCCTCGCCTACACCGACGACGACCTCTTCGATTGTTTCAGAATCGCCAACCTTTCATCCTTGCTCGACAACATCGTCGGGCTCAACCGCTGGGCGGGCAAGGGGGCCGTCGTCCTGGTCGGCGCGGACGGCTTCCCAGTGGTCGAGGCAGACGACGCCGTGCTTGAGGCCGTCAGACACTACGAGCGGCGCCGGCCGAAGGACGGCCTGCTTGAAGATCAGGGACTACACGTCAAAGCACCCGTGCAGGCCGGCGCCGACAACATCATTTTGCTGAACAGGCTCCGACGTCCCATCCCCTTGGCCTTCCCTAAAAACAATTTTACGCTCTTTCTGAGAAACTACCTCCCGCACCCGACCGCCACCGCTTCGCTGGAGTCGAGTCTGCGCGCTTACGAGGAGGCTTTGGTTGACTTCCTCGGCGCAGGCAGCGAGGCCATTTTCGGCACGCTGCGCTCGCTGAGCAGTCGCGTCTGGCAGACGACCCCCGCGCTGAAGGCCGTGGACGGGGCCATCATCTGCGACCTAGACGTGGAGGGCGATCCGGCGGCCCACCACGTGGTCAGGTTCTTCTTCGACCTCAGTCAGAAGGGATACCTGCGAATGCCGGAGGCAGTTCTACGCGAGAGGCTGTCGGATAGAGTTGGCTTCCCGGACGGGTTCTCGCCGGCGCAGGCAAGTCTTCTGGTGAATACCTTCTTCGATAGGTTTCTGCTGACAAAGGAGACGCGGGATAGCATCGACGTGCTCGCGCTGGATCCCTGCCCGCTGGTTTACACTTCTCCGGGCGGCAACTGCTACTTCGACTTGCTGCTGATACCCGACTTCCTCCACTGGTTATTCGTTAAGGGCCGTGAGTGGTTCAGTTCGCAGCACGGCGACCGCTTCACGCTCAGCCTGAAAAGCCTAGTTGAGCAGTCCGGCTCGGGTGCCGAGGTGGTCGGGGCGAAGAGATACTTTCAGGCAGCCGACGGCAAGAGGGCCGAGGTTGACCTGCTGGTCAGGAAGGGCGAGACGCTCTACGCCGTGGAGTGCAAGGCCTACTCGAAGTCCAGGGAATACTGGCTGGGGAATTACGACGCCGTCACGGCGCGCAGCGGCAGGATCGGCGCGGCAGTCAGGCAGGCGACGGAGACGGCCGTCACCATCGCGGAGATAATCCGGGACGGGGGCGTCGGGGCCTTCGGCTGCACGCGGGTCGAGTGGGTTCTCTGCCTGCCCGCGCAGGAATTCCTCATACCCATCGACAAGTACGGGATGCTCACGGCCGAAATACCCAAGGTTTGCACGCCGGAGGAGTTCGTCACTTACTTGAGCGTCCCGTGAGGGGCCCCGGCGCGGTCGGTCGCCCTCTGAACGGAAGCGGCCGCCGCTTTTTCACGTCGCCAAAAACGCGACTTTCGGGTAACATTATCGCGCTGTCAGACAACTCTCCTAAAAGCTTGTCGGGTTCAACGAAAATGCCTTTTGCTTCCATCGAAGAGGCCGCGCGCGACTTGAGCGACGGCCGCATGGTCATCATCGTCGATGACGAGGATCGCGAAAACGAGGGCGACCTCGCCTGCGCCGCCGAGTGCGTCACGCCCGAGATGATCAACTTCATGGCGACGCACGCCCGCGGCCTCATCTGTATGCCCCTGACCGAGGAGCGTTGCGACGAGCTGCAACTGACGATGCAGGTGGCCGACAACACGTCGTTTCTCGGCACGGCCTTTACCGTCTCCGTCGAGGCGCGGCGCGGCGTCACCACGGGCATCTCCGCGTCCGACCGCGCGACCACGATTCTGACGGCCGTCGATCCGCGCACGCGCCCGCAAGACCTCGCCCGGCCCGGCCACGTCTTCCCGCTGCGCGCGCGCACGGGGGGCGTGCTCGTCCGCACGGGGCAGACCGAGGCCATCGTCGATCTGGCGCGCATCGCCGGACTCTACCCGGCCGGCGTCATCTGCGAAATTATGAACCCGGACGGGACGATGTCGCGGATGCCGGAGCTGAAGAAGTTCGCGCGCAAGCACGGCCTCAAGATCATCTCGGTGGCCGACCTCGTGCGCTACCGGATGCGGAAGGAAGTGCTGGTGCGCCGCGCCGTCGAGACCGACCTGCCGACCGTTTACGGACGCTTCCGCGCCGTCGCCTTCGAGAACATCGTCAACGGCGACGTGCATCTCGCGATGGTCATGGGCGACGTGCGAACGGACGAGCCGGTGTTAGTCCGCGTCCACTCCGAGAACGTCACCTGCGACATGTTCGGCACGCTCGTGGACGACACGGGCCACCAGCTCCACGCCGCGCTCGAACGCATCGCCGCCGAGGGGCGCGGCCTCGTCCTCTACCTGCGCCAGCGCGACAACAATCTCGACTTAGTCCATCAGTTACGCACTTATCAGATCATGCAGGAGCGCGGGCTGACGAAGACGGAGGCGTGTCTGGAGACGGGCTACGGCGTGGAGCGCGACTACGGCGTGGGCGCGCAGATTCTGCACGAGCTGGGCTTAAGGCGGATCGTGCTTTTGACGAACCACCCGCCGAAGGTCTCGGCGCTCGAAGGCTTCGGGCTGGAGATCGCCGGCAGCGTGCCCTTAGGCTCGCCGGCGCGCGCGGAAAAGCAAATGCTGAATGCGGAATGATGAGTGATGAATTAAGAGGCATCCACTTCCTGTTTCAATTCATCATTCCGCAGTCATTGTTCATCGTTTCGGTTCATCCTCTCCTAATCAAGTCCGTTCGCCGTTAACTTCCCCTGGACGGCCGCCGCGTGAAGTTTTATGCCCGTTGACGAGCACGACGACTCCGCCCCCAACGCGAAGGGCCCCGAGCCGGCCGGTGGCGAACCCGTGAAATTCACGGAGGCGTCCGCGGGCGGCGACGACGCGCCCGCGCCGCTGACGCCGCGTGGCCGTCGCGCCCGCTGGCGGCGCGTCGTCAACCGCCGCAATGCGATGTGGACGGGGATAGCGGCCGTCGCGGCCGTCGTCCTCCTCGTCATCGTCGCCGTCATCCTCTACCGCACGGGACAGGTTGACCGCATCATCGCCCGCCAGATCGTCGAGACCTTCAGCGAGTACGGCATCCGCGCCGAGATCGGCTCCTTCGAGACCAAGTTCGGGCCGCGCACGGCCGAGATCAAGGACGTCAAGCTCTACGACGCGCAGACCGGCGCCGCGCTCGGCGAGATCGAGCGCATCCTCGCCACCGTCCGCATCGAGGACATGTATGCGCTCAGCCTGACGCGCGACGTGAAGCTCGAAGCGATGGAACTCGACGGCCTGAAACTGTGGGTCGTCTTCGACGAGCAGGGGCGCTCGAACTTCTCCAACCTGCGCCTGCCCGCGCCCGACCCCAACAGCCGCATCCTCTTCTCCTACTCGACGGCCAACATCAAAATCAACAGCTCCGTCATCCACTTCGACGACCGGCAGCACTCGCTCTCCGGCGAGGCGCGCAACCTGCGCGCCACCGTGCGCCCCGATGACCCCAACGCGCCCGAAGAGAGCCGGATGAACGTCTTCGAGATCGCGATGTCGGATTCGACCTTCGTCTACGACGGACGCCCCGTCAACGACATCGACATCGAGGCGCGGGGCCGCGCCAACCAGACGCGCGCCGAAGTGAGCGAACTCGTTTTGCGCTCACCCGTCGCCGAGGCGCGTCTCACGGGGACGCTCGACGACTGGCGCGCGCTCCGCTACCAGATGAAGGTCGAGGCCACGGTCGATCTCACACAGACCTCGGACGTGCTCCGCGCCGAGACGACCCTGCGCGGCTCGGGCCGCTTCGACGGCGCCGTCTCCGGCGAGGGCGACAACTACAAGGTCGTGGGGCAGCTCACGTCCGACGCGCTGGCCGCCGACGGCGTGCGTCTTCAGGCGTTGAACGTCAACGCGACGGGCACGGGGACGGGGAAGACGTATGAAGTTCAGGGCAAGGCCGTCGCCGAGCTTCTGACGGCGGGCGACTATCGGATCAACGGCGTGCAGCTCGCGGGCGGCGTGCGCGGCACGGGCACTGACTTCCGCTGGCTCGGCGACCTGAGAGCGGCGGCCGTGCGCGGTGGGCAGACCGGCATCGGCGACCTCATCGTGAGCGACGCCGTCGCGGAGTTTAAAGAGGGCCGTCTGGAAGGCACGGCCGGCGGTGTCTCGGCGCGCACGCTGACGACCGGAGACACGGCCGCGAGCGGCGTGCGCGCCGGCGGCGTGCGCTTCCGACAAGACGAGGGCGGAGGCTTTCGCGCCACGGCCGAGTCGGCTTCGGTCGCATCGGTCAAAGATCAGGACACGGTCGTCTCCGACATCCGCGCGAGCAACATCGACGCGACCGTGCGGCCGGACGAGTCGGCGGACGTGACGGTCGGGCGCGTGTCGCTGGGCAGCGTCGCTGCCTCGCAGTACCGCACGGGCGGTCTCAACATCGCGGGCGTCCGCCTGTCGGTCTCGCCCGGCGGCGTGATTGAGGGGACGACAAGCGACATCGACGCCGGCACCGTCACGCTCGCGCAGGGTGGACGCGCCGAGCAGGTGCGCTTGGGTCGTCCGCGTTTTCAGCTTGAGCCGAGCGGGCGCTATCGCGCGAGCGCCGACCTCTCTTTAGGCGGCGGCGTGCTCGGCGAGATGCGTCTCGGCTCGCTGCGCGGCGAGGTGACGGCGACGAACTCGTCGGCGGAGCTTAAAAACTTCGTCGCCGAAATCTTTGGCGGCAGCGCGCGTGGCAACGCCTCGTTCGCGACGGGGCGCGGCGGCGCGTCGCGCATCGCGGCCGCGTTCGAGGGCGTGGACGTGGGCGGACTCGTCGCGGCCACCTCGGGCAGCGTCGTGCCGCTGACGGGCGCGGCCACGGGCACAGTCGATTTGAGTTTCCCCGGCACGAACTACAAGGCCGCTTCCGGGAAGCTGAACGCGAAGTTCACAGGCGAGACCGGGCAAGAGGCGACGGGCCGCACGCCGCTCGTCGGCGAGCTTGCGCTGAGCGCGGAGCGCGGCGTCTTCGAGGTCGAGCGCGGTAACCTGCGCGCCGGCTCGACCGAGCTTTCCGCCACGGGTCGCTTCTCGTTTGCGGGCGGCTCCGACCTCGCCGTAGGCGTCAACTCGGCCGACGCCTCCGAGTTCCAGCGCGTGCTCGTCTCCACGGGGCTGCTGCCCGATGTCGAAGCGCAGCTCGCCCGCTTCGGCGTCGAGCTGGCCGGCAAACTTTCATTCAACGGCACGCTGCGCGGTGACTTCGACGCGCCCACCGTCAACGGCCGCTTCGAGGTCGCCTCGCTTCGCGCGCGCGGCCAGGACCTCGGCGCGCTCTCGGCCGACATCGAGTCTGACGCCGCGGAGACGCGCGTTAAAAATGGTCAGCTCGTCGAGCCGGACGGCGGCGGCGCGCGCTTCAGTGCGACGATTCCGCGCACGGGCGAGAACAACATCGCGGTCGAGGCGACGCTGGAGAACGCCAACGCCGGCCGCCTGCTCGCGGCCCTCGGCGGCGACGTGCGCACAAGCGCCGACGCCGGCCCGCTCATCAACCCGCAGAGCGTCGCCGCGATGGGGCCGGTCTCTGGAGAACTGAATGTGACGGGTCTACCCGGCGCGATGAGCGGGAGCGCGGAGCTGCGCGCCGCGCCCGGCGTGATTGGCAGCCAACGCTACGAGGAGCTGGCCGCGCGTCTCACCTTCGGCGGCAAGAAGGTCAACATCGAACGCTTGAGCGCGCGCTTCGAGGCCGGCGCGGTCGAGGCCAGCGGAACCGTGGACACCGACACGCAGGAGTTCGACCTGCGCGCGCGCGGACAGGGCGTGCGGCTCGACCTCGTCACCGATCTCTTCGGCGGCGGTGGGGCCGGCGTCGCCCGCCGCCTTCCCGCGCTCGCCGGCACGGCCGACTTTACGGCCACCGCCTCGGGGCGGCTCGACAACCCGCGCACCTATCGCGTCGAGGTGGACGCCAAAGGTCAGAACGTCACCATCAACGGCCAGCCGGCCGGCGACCTCGCTTTGACGGGCCGCACCACGACCGACAACAAGTTCACACTGGAACTCGTGACGGGCGTGCTCGGACAGCCGCAGACGCTACGCGCCGAGATCGATCTGGCGTCGAACGAGCTGGCGACCACCGTCGAGACGACGCTCACGGGGGCCGACCTCGCGCAACTGTTCCGCGTGCTCCTGCCCGACTCGGGCGTCACCGTCACGGGCCGCGCCACGGGGACGCTCCGCGCCACCGGCAACCTCTTCGACGACGAGGGAGCCTTCAGCATCGCCGGCCTACAGGGCCGCGCCGAGTTCACCGAGCTGGTCGTCAACATCGAAGACGTGCCGCTCGCGGCCGAGAACCCGCTCGTCGTTCTCTTCTCGACCAACGAAGTGACGTTCGAGCGAACGCGCTTTACGGGGCCGGGCACGGACATCGTCTTCGGCGGCACGGCCGCGCTGGGCGCCGCCGGCCGGCAGAATCTGAGCGTTGACGGAAGCCTCAACCTGCGCGCCGTCCGTCTTTCGCCCAACACCTTCATGGGCGGCACGGCGCGCGTCGGCGTGCGCGTCACGGGCAGCTTCTCGGAGCCGCGCATCACGGGCACGGCCGAGGTCACGAATGGCTCGCTCGCCACGCTCATTCAGGACGAGCGTCTTCAGGTGACGCAGATCGTCGCGCGCGTCCGCTTCAACGCCGATCAGGCGCAGATTGAGACCCTCACGGGCCGCCTCGGCGGCGGGCGCGTCTCCATCGCGGGCGGCGCGCGTCTCGAAGGCTTGCGCCCCGCACAGTTCCGGTTCAACGTGCGGGGCGACAACGTCACCGTCCCGTTCCCCGAAGGCTTCCGCACTACGGCCGACACTGACGACCTCGAAGTCAGCAGCACGCGCGAAGGCGAGCAACTCGTCAAGGGCACCGTGCGCCTGCGCCGGGTCGAGTACACCGAAGACATCGACCTCGCCGACCTCCTCGATAACCGCCGCGAGCCGACTATCGAGGAAGGCATCAGCACCGAGGGCGCGCTCGGGCAGACCATCCTCGACCTCCAGCTCGAAGGCCGCGACGCGCTCGTCGTCCGTAACAACCTCGGCGACCTCGTCGGCTCCGTTTCCCTGAGCGCGCGCGGCCCCGTGGACGACCCCGTCATCTCGGGTCGCATCACGGCGACGCGCGGCACCTTGAACTTCCGCAACAACCGCTTCGAGATTCAGCGCGCCATCGTGGACCTGCCGCCGCGCCGCGAGGCCGACCCCGTCTTGAACATCGTCGCCGAGGGAGAGATTCGCGGCTACCGCATCACGGTGACGCCGACGGGGCCGCTCTCGCAGCTTCAGGTCACTTTGCGCTCCGACCCGCCGCTGCCGCAGTCGGACGTGGTCTCGCTGATTACGACGGGCAGCCTCTCGTCTGGCGACCAGAGTGCATCGGTGTTGGGTCAGTCAGGAGTGGGGACGGCGACGAGCCTTTTGACGGATAGTTTAATCAACGCGCCCGTCCGGCGCGCGACCGACAAGCTGTTCGGCCTCAATCGCTTCGAGATCGACCCGCTCATCGTCGGGCGCGGCGGCGCGAGCCCCACGGCCCGGCTCACCGTGGGCCGGCAGATCAACCGCAACCTCTCGGTGACTTACTCGACCAACGTCACGGGCGAACAGAATCAGGTGCTCGCTCTTGAGTACCGCGTCTCCGACCGCCTCTCCTTCGTCGCGCAGTATCAGCAAGGCTCGCAGAACACCCTGCGGACGCAGAACAACGACTTCAGCTTCGAGGTGCGGTTCAGGAAGAGGTACTAGGGGGATGAAGTCAGGAGTCAGGAGTCAGGAGTCAGAATGAAAACACGGGCCGTGACATTTCGGATTCTGACTCCTGACTCCTGACTTCTGACTCCTGTTTGTGATGAACGCTCGCTCCATCTTCGTCGTCCTTTTGCTTCTCGCCGCCGCTGCTCCGGCGCTCGCGCGGGGCGCGGGCGTGCGCGTTGACGCCGTCGTGCGCAACGTCGTCGATCTGAGCAAGTACGAGGGGCGGACGGTGGCGACGGTGGAGGTGGTCGCCGAGGGGGCACAGCCGGCGGAGGCGGCCGTCTCGGAGCTGCGCTCGCGCGTGAGGGTCGCCGAGGGGTCGCGCTTCTCGGTCGTGCGAGTGCGCGAATCGCTGTTGGAACTCTATGCGTCGGGGCGCGTGGCCGACGCGCGCGTCGAGGCGTCGGACGCGCCCGGCCCCGCGGGTGAAGACGGACGGCCGCGCTTGGCGCTCAGGTTCGTCGTCCGCCCGCAGGTGCTCGTCGCCGGCGTGGAGTTCGAGGTCGGCGTGACGGCCGGCACCGAGGTCACCGAGGACGAGCTGCGCTCGCGTCTCACGCTGCTCGACCCCGGACGGCCCGTCACCGAGCAGGCTCTGCGTACCAGCGCCGACGCCATCCAGGTCTACCTGCGCGACCGCGGTTTCTACCGCGCCGAGGTCACGGCCGCGCAGCAGCTCGACCCGACCCGGACGCGCGCCACCGTCGTCTTCAGCGTCGCGCCGGGCGAGTCCACGCTCCTCGAAAATTTCAACATCAACATCACCGGCTTCGACGCCGCGCGCGTGGCCGCCGACCTCACGCTCCAGCGCGGGGCGCGCTTCACGCAGGAGTCGCTCGGTCAGGACATCGCGCGCATCCGGCAGGCGATCATCGAGACGGAGCACCTCGCGCCGCGCATCGACGAGCCGCGCATCACGCTCAACTCGGAGACCAACCGTATCAACGTCGAGCTGACGGGCGCTGTCGGCCCGCGCGTCAAAGCCGCGGTCACCGGCTACGAAGGCTTGAGCGAGAAGCGGCAACGCGAGCTTCTGCCCATCTTGCGCGAGGGCACCATCGACTACTCGGCCATCGTCGAAGGCAAGCGCCGTCTGGAGAACCGCCTTCAGGAGCAGGGCTACTTCTTCGCCGAGGCCACGCCCGTCTGCACCATCGTCCCGCCGCTTCTCGCAGCGCCCGGCGGCAACGGCAGCGCCGCCGCCCCCGCTTCGCCCACGGCCGCGCAGGCCGTCGTCGCGCTCGCGCAGGGCGACGAACTCGGCGCCTGCGAGACCATGCCCGGCCCCGAGGAGTTGACCGACCGCTCCGTCTCCATCACCTACGAGGTCGCCGCCGGCCGACGCTTCAAGCTCACCGACATCCGCGTCACCGGCACCGAGCGTCTCTCCGAAGTGGACATCGAAGACCTCAAGGACGAGCTACGCAGCCGCGAGGCCAACGCCCTCGGCATCATCCCCCTGATCGGCTTCGGGCGCGGCTTCACCAGCACCGACGCGCTCGAACAGGATCGACGCATCGTGCAGGCGCGGATGCGCGAACTCGGCTACCGGCGCGCCGAGGTGGCCGTCCTGCAGGGCGTCTCGCTCGAAGGCGACGCCCTCATCATCACCTTCGACGTGACCGAGGGGCCGCTCACGCGCGTCGCCGGCGTGGAGGTGCGCGGCAACCAGATTTTCACGGCCGAGGAAGTGGCCGGCGAGCGTTGCCCGCGCGAGCCGCTGCCCGACGAGGTCTGTCTCATCGAGGGCGGCGCCTACTCGCGCCGGCAGGCGCGCACCGACGGCGACCGCGTCCGCGGCTTCTACGCGCGCCGCGGCTACGTGGACGCCGAAGTCGATGTCTCCGTCGTCGAGCTGCCCCGCGCCTCGGGCGGCGACGAGCAGGTGCGTCTCATCTACACCGTCAAGGAGTTCGAGAAGGTCTTCGTCAACGAGATATTCGTCAACGGCCTCGTCCACACGAAGAAGACGGCCGTCTTGGACGCCATCCCCCTGCGCAGGGGCGAGGTGCTGCGCGCCGACGACATACAGGAGAGCGAGCGCATCCTCGTCGGGCAGACGGGCGACGCCTTCCGACAGGTCGTCATCCGCACCGAGGCCGCCGGCGAGACGGCTTCCGGCTTTCCGAAGCGAGACGTGATCATCGACATCGAAGAGCGCAAGCGCATCGTCATGGACTACGGCGGCGGCTTCTCGACCGACAACGGCCCGCTCGGTCTCTTCGAGATACGCAACAGCAATCTCTTCGGCGATCTCAAGCAGGGAGCACTGCGCTCGCGGGCGAGTCGCCGCCAGCAGTTGCTCCGTCTGGAATACTTCGACCCGCGCTTCCGCCGCTACGGCGTCAAGGATTTCTCCCCGCTCACCTTCTCCGTCCAGTACACGCGCGACACCTCCGTTACGCGCTTCTTCCGCTCGACCATCGACCGCGGCACCGGAGGTATCGTGCAACGCTTCGACGAGGAGGGCAAAATCATCGACGAGTTCGGCGCGCGCGTCAAAGAGCCTTCGATCAACCGCTTCCAGATCAATCTCGAAACGCAGCGCGACCTCGAATTAGAACTCGGCCCCCGCGGCGAAGTCCGCAAGCGCAGCACTCTTTTCCTGCGCTACAACTACGAGGACGTGCGTCTCTTCAACATCGGGAGCCTGCTCCTCGCCCCCGAGCTGCGTCCCGACCGCGCCGTGCGTCTCTCACGCTTCGGCGTCGCCTTCGCCCGCGACACGCGCGACCGCCAGTTCGACCCGACGCGCGGCGAACTCCTCAGAGTAGACTACGGCCTCGCCCTCAAAGCTCTCGGCGGCAACCTCTCCTTCTCAAAACTGCTGACTGACTACAGCCGCTATTACAAGTTCAACCGCGTGCGTGAAACCGTCCTCGCCGCGCGCGTGCAGTTGGGCCTCGCCCGCATCTACGACCCGCCCGACCGCAACGACAACGGCGTCACTGACGACGTTGACCGCCGCCTCCCCATCAGCGAGCGCTTCTTCTCCGGCGGCTCGACCACGTTGCGCGGCTTCAGCTATGAGGAGGCCGGCCCGCGCGTCGTCGCGCCCGAGTGCTTCTTCAGCGCCACGCCCGCCGCGCCCGCCCCCTGCGGCGTCTTCCGCAACCAGAAGGGCGAGGTCGTCCCCTTGAATCCCTTCACCGTCCCCATCGGCGGAAACGCGCTCGCGGTCGTCAACCTCGAAGCGCGCGTCGGCCTCACGCGCAACCTTCAGGCCGTGCCCTTCTACGACGGCGGCAACGTCTTCCGCCGCGTCGGCGACATCTTCAAGAAGGGCTGCGACATTGACCCCGCCGACCCGAACGGGCAGAACCTCTGCGCCGAGTGGTCGCACACCGTGGGCCTCGGTTTCCGCGTCAAGACCCCTCTCGGCCCGTTCGCCGTCGATTACGGCTACGTGCTCAACCCGCGCGAATTTATCATCCCGCAGTTCGGCGGCGCGACGGCCATCCACCGTCTCAGCCGCACACAAATTCACTTCCGCTTCGGCCAGACCTTTTAAGGCAAAAGTAAAAAGGCAAAAGGCAAAAGTGAAAAGAGCGAGAAACAAGTCGTGCTGCTGGTATTCGAGGCTAGTCCTGCTCCCGGCCCTTTGCCTTTTGCCTTTTTACGTTTGCCTTTCTCAAGAGGTCGTTGACCGCATGGTGGCCGTCATCAACGGCCGCGAGCTGATTACGCACACCGACCTGCTCTGGCAGCTCGCGCTCCAGCCCGCCGCGGCGCTCGACAACCCGCGGCGCGAAGACCTCGGTCGCGCGCTCCAACTCGTCATCGACCAGCGACTCATCGCGCAGGAGGCCGAGAAGCTTCCCTCGGTCGCCGCGACCGACGCCGAGGTGCAGGCCGAGCTGAAGAAGCTCGTCGGCCGCTTCCCGTCGGGCGAGGAGTTCTACGCGCGCCTGCGCCGCGTCGGCCTCGGCGAAGACTCCGAGCAGTTGCGCGAGATCGTCCGCCAGCGTGTCGCCATCGACAAGTACATCTCCTTCCGCTTCCGCGCCTTCACCGTCGTCTCGCCCGAGGAGGTGGCCGACTACTACCGCGACGTGTGGGCGCCCCGCCGTCGCCGTCAGGCGCCCGGCAGCGTCGCCCCCAGACTTGAAGACGTGTCGGCCGAGGTCGAGGAGGAGTTGCGCGAGAACAAGATCGAGTCCGACACCGACGAGTTTTTGGAAGACGCGCGCGCGACGGCCCAGATCGTCATTCTGGATCAGGCGGCGGTGAATGGAGGGCAGGGGACAGGGGCCGGGGGACAGGGCCCGGCCAAAGCCACCGTCTTGCCGACCCCCGTCCCCTGACCGCGCGGCCCCCGTCTTCCCGTTTTATGCTGCGGACGAAACCCGACACGAACGCCCAAAGGCCGCGCCTCGGCCTCGCGCTCTCGGGCGGCGCGGCGCGCGGCGTGGCGCACGTCGGCGTGCTCAAGGTTCTCGACGCGGAAGGCATTCAGGTGGATTGCGTCGCGGGCACCTCGGCGGGCGCGCTCGTCGGGGGCGCGTATGCGGCGGGGATGCCCATCGACGAGCTTGTGGAACTGGGGCGGGGTCTGCGCTGGCGCGACTTCGGACGGATGACTCTATCGCGCCTCGGCGTCCAGTCCAACGCGCGCATGGAGGAGTACATCCGCGAGCGTTTCCCCGTGGTGCGCTTCGAGGAGATGCGGCTACCGTTCGCGGCCGTCGCCACCGACCTGCACACGGGGCTGCCCGTCGTCATGCGCGACGAGGGCGACGTGGCGTTTGCCGTGCGCGCCAGTTGCGCCGTCCCCGGCTGGTACGTCCCCGTCACGGACGAGCGCGGCCGGCAACTCGTGGACGGCGGACTCGTCGCCAACCTGCCGTCGTCGGTCGCTCGCTCGCTCGGCGCGGACATAGTCGTCGCCGTGGACGTGAACTACGAGGGCGCGCGCTTCCTCGGCCCGCCGCAATCGGCCATCGGCGTCCTCTTCCAGACCTTCCTCGTCGTCCAGCGCACGGCCGCGGCGCACCAACGCCAAGCCGCCGACGTGTGCATCAGCCCCCACGTCGGCCACATCCGCTGGGACGAGATGGGCCGCGCCGACGAACTCATCGCCGCCGGCGTCGAGGCCGCACGCGCCGCGCTTCCAGCCATCCGCGAATTCCTCGCGCCTACCCCCGCCGAACCCGCCCCCCGCTGGTTCTCCGCGCTGCGCCGCGGCCGACGGTCAGCTTAGAGCGAGTTTAACTTGAGTGGAAGGAAAGTAGATTCACCGCTTCGTGCTTCCCCAGCGGGGAAGTGCTTACGGCGTTGAGGGCGGCCGCGGGGTCGGGGCGGGCGCCGAAGAGGCGTTCGTGTTGGCGTTCGTGTTGGACTTCGTCTTGGGTTTCTGGCGCATCTTCTCAAGGTCTTTGAGGAATGCCTTGCGGCGGTCGAGTCCTTCGCGGGCGCGTGTGAGCGCTTCGGCGGCGCGGAAGAAGTCGGGGTCGATGTCGATGGCTTTTTCGAGCGCGCGCACGGCC
>DASVES010000013.1:0-14045 GCA_036380435.1 Pyrinomonadaceae bacterium | reverse complement strand
TCTGCGCCTCTGCGGTGAATCAACCGTCGAATCCACTCGGCCACGAGTCATGCGTCGCGCTCCAAAGTATTTGACTCGTTGCCGCTCGCGCGCGCTTCACTCGCCGCCCGCGAGCCGGCTGCCGAGAGCCTTGTAGATCGCCCCGGCGACACCGGCCGACTCGCGCCCGTTCTCTGCGGGGCCTTCCATAACGACGACGACGACGAGGCGCGGGCGCTCCGCCGGCGCGTAGGAATAAAAGATGCCGTGGCTGTGGTTCTTGCCCCCGGCCGAGCCGGTCTTGCCCGCCACCTTAAGCGCCTCCAACTTCGCGCCCACGCCTGTCCCGCGCTCGACCGTCGCCAACAGCCCCGGCGTGATGCGGTCTAAAATCTCACGCGGGATGTCGATTGAGCGGCGCACCTTCGGCTCGAAGCGCGCGGCCTCTTCCGCCGTGCGCGGCACGCGTGGCACGTAGAGCGTCCCGCCGTTGGCGATGGCCGAGGTGAGCGCGGCCAACTGCACGGGCGTCACCTCCACGCCCTCGCCGTGCGTGCCGAGCCGGCCGGCGTTCGTGCCGCGCGCCGAGGCCGGCAGGATGCCCGCCGTCTCGCCCTCGTAGTTGATGCCGGTCGGCTCGCCGAGTCCGAGCCGGCGCGCGTAGGCGAGGATGGCTTCCGACCCGACGCGCTCGCTGACGGGGAAGAAGTAAGGGTTGTTGGAGAAGGCCAGCGCGTCCGTCAGGTTGATGCGCTCGGGGCGGTCAGAGACTTTCACCTTCTGCGCCGGGTCGAGCGTCCGCTCGCCGAGACCGGCCATGCTGACGATGACTTTCATCGTCGAGGCCGGCAGCCAACCGCGCCGCAAGGCCCACTCCTGATTGACGACCGCGTAGACGCGTCCCGTCGAAGGGTCCATGACAACGACCGAGCCGTTGCGCTTGCCAAGCGCGGCGAGCGCGGCGCGACGCACCTCCGTGTCCTCGCCCTCCGTCGAGTCGCCCGCCACGAGCTTCTGCATCGCCGGCGACAGGTTCGCAACCTCCGCGTTCGACTTCTCCCGCGCCGCGTTCGCGGCCTCGCCCTTCGCCGCGCCCGGCTCGTTGCCGGAGTTGCCGGCAGGCTTCTTATTCTGCGAGAGGACAGCGCCCGTGCACGCCACGGTGGTAATGAGCGCGGCGGCGAAGGCGACGCCCGCCAGCAGCGGCGACGTGCGGCGCGATGCGGCCGGCGCACCGACGAGACGCATGATGCGCGAACGCAGAGAGCCGCCGTCGATTGCCATCGCCAGTTGCGGACGCGCGTGCGGGCGCAGGCGCTCCAGCGCCGTCAACGCGCGCGCGTAGCCCAGTGCGTCGCCGCCCGTCGCGGACACGGCCATGTCGTCGCAGACGTGCTCGCGCTCGGCGCGCACGCGGCCCGCCACCCACCACGCGGCCGGGTGGTAGAAAAGCAAAGTCTCGACGGCGGTCTGGAGTAGATTCACTAAGTAGTCGTGTCGGCGGATGTGTGCGAGTTCGTGCGCGAGCACTACTTCGAGCTGGCGCGGCGTGAGTCCCGTGAGCGCGCTCGCTGGAAGGAGGACGACAGGCCGGAGCCAGCCGACGGCCGTCGGCACCTGCACGAGCGTGGACTCCAAAAGCCGCACCGCACGCTTCACGCGCAACTGCCGCGAAAGCTCCGCGAGGCGCTGCTGCCACTCACGCGCCGCCGGGCGCGTCCCCACGCTTTTGAGCCGTCGCGCGTAGATTAGCCCGCCAAGGCTGCGCGCCGAGAAGACCGCCACGCCCAACGCCCACAGCAGACTCAGCCACGGCAGCACGCCCTCGAACCTGCCGCCCGTCGAGGTATGCCGGCCGGCATCGTGGCTCTCGTAGGCAAAACCCTCCGGCGCGTCCTCGACCGCTCCGGCGGCGATGACGGTCGCCTCCAGTGTGCCCGTCCTCGCATGGTTCTCGCGCCGGCGTCCCGTCTCGTCGGACGCTGCGTGCGCGCTTTCGCTGCCGCCGCTCATCTTCCAGACAGTGGTCGCCGGGAGCAGGAGCATCAGCGCGAGCGCCGCACAACCGGCGGCGTAACGCGCACGCGAGTGTCGCCCACGCAGGAGCGCGAGCAGGCCGGCGAGTAGTGCGGCGACGCCCGCGCCCTGCCAGAGCGAGTGGACGAGCGCCCAGCCGACGGCATGAAAAACTGTTTGCTGCAAAACGTCTTCGAGGTTGTTCACTCCGTGCCTCCTTCGAGCTTGTCGAGTAGCTTCTCGATCTGCGTCAAATCCGCCTCCGAGGTCTTGCGCGTCGCCAAAGCCTGCATCACGAGCTGCTTGGCCGAGCCGCCGAAGGCCCGCTCCAACAGGTCGCTGACGAGCTGCCGCTGTGTCTGCTCCTGCGACAGACGCGCGCGGTAAACCTGCGGGCGGCGCGCGTCGTCTCTTTCGACCAGCCCCTTCTCCGTCATGATCTGGAGCATCTTGAGGACGGTCGTGTAGCCGGCCTCGCTCCCGCGCCCGTCGTTGAAGCGTTGGAGCACTTCGCGGACGGTGCCGGGGCCGTGCCCCCAGAGCACTTGCAGGATGGACAACTCCAACTCGGTCGGTCGCCGTAGCGGCTGTTTCGATTTCACTCTACGCATTCTCGGGCACCTCTCCTCTCGGGCGCCGGCATTATTGACGAAAGTCTTCGTCATTGTCAACGAAAATTTTCGTCAACCGCTTCCGCGCCGCTTTACCGCACCGGCGGACAACCCGGCGCGTCGGCTTTCTCAACCGCCCGCCGGAGTGTTATAACCACTCGCTAACCGCTAAAAACATTCGGCCGCGCGGCAGGTACGCAACACCCCTGCGGCGACGGGAACTCTTTACACGACTGGAGCCCAAGCGATGTTGAAAAGACGTCTTGCAATTCTTCTGGTTTTCGTTTGCATCTACGTCCCGCTTCCCGCGGGGGGACAGGAGCCGGCCGCCGCTCGGACGGAGCGCATCAACGCGGAAGTCTTCTGGAAGATCAGACGCGAGGGGACGGACAACTCGCAGATCATGCGGACGATCCACTTCCTGACAGACCTCTACGGCCCGCGCCTCACCGGCTCACCCAGCCACAAGGCGGCGGCCGAGTGGGCGGCGAAGCAGATGGAGTCGTGGGGCATGAAGAACGCGCGCCTTGAGCCGTGGGACTTCAAGCACCCCGGCTGGCAGAACGAACGCCTGTCGGCGCACATCGTCGCGCCCGTCAAGGACGCGCTCGTCTGCGAGGCGCTGGCCTGGACGCCCGGCACCAACGGCACGGTCACTGGCCGCGCCTTCCAACTCATCACGCCCGAGCGCCCCACACGCGAGCGCCTCGACGCCTACCTGAACAGCATCCGCGAGCGCGTCAGAGGCGGCATCGTCCTCGTCGGCCGACACCAGACGGTGCCCGTCTCGTTCAACCCGCCCTTCAAGCGCCGCGACGAGCAGGATGCGCGCAACGCCTTCGACCCGAACACGCCGCCCGCGCCCCCGTTCGTCTTCCCGTCGCCGACGCCGACTCCCACGCCCGGCCCCGACCAGCCGCTCCCCCCGCAACGCGTGGCCGAGGCCGTCGAGCAGTTCCTCGTCGATAACGGCGCGCTGGTGCGCGTCAACGACGCCGGCCGCGAGCACGGGCAGATACGCGCTTTCAACAACCGCACCTTCGACGTGACGAAGGCCGTGCCGACGGTCGTCATGCGTAATGAAGACTACGGCCGCATCTCGCGTCTGCTCGCCGACGCCGCGCCGGTCGAACTCGAATTCAACATCGTCAACCGCACTTACCCAGAGGGCCGCACTTCCTACAACGTCGTCGCCGAGATACCGGGCGACGGCGAACGCGACGAGGTCGTCATGCTCGGCGGCCACCTCGACGCGTGGCACGCGGCGACGGGCGCGACCGACAACGCCGTGGGGTGCGCCATCATGATGGAGGCCGCGCGCATCCTGAAGGCCATCGGCGCCAAGCCCCGCCGCACCATCCGCGTCGCGCTCTGGAGCGGCGAGGAGCAGGGGCTGCTCGGCTCGCAGGCATACATCAAAGAGCACTTCGGCACCGCCGAGAATCCGAAGCCCGACTACTCGAAGTTCAACGGCTATTTCAACATCGACTCGGGGACGGGGCGCGTGCGCGGCGCGACCGTGTTCGGCCCGCCGGAGGCGGCGACGATTCTGCGGCAGGCGCTCCTGCCGTTCGCCGACCTCGGCGTCGAGGGAGCCATCGCCACGCGCAGCCGGAACCTCGGCGGCAGCGATCACACCTCCTTCAACCAGTCGGGACTGCCCGGCATCGGCATGGGGCAAGACCCCATCGAGTACGGCACGCACACCTGGCACACCAACCTCGACACCTACGAGCGCATCGTCGAAGACGACGTGAAGGCGGCGGCCGTCGTCATCGCCGCGGCCGTCTACCACCTCGCCTCGCGCGAGGAGCCGCTGCCCCGCTTCACGAAGGAGCGAATGCCGGCCCCGCCGCCGACCCCCAGCCCGTCGCCGACGCCGACGCCGTCTCCGGCCGCGACGCCCGTGACGCAGTTGTAGTCTAACTCTGAGTCGAGCGTAGGGAACGCGAACTCACCGCGGAGGCGCCGCAGGGCGCAGAGTTCGCGCAGAGGGTTGAGCCTTTCACTCACCGTTGAGTTAATCGTTCAACCCTCTGCGTAGTCTCTGCGCCCTCTGCGCCTCCGCGGTGAATCTACTCTCCTTTCACTCAAGTGAACGTCGCTCTAAACGCAAAGTCATAATAACAACGTCAAAGTCCCTCTGGCGTAAAACGAACGTTCGTGCTATATTGCCGCCCAGTTTCGTTGCTTCGGAGGAGGATTCGTGACCACGAGCGCCACCGCTAAAGCCGTCCGTGCAAAGGGAGACCGCACGCGTCAGGCCATCCTGCGCGCGGCCGTGGACGTGGCCTCCGAGGAGGGGCTGGAGGGGCTGACCATCGGCCGCCTCGCCACCGAGATGGGGATGAGCAAGAGCGGTCTGTTCGCCCACTTCGGCTCGAAAGAGGAATTGCAGCTCGCCACGGTCGAGGCCGCGCGCGAGGTCTTCATCGAGGCCGTCATCCATCCGTCGTTTGAATCGACGCGGGGACTGGCCCGGCTCCGCAGGCTGTGCGAGGTGTGGCTCGACTATGCCAACGGTCAGGTCTTCCGCGGCGGCTGCTTCTTCTTCGCCGCCTCGGCCGAGTTCGACGGCCGCCCCGGCCCCGTGCGCGACCGCGTCGCCGCGATCATGCGCGAGTGGCTCACCACCCTCGAACGCACCGCCCGCGAGGCGCAGGCCGCGGGCGAACTCAGCCGCGACGTGACGCCCGCGCAACTCGCCTTCGAGATCAACGCCCTGGAGCTTGGCGCCAACTGGGCGTTTCAGTTGTACGGCGACGCGCGCGTGTTCGCGCAGACCCGCGAGGCGATTCTCCAACGCCTGCGCGGCCTCTCCGCCGCCGATGCGCCCCAAGCCACCAGACCTCGCCCGAAGCGCAGTCCGCGCAAGACGAAAGCCCCGGAGAAAAAACATGTTCGAGGATGAATGCAGGTTGGACGATGAACAGGAGTCGCCGGTCGTCTCGAAAAGTTCCACACGCTGGCAGGGCATCCGGCTCGAACGTTACCGCCTGCGCCGGGGCCAATTCCCAGAGCACGCGCACGAGGAGCACGCCGCCATCGTCTCGCTCGGCGGCGGCTGCCGCGGCGAGGTGCGGACGGCGAACGGCTTCCGCGTCGGCGGGCGCAACCGCGCCGGGAGCTTGATTCTCGTTCCCGCTCGCCGCCCGCACACCATCAGTCTCGACGGCGACGCCGAGTGCGTCTCGCTCTACCTCGACCCCTTGATCGTCGCCCGCGCCGCCTCGGAGGCGGGCACAGGCGCCGGCGAGATCGTCGAACGCCGGGCCGCATATGACCCTGTAGTTGCCAACGTCGCGCAGGCGCTCCTCGCCGAGTCGGAGCGCGGCGAGGCGTTGTACGGCAGGCTCTACGCCGAGTCGCTCGCCAACGTCCTGGCCATACATCTGCTGAGAAACTACGCGGCGACGACCTCGGCCGCCGCCCCCGCGCGTTTCTCCGGCGGACTGTCGGGGCCAGCCCTGCGGCGCGTGCTCGCGTACATGGCCGACAACTACGGGCACGACCTGAGTCTCACAGACCTCGCGGGCGAGGCCGGCATCAGCACTTTCCACTTCGCACGTGAGTTCAAGCGTTCGACGGGTGAGGCCCCGCACCAGTACCTCATCAAGCTCCGGGTCGAGCGCGCGAAGGGCCTGCTCGCCGAGGGGCGTCTGCCGATTGTCGAGGTCGGCCTCCGCACGGGCTTCAACAGCCAGAGCCACTTCGCGCGTCTGTTCCGCAGGCTGACCGGCACGACGCCCGGCTCTTACCGCGGCGCCTCCCGCGCACGCCGCGAGTACGTCCGCGCACCCAGTAGCAAGAACGGTCAAACGCCAGCAACAACGTGAAAGATTTGTGAGCCGCCCGCGCGCTACTCTTGCCCCGCATTCAAACTGACAGGCGGAGGTAAGAGTCAATGTTGAAAAAAATTCTGATCCCTGTTCTCTTCGTTCTCTTCATCGCATTGTTCCCACTCACGGCCGGGCACGCCGCAGAGCCAGACGACAGAGACGACGCGCGGCAGTCCATTCGGGAGGGTAACGAAAAATTCGCGCGCGGACGTTACGAGGAGGCCGTCGAGTCTTACCGGAAGGCGCTCGCCGGCCCCGTCGAGTTGAGCGCGACGGCGCGCTACAACATCGGCGTCTGTCTCTACGAACTCGGGCGCACGCGCGAGGCCGTCGCCGCCTACCGCGAGGCGGTCGCGGCGCGGCGCGGCAATTACGCGAAGGCGTCTTACGCGCTCGGCGTGGCGCTTGAGGATTTGGAAGAGTGGGCGGGGGCCGAGGCCGCTTACCGCGAGGCCGTCGGAGCGTCGGGCGGCCGCCACGCGGAGGCGCACTTTCGTCTGGGCGTCATGGCGGCGCGTGCGGGCGCGAACGAGCGCGCCGGCGCGCTGTTCAAACGGGCCGTGGAGATTTCCGGCGACCGCTTCCCCACGGCGCGCAACAACCTCGGCGTGATGCTGGCGCTCGCGGGCCGACACCGCGAGGCCGAGTGCGAGTTCGCCGCCGCGCTCGCTCAAGGTGGCGACGCATACGAGGACGCGCGCCGCAACCTCGCGCTGTGCCGCTCGCTGCTGCTGCGGCAGAGAACGACTGACGAAGTCGGCCGACTGACGCTCACGGCAAGCCCGCCGCGTTAAGTACGGCCGCGTCGAGCGTCCGCGCTAACACGCTTCAGTTCTTCCAAACGATTTCCCGAAAGGAGAGACGGCATTGACCAACAAGTACGAGAGCATGGAGGGGATACTCAGACTCTACGAGCTGCGGCGGGAAGAAACGATGCGACAGGCGCGCGCGTGGTTCGTGGGCTTCCACCCGACCTCCGCGCAGGACATCCATAACGTCTTCCGCGGCGACGAGAGCGCCTACTACCGGATGGTCACGAGCTACTGGGACATGGCCTGCTCCTTCGTCAACCACGGCGCCATCGACGAGCAGATGTTCAACGACACGGTCTTCGAGCACGTCGCGGTCTTCGCCAAGGTGCAGCCGTTTCTGGAAGAGCTGCGCGCGGCCTCCGGCGTGCCGCAGTATCTACGCCATCTGGAGCAGGTCGTCACGCGTATGCCCGACTCCGAGGCGCTCGTCGCGCGCATGCGCGAGGTGACGAAGGCCATGACGGCGGGCCGGGCGCGCGAGTGAGCTACGGAGAAATCAACATGGATGGGCAGGATGGGCAGGATGAAGAAAGTATTGATTTCAAATTTCAGATTTGAGATTTGAGATTTCAAATCTCTTATCCTGCACATCCTGTGCATCCATGTTAATTCTTCCGTAAGCAAGGGCCGCAGCCCTAGCCCTGCCTTGCCCTTACTTCGCGCCGCTCTTGCCCGGCGCCGCGCCTTCCGTCCCCTTCCTCAGATACATCCCGTCGAACACCACGCTCCAGGTCTTGCCGCCGTCGGACGACTGCTCCCAGAGCTGGCGCACGCGGTCAGGCCCAAGATGGAAGAACGTCAGACGGGCCAGCGTGCGCGCGCCGTTCGCGCCGGCCGTCTCGCCCGTGTAACGCATGGCGGCGTCCTTGAACTCGCCCGCGAAATCGAGGACGCTGCCGCGCCCGTCCACCCACGTCTGCCGCCACTTCCTCGTCGCGGGGTCGTAGAAGTTCATGCTCTTGCCGACGAAGCCGCCCGCCCCCGTCCAATTCTCCATGACGATGCAACCGCCCACGACGTTCTCAATCGTGTTCGTCCCGACTTGCGTGCCCTGCGGGTTGTAGACGTTCCACTCGCCGACCCAGAAGTCGAACTGCCGGTGCTCCGGGGTGACCGTGCAGGGCCGCGCGTTCTTCTCGCCGAGGGCGGAAGCCTCTTTGAACCTCGCGTCGCCGGTGAGCGAGGCGAGGTCGGCGTCAGAGGCGAGGCCCGCGCCCGCCGGGATGAAGCCGGCCTTCAGAGACCGGAAGAGCCACTCGAAAGCTTCCTCTTTGCGGCCCATGAGCGCGTAGCCGCAGGCGATGTTGTACATCGCGGTTGAGTTGTTGCCGATCTCGACGGAATGGCGGAAGGCTTCGATGGCGCGCTCATACTGCTTGAGCGCGTGGAGCGAGTTGCCCAGCCGAAACCAGGCCACCCCGCTCTTCGGGTTCTCGCGCGCGATCATCTCATACGCCTTCGCGGCCTCCTCCCATTTCTGCGCCGTGTAGAGCGCGTTGGCCTCCTGCATGGCGGGGCTGGCCGGCCCGCCCGCGCCCTGCTGCGCGAAGGCCGGGAGGGCCGGGAGCGACAGGAGCAGCAGACCGAAGCAGGCGCATCTCACAAAACGTCTCAACACTCTTGTGACCTCCTCAGCAGTAATTACCTGAAATGTGTTGCGAGGTGGCGAAGCCGGAATGCGCCGTATGATGACCGGGGCCGGAGAGGGCGTTGTCGGGACGCGGTAAATTATCTGTAAAAAAAGATAGGGTGTGCGCGGGCAGTGTTATCAGCGGCAGCATGGATGAAGCGGCGAGCTTCGTTTGCCAAGTTCCCGCGAAACATTAATGGAATGCCCGCGAAACAATAATGAACTACAGAAAAATCAAGATCGGCGGGCAGGAACGTGATCGGCTCCAACGAGAGATGCGGCTGAGCTTTCACATCGTCCCTCACGTCACCCCCGCGGACACACGTAGGCCGTGACCCTGGACGGGTGTGTTGATATTATGCCTGTGTCTGGCGCTGCTCTTTCCGCTATCGAAAAACCTGCGCCGACGCCATAATGAACAGCTGCCGGATTCACCAGCGAGGTAGGAGAGTTAACTCTTACTCCGCTTTATGCCATCCAAGGAGGAAGAATGGAACGTAAAGCAGCATCCGATTATCCGCAGGAGTTGTTAGACCTCTTTCACGAATACCAACACGGCGACATCAGCCGCCGCGCCTTCCTCGCTGGCGCCGCCAAGTTCGCGGTCGGCGGCCTGACCGTCGCGGCAATCTTCGAGGGGCTGACACCCAACTACGCCTGGGCGCAGCAGGCGCCGCCCGGTGACAAACGCATCAAGGTGGGCTACGAGGTCGTCCCGTCGCCTGCCGGGAACGGCTCGATCAAAGGGTATCTGGCCCGCCCGGCGCAAGGGAAAAAGAAGCTGCCCGTCGTGCTCGTCATTCACGAGAACCGCGGACTCAACCCCTACATCGAAGACGTGGCGCGTCGCCTCGCGCTCGCCAAGTTCGTCGCCTTCGCGCCCGACGGGTTGACCTCGGTCGGCGGTTACCCCGGCAGCGACGAGAAAGGCGCCGTTGCCTTTCGCGAGGTGGACGGGATGAAGATGACCGAAGACTTCGTCGCGGCGGCCAAGTGGCTCAAGGCGCGTCCCGATTCCACCGGCAAACTGGGCGCGGTCGGATTTTGCTTTGGCGGCGGGATGGTGAATCAGTTGGCCGTGCGGCTGGGCGCTGACCTGAACGCCGGAGTCGCGTTCTACGGTCGCCAGGCGGGCGTAGACGATGTCCCCAGGATTTCCGCGCCGCTGTTGTTTCATTACGCGAGCAACGACGAGCGGGTCAACGCCGGGATAGCGGCTTACGAGGCGGCGCTCAAGGCCAACAAGAAGGTGTACACGTCGCACATGTACGAGGGCAAGCAGCACGGCTTCCACAACGACACGACGCCGCGCTATGACGAGACGGCCGCCAAACTGGCGTGGACGCGCACTCTCGAATTTTTCAACAAATATCTACGGTAATACCTGAATGTAAATTGATGTAAAGCCTGCCCCATTTGGACGCCCCTGCCGGGCGGCCCGCCTCTCTCCGCCGGATTTTATTCGACGCTCCGCCCGGGCCGCCGCCTGACGCGACTTGTCAGGTTGAGAGATTTCCTGTCATCAATTTGAACGAACTCCCACGGCCCCCGCCGGCCCCGTTCAGTAATAGAGACGTTTTTGCCTGCGTTTTCGCCCTAACGCGGCCGTCCGTCCGTGGGGAACGAAGTTTGCAACCTCTCCTGCCGGTAGTCCGCCGATGCCCCTTACGGACGCCCTCACACAGCATTCAACATCGTCTCTGGTACACGAATGGACCCGGCAAGCAGGCAGCTTCTGTCGAAGCCTTTTATGTTCACGATCATCGCGCTGGGCGCGGTGGCGGCCGCTTACTCCGCGTTGAGAATTTCGGTTCCTGACCTCGGGCTACCCTTCCTGCTCTTCGCCCTCATCACGCTCGGCTTCGGCTCGCGCATCGTCGTCGCCATCCCGCGCACGAGGGGGCACATCTCCGTCTCGGACACCTTCATCCTTCTTTCGCTGCTGCTCTTCGGCGGCGAGGCCGGCGTGCTCCTCGCCGGAGCCGACGCCCTCTTCTCCTCCGCGCGCATCTCCAAGTACAAGCTGACGGTCGTCTTCAACACGGCCGTCTACATCTGCTCGACGTTCGTCACGCTCTGGGCGCTGCGACTCCTGTTCGGCCCCCTGCCCGCGCTCACGCAGCAGGGCTACACCTCCGTCTACGTCATGGCCATCTGCGTCATGGGCTTCGTGCAGTACGCCGCCAACTCCGGTCTGGTGGCGATGGGCGTGGCGCTGCGCGGCGGGCAGCCGGTCTGGCGGATGTGGCGCGACAACTTCCTCTGGACTTCGCTCACCTACTTCGCCGGGGCCTCGGCCGCCGGCATCATCGCCAAGCTCATCGGCTCGCTCGGCGTCTACGCCTTCCTCGCCACGGCGCCCATCGTCGCCGTCGTCTACTTCACCTACACCACCTACCTGAAGAACGTCGAGTCGGCCACGACGCAGGCCGAGCTTGCGCAGCGCCACGTCGAGGAGCTGAACCGGCAGATGGCCGAGCAGGCGCGCATCAGCCGCGCGCTCAAGGAGAGCGAGGAGCACTTCCGCAACGCCTTCGACCACGCGGTCGGCATGGCGCTCATCAGCCCCAAGGGCCACTGGCTTCAGGTCAACGGCTCGCTCTGCGCGATGCTCGGCTACGACGAGACGGAGATGCTCGCGGGCAGCTTCCGCGCCGTCACCCACCCGGAAGACCTCGGCGAATCTCTCATCAAGATGCACCAGCTCCTCGAAGGCGAGGTCTCCAGCTACCAGCTCGAGACGCGCTACGTCCACAAGGACGGCAGCGCCATCTGGGTGTTGCAGTCGGCCTCGCTCGTGCGCGGCGCCGACGGCCGTCCCCGGCACCTCATCTTCCAGATTCAAAACGTCTCGGATCGCAAGCGGGCCGAGGAGCAGATTCACCACGCCGCCTTCCACGACTCGCTCACGGGCCTGCCCAACCGCACGCGTCTCTCCGACCGTCTGAGCCTCGCCGTCGAGCGCGCCAAGCGCGCCTCCTCCTACCGCTTCGCCGTCCTCTTCGTCGATCTCGACCGCTTCAAGGTCGTCAACGACTCGCTCGGCCACGACCTCGGCGACCGCCTCCTCATCGATCTTTCGCGCCGGCTCGAAGACTGCGTCCGAAGGGTGGACACCGTGGCCCGCCTCGGCGGCGACGAGTTCGCCATCCTGCTCGACGGCATCAACGCGCCGTCCGACGCCACCGACGTGGCCGCCCGCATTCAGGAGGCGCTCGCCCGTCCCTTCGACCTCGACGGCCACGAGTTCTTCACCACCGCCTCGGTCGGCATCGCCTACTCGGCCACGGGCTACGACCGCCACGAAGACATCCTGCGCGACGCCGACACGGCCATGTACCGCGCGAAGGCCAACGGCAAGGCGCGCTACGAGGTCTTCAACACGGGGATGCACACGCGGGCCGTCGAGGCGCTCAGGCTGGAGAGCGAGCTGCGGCACGCCATCGAGGCCGTCGAGGTACGCCCGCACTTCCAGCCCATCGTCTCGCTGGAGACGGGCGTCGTCACCGGCTTCGAGGCGCTCGCGCGCTGGCACCACCCGCAGCGCGGCCTCGTCTCCCCGGCCGACTTCATCCCGCTCGCCGAGGAGACCGGCCTCATCGTCCCGCTCGGCATGTCTATTCTCCGGCAGGCGTGCCGGCAGTTGAGCCGCTGGCAAGGCCCGGACGACGACGGCCGCCCCGCGTTGACGTTGAGCGTCAACATCTCGGTGAAGCAGTTCCGGCAGATTGACCTCGTCGAAGAGATTCGCGGCATCCTCGTCAGCTCAGGCATCGAGCCGGAGCGCCTGCGCCTCGAGATCACGGAGAGCGCGCTGATGGAAGACGCCGCCGGCGCCGTCGAGATACTCCGGCAGATGAAGGCCATCGGCGTGCAGCTCTCCATCGACGATTTCGGCACGGGCTACTCCAGTCTCTCTTACCTCCACCGCTTCCCCATCGACATCCTCAAGATCGACCGCTCCTTCGTCAGCCGGATGAACACGGACAAGGAGAGCCGCGGCATCGTCGAGACGATCATCATTCTGGCGAACAAGCTGGGTAAGGAAGTGGTGGCCGAGGGCGTGGAGCTTGAGGAGCACCGGGCGGCGCTGGCCTCGCTCTCGTGCCGGTTCGCACAGGGGTTCCTCTTCTCGAAGCCGCTCGACGCCGAAGCGGCCACGGCCTTCCTCACCGCGGCGGGGCGATCCTTCGGCGCCTACGACTCCGCCGGCCTCTGGCACGAAGATTTCGATCAGGTGGGCAGCGTCTACGCCATGTGAGACATGGCGTAAGGCAAAGGTAAAAAGGCAAAAGGCAAAAGTTGGAGAGGCCGAGTCGCAGGCGACGACGAGCCGCCGGAGGCGGTGGAAGAATGTAGCCCCGGTCGTGAGACCGGGGTCACAGCGTTTACAGAGAAACGAAGCCCCGGAGGGGCGAAAGAATATGGGCGGGCGTGATGCCAAGGCTCAAGACTCTTTCGCCCCTCCGGGGCTTCCGGTTATTTAATTGACCTTGTCCCCACGGCTGACGCCGTGGGCTACATTCTTCCGCCGCTCCGCGGCTCGTTGAACGCTCGCGACCCGCCCGTCTTCACTTTTGCCTTTTGCCTTTTTACTTTTTACTTGATTTCGTATGCGGAGTGATCAGGGCGAAACTCCTCGCGCCGCAGGGAGTGCTGCGCGACGTGGATGCCGAAGACAGTCGTCTCCCCGTCGAAACTCATGCCGAGCTTGTCGAGCACTCTGCGCGAGGCCGCGTTACGCAACCGGGCGAACGCGACGATGCGGTCGAAGCCCTGCGTCTCGAACCCGAACCTCAGACAGGCCCGCGCGACCTCCGTGGCCAACCCCCGCCCCCAGTATGGCTCGTCGAGCAGGTAGACGAGTTCGGCCACCGCCTGATACGAGCGCAGCCCGGCGCAACCGATCAACCTCCCGCCCTCTTTGCTGACGACCGCCCACCGGCCGAAGCCGTGCCGCCGCCAATGGCCGATCATGCTGCGGAGCGCCGTCTCAGTCTCAGCGCGCGACATCGGCTGGCAGTCCGTGCCGAGGTACTTCATCACGCCGGGCTTGCCGAGGATTTCGCTGAAGTCGTCAAGGTCTTCGGCGGTGAACGGGCGCAGGAGCAGGCGCGAGGTCTCGACGCGGGGCATGAGGGGCATTGTCACGTTTTCG
>DASVES010000012.1:0-3993 GCA_036380435.1 Pyrinomonadaceae bacterium | reverse complement strand
GAAGCGCCCGGCCCGCAGCAGCAGCGCCAGCACTTCCGCGCAGCCGCAGCCCGCGATGGCGCAGACGCCGGCGCGGCCATCCGTCGCTGCTTCTCCCGCCGGCATTCAGGCCGGCGCGGGCGGCGTAAGCCGCGAGGAGATCGCGAAGATAGTTGACCGCTTCCTGACCGGGCGCGAGGGCGCGCAAGGGGGACAGACTTCAGGAGGCGGCGCGGCGACGATGCGGCCCACCGACTCGCCCGCGCCCGTCCAGACCGGCATCGACATCGAGCCGCAACGCGTCTCGCCATCCGGCGGGGCCGCCCCGCAGCCCTCGGCCGCGCCCACCGCGCAGACCGACGGCGGCAACGGCTCGCAACAGGGCGCGCCGTCGCAATACAACGCGCCCCCGCCGCCCGCGCAGAGACCCGCCGCGTCGTCACCGCCCGCCGAGAACGGCGGCAAACAGCCGGCGGCTTCGACGAACGGCAAGCGCGCCGTCGATTTCGTCTGCGAAGACGACGTGCGCCGCGCCATGCAGAAGGGCGAAAAGATTTACATCGGCGCACGCACCATCATCACCCCCGCCGCCCGCGACATGGGCGAAGGCGCGGAGGTGTTCGCGAAGGCATGAAGTCAGGAGTCAGGAGTCAGGAGTCAGAATAAAAACGTCTTCATCCTGACTTCTGACTCCTGACTCCTGACTCCTGAATTCTTATGTTCCTAGGCAAAGTAGTCGGCACCGTGTGGTCAACGAAGAAGACGCCCGACCTTGAGGGCGTCCGTTTTTTGATCGTCCACCCGATTGATCTGGACAAGGAGCCGACCAAAAATATCGTGGTCGTCGCCGACCGCCTCGGCGCGGGGCCGGGCGAGGTCGTGTTGTGCGCCTACGGGAAGGCGGCGCGCTCGGCCATCGGCAACCAGGAGATGTCGATTGAGGCCGCCGTCGTCGGCATCATCGACCGGATGGACTTAACCGAATCCGAGTCCGACGAACTCATCGAGGCGGAGCGCGAGCTGCGCGCGCCCGACAACGGGCGAAGGTAAAAGTAAAAAGGCAAAGGGCAAAAGTTAAGGAGACCCGGACGCACTTCCCCTTTTGCCTTTTTACTTTTACCTTTTTACTTCTTCAGCGATGGCTAACGAGGAACTCATCTACCGCATCACGCGGGCCGTCTACGGCAGGCTTGGCAAGGAGGCCGACGAACGCTTGGTCGAGGGGCTGGTGACGGACATCTACCAGGCGGTCGAGCCGTTGGCGGGCGCGAACGGCGGCGGCGCAGGCGGGGGGCTGGAGCAGGGCGCGACGCGCGCCGATGGCTCGGCCGACCGCCTCATCGTCTCGGTCTTCGGCGTCGATCACCCCGGCATCGTCGCCGCCGTCTCGCAGATTCTGGCCGACGCCGATTGCAGCATCATCGACATCAACCAGACGGTCGTCTCGGGTAAGTTCGCGATGGTCATCGTCGCCGACACCACGCGCGCCCGGCAGTCGGCCTCCGAGCTGAAGGAGCGCTTCCGCCACGAGGGCGAGCGTCTGGGCGTCCGCATCTACGCCCAGCGCGAAGACCTCTTCAACGCGATGCACAGGGTTTGAGGGTGATAAGTGATGAGTGATAAGTGATAAGAGGCTGTTAGCACTTAGCGATTAGCTAACAGCCAACAGCTAAAAGCTTCTTCTCTTTCTTATCACTCATCACTCATCACTTATCACGGCTTTCCAATGCTTCCCGAAATCTCACGTCGATGCTTGAGCTGCGGCGCGGCGGTGCGCGCGGGCGCGCGCTTCTGTCCGCAGTGCGGGAAGTTGATGGAGGCGGAAGCGCCGGCGGAAGTCGCGCGAGCGGACGAAGGGGACGCGCCCGCCGGGGCGCCGCCGGCCGCAGACGTAGCGCCCGCGGCGGCCGATGAGATTCGGCTCGAAGAGAGTTGGAGGAGTTGGGAGGAGAGCGTCGGCGCGCGCACTGACGCGGCGGCGAAAGTCGAGGCGCCCGCGCGGGAGCAGCCGCGCGAAGAGGTCAGCGGTGAGTCGCGCGGCGGCGTCGGGGAGACGCCTGTGCCGCTGACACGGCCGCTACAGCGGCCCCAGTCAACACTGCCCGCACCGAGCGTCGTGCAGCGCGAGGGACACGACGACGGACGAGGGGACGAGGGCGCGGCAGCGTCGGCGTCGGCCGGCGTCGGCGGGCCACTCGCACGACCGCGAGCGGGCGAGAAGGGCAGCCGCGCGGCGGCCGTCAAGGAGTCTCTGCGTCCGCGCGTCGAGCGGGTGCGCGACGCCTCGATGGGCGTGCTGGAGGACGCCGCCGAAGACTCGGGGCTGCGCTTCGTGCTCATCGCCATAGTGCTCTTCGCCGTCTTCCTCGTCTTCCTCTTCATCAACAACCTCGTCAGGTGACGGCGGCCGCGGCGGCTATCCTCTTATGGAATACACCCAGGCGGAAATTTTTCAGACCGTGCGGATGACCGAGATGGAGCACTTGGACGTGCGTACCGTCACGCTCGGCCTCTCGCTGCGCGACTGCGCGCGCGAGCACATCGAGGACACGGCCCGCCTCGTGCGCGAGAAGATCGAGCGCACGGCCGCGCGCTTAGTCTCCACCGTCGATGAAATCGGCGACGAGATCGGACTGCGCATCGCCAACAAGCGCATCTCGATTACGCCCGCCGCCATCATTGCCGGCGGCGCGCGCAGCACGGCCGACTACGTCACACTCGCGCGCGCCATCGACGAGGCCGCCGCAACCGTCGGCGTCGATTTCATCGGCGGCTACTCGGCGCTCGTCCACAAGGGAGCGACGCGCGCCGAGGAGATGTTCCTCGACTCCATCCCCGAAGCGCTCTCGACGACGAAGCGCCTGTGCTCGTCGGTGAACGTGGCGACGACGCGCGCCGGCATCAACATGGACGCCGTCGCCCGAGTCGGGCGCATCATCAAGGACGCGGCCGAGCGCACGCGCGACGCGGGAGCCATCGCCTGCGCGAAGTTCGTCTGTTTCGCCAACGCCGTCGAAGACAACCCGTTCATGGCCGGCGCGTTTCACGGCATCGGCGAGCCGGAGGCGGTGATTAACGTCGGCGTCTCGGGGCCGGGCGTCGTCAACCACGCGCTGCGCCACGCGCCGCAGGAGATGCCGCTCGACGAGCTGGCCGAACTCATCAAGAAGCTCTCCTTCAAGCTGGCGCGCGCCGGCGAGCTTGTCGGACGCGAGGCCGCGCGCCGGCTCGGAATCCAGTTCGGCATCATCGATTTGTCGCTCGCCCCGACGCCCGTGCCCGGCGACTCGGTGGCGGAGATACTCGAAGCGTTCGGCTTCGAGCGCGCGGGCGCGCCGGGGACGACGGCCGCGCTCGCGCTCCTGACCGACGCCGTCAAGAAGGGCGGCGCGATGGCCTCGTCTTCGGTGGGCGGGATGAGCGGGGCGTTCATCCCCGTCTCGGAGGACGCGGCGATGATCGCGGCGGCCAGGCTCGGCGCGCTCACGCTGGAGAAGTTGGAGGCGTGGACGAGCGTCTGCTCAGTCGGCATCGACATGGTGGCGGTGCCCGGCACGACCTCGGCCGAGACCCTCTCCGCCATCATCGCCGACGAGATGGCCATCGGCGTCGTCAACAACAAGACGACGGCCGTGCGCATCATCCCCGTCCCCGGCAAAGACGTGGGCGACATGGTCGAGTACGGCGGCTTGCTCGGCAGCGCCCCCATCATGAGCGTCAACCGCTTCGACAGCTCAGTCTTTATCCGCCGCGGCGGTCGCATCCCGGCGCCGATTCACTCGTTGAGGAATTGAAACATGGATGGACAGGATACAAGAGGTGATGAGTGATGAGTGATGAGTGATGAGAAGGAAGAAAGCGGTTTCTGCTCTTTCTCATCACTCATCACTCATCACTCATCACTTCTTCTCGTCCTGCCCATCCTGTCCATCCATGTTTCAATTCCTCAACGAGTGAATCGGCGCCGGGATGCGACCGCCGCGGCGGATGAACACGTCTGACGAAAATCTGTTG
>DASVES010000011.1:0-7895 GCA_036380435.1 Pyrinomonadaceae bacterium | reverse complement strand
GTGGGAACAGTACCGCGAGCGGTAGCGAGCGGGTGCGGCCTACGATGACAGGCCCACCCCGCACACGCGAGACCCGCGAGGCTTCCGCTCGCGGTACTGTACTTCAAGGGTTGTCGCTCACGCGTGTGCGGGTTGCTGTTGCTGCTTCCGGGGCGGCCGCCCGGCGAAGAGGCACTTGAGGCGGTCGTAGTCCCAGCAGAGCAGGTAGAGGTTGGCGAGGAGCATGAGGCCGGTGATGAAGGGGGTGCCGGCGAAGCCCATGGAGACGGTGATGACGAAGATGTTGAGGATGATGGGGAAGTAGACGAGCGCGCCGAGGGTGGAGGTGCGGGGGATGATGAGGAGCGCGGCCGCCGCGAGCTGGCAGGCGCCGATGAAGTTCCAGTAGAAGCCGGAACGGTAGAACGCCTCGAAGAAGAAGCCGACGGGATTATCAATGCCGAGGATGGTGAAGCGGTTGCCCAAAAGCTTCGTGATTCCCGAGGGCAGAAAGCCGAGGGCGAGGAGCACGCGCGTGAGGACGGTGAAACGGCGCAGCCACGCGTTGCCCCTCACGCCCGCGTGCGCGCGGTCAAACGATGAAGTCTCCACGGCGTTTTCCATCCTCCCGACTCACAAAAAATCGCGCGCCCGTTAACGCCTCGCTACCGGCGTTGACCGAACGCCCGTGTGTACGACGCGTGCGGTGCGCGGGTTTCATCAGCCGCGTGCGCGCTCGTCGCCGGCCGGCGACGTGTGGCCGGGCGCGCGCGTTTGCTGGATTGCCGTCTTCACTTCCTTCGGCCGGGCCTCGTGCGGCGACGCGCCGCGGCGACCGTCTCGCGGATGGCGCCGACGACCACCTCGGGCGCGTCGAGCTGGACGTGATGCCCGCTGCCTTCCGCGAAGACCACCTTGCCGCCGCGCGAGAGGTCGGCGAAGGCCAGCTTCTGCTGTCGCTTCTCGCTTCGGAGTCTCGCCCAGTCCGCCGCCGAGACGCCGTCGGGCGGCCTGTCGTCGCCCTTCGTGTGAGGAATGACGACGACGAGCGGCATGTCTCCGAGTTGATGCTTCGTCTTTCCGGTGGCGACGTACATCGCCTGCAACTCGTCTGCCCAGAAATCTTCGGAGGCGGCCGAGAGCTTCGGGTTGGAGAGCGCCCACAGACGCAGCGCCTGTGCCTGCTTCGGCAATTTGTCGAACGGTGGATTGATCTTCGGCGGGCCGAACACCTGACGGTTGAGTTCGGCCTGCTTGAGGTCGGCGTCGGCGGGCGGAAGCGGCGGGCTGTCCTGCAACGTGCGCGGCGGCGGGACGGCCTTCCCCTTCGCGCCCTCGCGCACGCGCACGAGCTTGCCTCCGAACATCAGCGTCGTGTCCTCGCTGGTGGCGTCTACCAGAACCACGCCGGCCACGTCGCTCGCATAACGTTCGGCGAAGACGCGCGCGATGAGGCCGCCGAACGAGTGGCCGACGAGCACGTAAGGCCCACGCACCCCCGCCCTTTCAAGCAGCGCGCGCAGCTCGTGCGCCTCCTGCCGCATCGTGCGCGGCACGGGGCCGAGGTCGCTCCAGGCGAGGCCGGCGCGGTCGTAAGAACAGACGCGCGCGAAACGCGAGACGGCGGGCTGCACCAGACTCCAGTCGAAGGAGAAGTCGCCGCCGCCGGCGAGCAGCACCACGACGGGGCCGCCGCTCCTGCCCACACAGTTAAGGTGCAGACGGTAGCCGCCCACATCAACCATTCGGCCCGGAGCAGTCGGGGTGCTCGCGCCGGCCGCCTGTTGCCCGGCGTCGGCCGACTGCGAAAGGCAGAGCAGCGCGGCGGCGGTCGCGACTGAGAAAACACGTCGAAAAATTTTCATAACGCCGACACGCCGCAAGTCGGGTGTGGTTGCATTTTGAAAGCGGCGTCGGCGATGAGGCGCGGGACAGTGTGCGCCGCCTCTAGGCCGCCTGCGTCTTCGCGCCCCTCGAACTCAGACCGACGCCCAGCAGCAACAGCCCGTAGCCCGCCCCGACGATGAGCACCAGAATCCCCACGTTGCGGTGCGGCGGCAGCGCCGCGTAGACGTGGAACAACATGGACGCGATGGCCGCGACGATGGCGAGGCGGCGCGCACCGGCCCGTCGCTGCCACAGGGCGATGCCCGAGACTACGAGCAGAACGCTGACGACGATGCCGATGAGACCGATGACGAAGGGCTGCGTCTCTCCGCCGCGCACACCGCGCACAATTAACTCCTCCACCGCGCCGTAACCGAGAAACAGCGCGACCAGAATGTTCAGCAGACCGAGTTTCATGCCAAACCCCTTTACGGACAGTTTTTTGGAAAGCAGTTCGTTAGACACCGCCCGGCCCCGTTTGTTTCCGGCCCGCAAAATCATTCGGGTGATGCGGCCGTTTACTGTTGCCTTGTGGCACGTCGGGGGCGCGTGTTAGCATCGCCGCGTTTTTGAAACTTCGCGGCGCGCTGGCGCCGGCCCCTCCCCGAGACGAGGCCGCGCGCGCGGAAGTTTCACCTTCGGAGATTCGACCGCCACCACTTAAAGACCCTTACGCATGGTGTTCCCCTTCGGCAGTTCACTCCCACGCTCACGCCCGGCAGTCAAGCTTCTCCTCGGCGTCTGCGCGCTCGTGATGTGCCTGCCGCTCGCGGCCGGGCCGAGCGTGCGCGCGCAGCAGACCAACCCCGTGGACCGTCAGGTGAACAACCCGATGACGGACACGCCGAACATCAACCCGCTCTCGCAGACGCAGCCCCTTGTGCGCCCACGCCGCCCGCAGACGAACGGCGCCGCCGCTCCGGCCGCCACGCCGGGGCAGGCGACCGACCGGCTCGACGTTGACTCCGAGCGGCAGACCGTCACCGGCCCGGAGGACGCGCGCGTCGTCGTCAACGAGGGGAACGTCGATGCGCGCATCGGCATCTATCGCCTTCAGGCCGACAAGGTGACGGTCTACGAGGCGAAGAACCTCGTCGTCGCCGAGGGCAGCGTCGTCTTCGATCAGGGCGAGTTCCAGCGCATCACGGGGTCGCGCGCCGAGTGGAACTACGCCACCAAGACCGGCTTCTTCCTCAACTCCACCGGCTTCACCAATCAAACGCAGGACGGCACGCTGATGTACTTCACCGCCGACCGCGTTGACAAAATCAGCGGCGACAAAATCGTCGTCCGCAGCGCCGTCATCACCGCCTGCGACGAAGAGAACCCGAAGTGGAGTTTTACGACCAAGCGCGCCGTCATCACCTTAAACGACCGCGTGCGCACGAAGAACCCCATCTTCCGCGTCAAGGGCGTGCCGCTGCTCTACCTGCCCTACGCCTCCATCTCGCTCAAGCCGAAGGATCGCGCCTCGGGCTTTCTCACCCCCACCTTCTCCGGCTCCGGCAAGAAGGGCTTCCGCATCACGAACGGCTACTACCAGACGCTCGGGCGCTCGGCCGACGTGACGCTGCGCAACGACATCTTCACGGGCCGAGGCTTGGGCTTCGGCGCCGACCTGCGCACCCGCGCCAACTCGCGCTCCTATCTCGACGCCGGCTTCTACCTCATCAAGGATCGCGTCTTCGGCGCCAAGGCCGACGCCGACAACCCCGATCAGGGCGGGTCGAGCTTCTACATGGACGGCGTCCACTATTTCCCCAACGGCTTCATGGCCGTCGCCGATGTCAACATCACTTCGAGCCTCGCCTTCCGCGCCATCTTCTCCGACTCGATCCAGCAGGCCATCTCGCCCGAGGAGCGCTCGCAGGTCTTCGTCACCAAGAGTTTCGACGACTACAGCCTCAACTTTCTGGCGCGCACGCAGGTCATCTCCATCCCCTCGGCGCGCATCCGCCTGCGTAACCTGCCGAGCATCTCCGTGGACAAGCGCCCAAGCCCCCTCTCCTTCTTCAAGAAGTGGCCGGTCTATTTCTCGTTCGAGTCGAGCATGGAGGGCATGAGCCGCAAGGAGACGATTGAAGACTTGAACGGCTTCCTCGCCGAAGGCGCGCAGAACGCCGTCGTCTCGCCCTCCATCGTCCAGCGCCTCGACTTCAGCCCCAAGGTCTCCGTCCCCCTGGAGTTCGACGGCTGGACGGCCACCGCCTCGGGCCGCCTGCGCGGAACCTTCTACTCGAACTCGCTCGAAGCGGCCACGCGCTTAGTCACCGCCCGCAACCTCACGCGCGCTTACGGCGAGTTCGAGTTCGACCTCCGACCGCCGGCGCTTGCGCGCAACTTCCAGCGCTCCGACGGTTCGCTTCGCTTCCGCCACACCATCGAGCCTTACTTCGTCTATCGCAAAATCTCCGGCGTCGGCGACTTCGAGCGGATCATCCGCTTCGACTACATGGACGCCGTCGCCGACACCAACGAGATCGAGTTCGGCATCACCAACCGCTTCTTCCAGCGACGCTCGACCGAGACCGTGACGGGGCGCGTCTCGGCGGCGGCGCGCGCTCTCGGCGAGCGCGACGAGGACGAGGAGACTTCCCGGCCCCTTGAGCCGCAGCCCTACGAAGCGCTCTCCATCACCGTCCGCCAGAAGTATTTCTTCGACCCCACGTTCGGCGGCGCGCTCATTCCGGGGCGGCGCAACCAGTTCTACCCCATCAACACCTTCTCCGGCTTCACCTACGGCGGCGTCCCGCGCCGCTTCTCGCCGCTCTACGTCGAGGCGCGTCTGCGGCCCTACCGCAATCTGGAGTCGCGCCTGCGTAGCCTGTGGGCCGACGTGCGCGCCAACTTCGACGTGCTCGGCGAAGGCGGCGGCCTGCGCGACTTCGCCATCACCTCCGGCTTCGAGCGCCGCGTGCCGCACCTCCGCCTCGTGCGCGCCTTCCAGACCTACTACTACACGCGCGCCGTCACGCTCGCGCCCTCGCTCCAGCAGTACAACGACCCGCGCGGCAACGAGCCGGGCACACTGCAAGGCTCGCAGTGGAGCCCCACGGCCTTCCTCGGCGACCCGGAGAGCGGCCTCTACGGCGGCGTCTCCTTCTTCTTCGACTTCCAGAACCGCCCCGGCCAGGGCAGCTCCTCACTCGTCAGCTCCACCGCCACCGTCGGCTACGGCTGGGATTGCTGCGCCGTCACCGCCCAGCTCTTCACCTTCAACGTCGGTCTGCGACAGGAGAAGCGCACCGTCTTCAGCTTCCGCTTGAACGGCATCGGCACTTTCGGCACCGAGCAGATCGGCCAGCAGTTCCGCTGAAACTCCCCGCCCCGTGGCGCCCCGACGACTCGCGGGGGTTTCGGCATCTCCCTGAAAAATGTTACTTTTTAAGTGCATCCGGCCCGGAGGGCAGTGCATCTGAAGTTGGATGTTTACCGGGTCGCTCGGCTGCGGTTTTCCACTCCCCATGACAACTTCTCCGCAGGCGTCCGGTCGTCGGCCTCGTGCCCTTGTTGTTGTTGTCCTCATCCCGACGGGCGTCTGCGTCGCGAGCGTGTACGTCCTCTAATCCTCTTCGACATTCTGGGAGTTTAAGTTGTTGAATAAAAGTCTTCGTTCCCTCGCGCTACGCCTGCGCGCGTCGCTGCCCCTCAACACGCGGCTCGCCGCCCTGTGCCTGCTGGCCTTACTCGTCTGCTCCGCAGGTCTTTCTTCGGCCGTCTCGGGTCAGGATAAGACGGCTCTCCGGCAAGAGGTGGATCGGGCGCTCCGAAGTTACGACGTGTTGAGTCTGGATACGCGCGAAGTGCTCGACCGTGTGCGCCAGACGCAAACGCTTTCGCTGCCGACCTCGGCGGGCACGTTCGACCTCGTGCTGACGCCTCACGACATCCTCGCCCCGAACTACCGCGCGACGGCCACGGGCGACGGCGGCGTGGTGCGCGAACTCGCGCGCCCGGCCGTCAGCACCTACAAGGGGACGGTGCGCGGCATGAAGGGCGCGCAGGCGCGCCTGACTATCGACGGCGAGACGGTCGAAGGGATGATTATCACGCCCGCTCAGAACTACTTCATCGAGCCGGCCTCAAAATTCTCGCCCTCGGCGGGCAAAGGGGATTTTGTTTTTTATGCCGAGTCGGACGTCGTCGAGGAGAAGTTCGGCGATTGCGGCGTGACGATGGCCGAGGAGGTCGCGGCGCAGGCGCAGAGGATGGAAGCGGGCAAGGGCGGCGCGGCCTTCGCAAAGGGAGGAGACGATCAGGAGCTTTTCGGCCCGAGCTATCAAGTCGAACTCGCGACCGAGGCCGACTTTGAGTACTTTCAGGCGTTCGGGAGCGCGTTTGCCGCGAATCAAAACATCATCACCATCATCAATCAGGTCAACGGCATCTACGAGACGCAGATCGGCCTGAGATTCTTTATCACCCATCAGCACGTCTGGGAAACGGCGAACGACCCGTACACGACGGACGCCCCCGGCGGCCTTCTCGATCAGTTCGAGGCTCACTGGAACAACAACTTCGGCAACATAGCGCGCGATCTTGCACACCTCTGGACGGGGAAGGATTTGGGCGCCAGCACCACCACCACGGACGACGACAGCACCATCGGCATCGCCAGCCAGCCCGGACTCAATTGCGCCAACGGCAGCGGTGCTTATGGCCTATCTCAAAACATCACCAACGGGAGTAACCAGCGCCGGTCGCTGCTCACCGCCCACGAGATCGGCCACAACATCAACGCCGCCCACACGAATGGGGTGACGGAATGCGACAACACCATTATGAGTCCCTCGCTCGGCACCATCACCCAGCCGAGTTTCTGCCAGTTGTCGCGGGATCAAATCACCGACCACTCCATACAGAACATCTCCTGTCTGGTCAGCCTTGTCGCCCCCGGCTGCTCCTACGCCCTCTCCTCCTCCGTGCAATCGTTCCCGGCGGCGGGCGGCGGCGGGAGTTTTAACGTCAGCGCCACGGGCGGTTGCAACTGGGGGGTGGCCGAAGGGGCCAACTGGATTACTGTCACCGCGGGCGACTCCGGGAGCGGTAGTGGCGCGGTCAGCTACACGGTCGCCCCCAACACCGGCGGCCCGCGTGCGGCGCGCATCAACGTCGCCGGTCAGATTCTTACCGTCACCCAGCAGGCGTCGGCCGCTTGCGGCTCCACGCCCGTCGCCACCGGGCAGACGTTGAACGGCACGCTGGGCAGCCCCGATTGCCGTTCGGGACAGACCGGCCGGGTCAATGCGTTCATTGACATCTACACGTTCGGCGCGTCGGCGGGTCAGCAGGCGCGGATTGTGATGAACGCGCCGACCCCGCCTCCGGCTGGTCTGGACACCTATCTTTACCTGTACGGGCCGGACGGGGCGCTCATCGCCGAAAACGACGACATCGTTCTGGGAGAGCAGACCAACTCGCGCATACCTGACAACGCCACAGGCTTTCTGACCCTGCCCGCCACCGGCATCTACACGATTGTGGCCACCTCTTACGACAACGACGACACCGGCGCCTACACGCTCGCGCTGACCGGCAACGCACAGCCGCCGGTGGCTTCGACGGTGCAGTTCAGCGCCAGCTCAGCGACGGTCACAGAGGGGACGGACAGGAGGGTTGACATCACCGTCACGCGCGCGGGCGACTCGTCGCAGGCGGCGTCGGTCGATTACGCCACGAGCAACGTCACGGCGTCCGACCGCTCCGACTACCTTGCCGCCTACGGCACGCTGCGTTGGGCCGCGGGCGACGGTTCCCCGAAGACCTTCAGCGTCTTCATCGTGGACGACGTCTACGGCAACACCACGACGAACGGCCAGAGCGACAGCGCCGTGGAGACCTTCAACGTCACGCTCTCGAACCCCGCCAGCGCCACCCTCGGCGCGACGGCCCAGATGCAGGTGAGCATCGCGAACAACGAGACGGCCGACGGCGCGAACCCCGTCAAGGCGGCCACCTTCAGCCCCGCCTTCTTCGTCCGCCAGCACTACCTCGACTTCTTCAACCGCGAGCCGGACGCCTCGGGCCTC
>DASVES010000010.1:0-8789 GCA_036380435.1 Pyrinomonadaceae bacterium | reverse complement strand
GCCGTCAAAGCCTCGGCCAGCCCCATCTGCGACGCCTCGTCCACGACGACCAGATCAAAATGCTCCGCCGCCCAATCCACCGCGCGCCCCTTCGACGCCCCCAGCTTCACCAGACGATAGAGTCCGCCCGGCGTCCCACCGACGACGAGCAATTCTTCCGTGAGCAACGACTGCCACTGCTCGGCGGCTGTTGACTCGTCGCCCCCGTCGGGCAGCACGCGCTCGACGCCCGCGGGCACCGTCTCGCCCGCGTCATTACACATCTTCGCGAGCCGACGGCGCGCGAGCGGCGCAAGCAGCGGGGCGGCCGGGTGTGCGGTGGTGGCGGCGTCGCCCTTAATCGCTTCGGTCAACTCGCGCCGGCGCTTCGCGATTGATTCGAGGGCGACGGCGACGGCCGCGTGAGTCTTGGCGAGCACGGCGACGCGGAAGGGGCGCGCCGGCGTCGTTTGCGCCAGCGCGCGCGCGAGGATGGCGAAGCCGAGCGTGTGGCTCTTGCCCGTGCCGGGCGGCCCCTGCACGACGAGCACGCGCTCACACAAATGACCGCCGACGATCTCGCGCTGCGCGCCGGTCAGCCCGTGCGGCGACTGTGCGGCGGACGCGAGGGAGGCCATCGCCTCCGCGTCTCGCAGACGCCGCGGGCGGACGGCCCGCGCTCGTTTGCCTTCGCCCATGTCGCTCAGCCAGCGGTAGAGGTGATTGGTTGCGGCGTTGCGACAGGCCTCGAGGAACTTGTCCGAGTTGAGATCGTCGGCCATCTCGTCGGCGGTGTAGACGACGCCCGGCTCCGGCTTGAAAAGCACATGCGGGTAGCGAAACGGAGAGTTCTTGAAGCTCATCGGCAGCAGGCGCAAGGCGACTTCCGACGCGCTCAGCTCCTCGACGACCGCGAGACGGCCGCGGACTAATCTCCACGCCGGAAGCGCGCGCCCCTCGCCGTCGCGCGATGGGTTGACGACCACCCAGTCGCCCGCGCGCACGCGGAGCGGCGTCTGTTGTTGCTGCTGCGGCGGCGGGTCTGCGTCCGCGTCGCCCGCGACAACTCCGTCCGCTTCAGTTCCGTCCGCGTCGTTCGTGTCCGCGTCCGCGAAGCGAAAGTGCGCGCGCTCGCCGTCTTCGTCTTTCAGATAACGCTCGCAGCGGAGCATGAGCGTGCGCCCGGTCTCGGCGCGCTGGCGCGGCGGGAGCGCGAGGTGGAGCAGCAAGTCCTGAAAGCGCGCGTGGTGTTCGAGCAGCAGGAAGTCTTCGAGCGAGCGGCGGAGCGGAACCTCTTCGGGTTCCACGTCAACGCGGTCGAGTCCCGACAAATCGAGCGGCTCCTTCTCGACGCGCCGGTTCTTGTAGGCGAAGCTCTCCTCGACGTGCTGCATGGCCCGCAGCCGCGCCCCTTCGAGAGCGCGTATCTCTTCGGCGCTGACGCCCACGAAACCGCGCAACGGCGAACGCCGCCCCGACGCCGGCTGTGTTGCCGACGCCTCCGGTTCCCGCAGCCGCCCCCACGCCGCGTAGGCGTACTCCAACGGAATCTCCACGCCGAAGCGCGCCGCCGATTCGACGCGGACGGAATGCGGCTCTGGCGGCGCGTCCTCCTCGTCATCGTTAACAGCTCCCGCTTCGTCTTCCTTCACGGCCCGCGCCGCGTCTTTCGTGAAGACACCGGCCGCCGCGTCGCGCACGAACGTCCGCCGGTTGTCGAAGACGCGCGCGCGGAAGATTTTTCGGAAGTCTACGGGGCCGTCTTCCCACTTGAAGCCGAGTTCGCGTGCGACCTCGTAGAGGTTCTGACAGACGGGCGGAAGATTGAGTCGGGCGCGCACCTCCTCGGAGAGCAGCGAGAGCATCCCCTGCGAGAGCGCGGGGCGCGAGGTCAGGAGATCATAGAAGGCGGGGATGGCGCAGAGTGCGTCGAAGTGGCGCGCGAGCGCATCGAGCAACGTGCGCTCGCCGCGCGCCGCGTAGGTGTAGACGTGCAGCGGCGCGCGCTCCGACTCGGCCGCGCGCGCGACCGCCGGCAGCAAGTTTTGCACCCACGCGACGAGCAGAGCGCGCTCTGAGTCCAAGTCCGGCGGCGCGTCCGTCATCTCGATCACTTCAAACGAAGCGCGCGGGCCGGTGACGCGCGCGCCGATGAGATAGAGGCGGTCTTCGAGGTAGTCGCGCTGCGCGTCAACGAAGACGCGCACGAGGTCGGGGTACTGCGCCGGGTCGGGGAGCGAGCCGTAGTCCGAACCGACGAGGTAGCGACGCGCGGCCGTCGCGCGGTCAAAGCGGCGGGCGGCGGCGCGGGCGCGCTGCACGAGCACGGGCAGACGGCTCGCGAGCGGCCAGCGCGAAGCCACGACGCGGGAGCGCGCCTCCGCGCCCGCGCTCACGACCATCGCGCCGCCCTCGCCGTACTCCATGAGCGCGGCCAGCTCCCGCGCGTCGCCGACACCCGCCGCGTGGAGCGCGCGCTTCTCGGAGATGGTGAGGTGAGGCACGAGCGAGAGGTCAAGCCGCTCGGCCGTGTCGGCGAAGCAAAGCTGGTTGTAGGGGCAGCCGTCGCACGCCGCGCGCAGGTGATAGCGTGCGCCGTGGGGGCCGGCGGCGGCGGCGCGCGCCACGTCCGAGTCGGCGGCGGCCACCAGACGCTCGACCTCGTCACTGTAGAGCGCAAGGTCGAAGGTCTCCCAGCCGCCGTCGTCTGTCAACTCACTGTCGCGCGCGGCGATGGCGCCGTGAATCGCGGCGGGCGTGAGTCCGGCGTCGGCCAGCGCGCCACGGAGCAAGCGCGCGTAGAAGGCGACCTGAAGGCGGAAGCCCACGGTCTCGCGCCGGCTCGCCTTGATGTCGATGACGGTCGCCTCCACGCGGCCCGTCGCCGCGTCGCGCTCGACGCGCACGAGGTCGGCGCGTCCCTCGCAGGCCCAGGCGCCGAACGGCGCGCGCATCGACGGCTGGTAGAAGAACGTCGGCCCCGCCGGCGCACCGGGCAGTCGTCTCAGCTCCTCGACAAACGCCTCCGGCGTCTGCCCCTGCAAGTCCAACACGCGCGCGCGCGCCGACAATTCCTCGAACTGCTCGCGCTCGAACGCCTGACCGGCGCTTGAAAGCAGCGGCGACAGCGGCTCGATCTCCAGCCCGTAGCGCCGCAGCAGTCCCAGCGCCTCCGTCGGGAAGAGCGCGAAGCGCAGGTGACGCTCGCAGCGCCCGCGGGCGACGTACTGCGCGAGACGTTGCGCCGTAAGCGGCCGTTCGGTCACAAAGTCTGCGAGAGGTTCTGTAGTGTTGGACGACATACGAGGTTGCGAGCCAGACCGGAAGTGAGAGCGTCAACGAGCCGCTGTAAGCGGCGGCAGCAGTGTTGCCTACGGCGTTAGCCGTGGGTCAATGGCAGTGGAAGATGAAAGCCCCGGAGGGGCGAAAGAATTTCGACGCTGACGGCAACTAACATCCTGATTCTTTCGCCCCTCCGGGGCTTCACTCCTTTAATCGCCTTGTTCCCACGGCTCGCGCCGTGGGCTACATTCTTCCGCGCCTCCGGCGCTCAGGTTGTGGCGCGGAGGCGCGTCGTCGCTACGAGTCCGCCGGCTTCTTTTTCTTCTTCGGCGCGACGACGCCGAGCGTCACCGTCTCGGCCGACTGCTCGGCGGCGCGCACGAGTTCGCGCGCGGGAGTGTGCGCGTCGCCCGTGCCGGCGAGGAATTCCGCGAGGCGCTCACGGACTGCCGCGTAAGACACCTTGCGTTCGAAGAGCGAGGAGAATTCGTCGGGGCCGAGCAGCGCCTCGGCCTCCGAGAGTTTCGCCGCATCCCACGTCGTCCGCACCGAGTAGCTGCAACGCACCGCGCCCTCGCCGGCCCGCAGCACGACGGCGTTCGTCACACGCGAGCGAGCGCCCGCCGCCAGCTTCAGACGCTCCTTGATCTCCTCCATCTCGTCGTCGAGTTGTTTCTTCTCCGCGTGCAGCGCAACGTAGCGCGCGACGAGACGTTCCACCTCCTCGTCCGAAGGCGGAGGCTCGGCGTCACCTGCCGGCGCGCGGAAGCACTCGACGCAGAAGAGCGCCCCGACCCCGGCCGCGTCTTCGGGGCGCGTCAGCCCCTCGTCGCGCGGCACGAGACGCGCGCATCCCGCGCACGCCGCGTAAAACTCCGCCGCGCACGCACGGCACAGCGCCGCCCCGCATCTGTCCAAAACGGCCGCACCGGCCGCCAGCGCGCACAGACACTCCACGCACATCGCGCCGCGCGCCTCGACATCCTCGGGCCGGAAACTGCTCTCTACTTCCATAAAGTCTCAATCACGGGTAAAGGGGAAGGGGTAAAGGGTAAAGGCGGCGTTCGGCCGTGCGCTTTCCTTTACCCTTTACCCTTTACCCCTTCCCCTTCTGTGAGCGCGTCGATCTTGGCGGCGAGGATGAAGTCGCTTTCGCTGAGGCCGTCGATGGCGTGCGTCCAGATGCGGATGTGCGCGTAGGCCCAGCCGAGGCAGATGTCGGGGTGATGGCCTTCGCGTTCGGCCACTTCGCCGACGCGGTTCGCGAACCGCAGCGCCCCGGCGAAGTTCGTGAACTCGAAATTCTTCTCCAGATGATGCTCGTCGGCGACCCGCCAGTCCGCGAGCTGTCGCGCGAGCGGCTCGATCTCCGCGCCGCGCAGGCGCGGCACGCCGCCGTGGCAGGGCACGCAGTGGCGGCTCGCCAAATCTTCCGTCAACGGATGAGTCCTCCCGTTTGTCTTGCGCGCGCGCGCCGGCGCCGGCGTGTGGCGCGGCTGCGGCTGCGGCGTTCGTCGTGTCGGTGAAAGTGTTTGTGCCGGCGCGGCTCGCGCGCCGGGCCGTAGAAGGTCGGCCGCTATTCTAACCGCAGATTTTTCATTCGTCTAAACCGAACGCGCAAGCACGCGCCTCATTCGGCGTTCTTCACACGCGAGACAAAGAAACGCGGACGCCACGCGCGCGTGCGCCGAGCCTTTGTCCACCCGTCGAAATCACGTTCCCGGAGGTTCCCCGTAGATATGCTACGCCGCTTCGCTCGTATCGCCGCCCTGTCGCTCGCCCTCCCCTTGCCGGCCGCCGTCGCGCAGAGCGCGCAGTTGACAACCACGTCGAAGGATCGGCGCACGGTCAACGTCACGGTCTACAACTCGAACATCGGACTCGTGCGCGAGACGCGCGCCGTGCGTCTCCCCGGCCAGGGCCGCATCGCGCTCAACTTCGCCGACGTGGCCGCGTCCATCCGCCCCGAGACCGTCCACCTCGTCTCGCTCACGGCGCCCGAACACCTGAGCGTGCTTGAACAGAACTACCAGTACGACCTGCTCAACCCGTCGAAGCTCTTAGACAAGTACGTCGGGCGCGAGGTGACGCTGCTCGTCTACCGCTACGCGAACAACTCGACTGTGCCGACGCCCACGCCGGTCAGGGCCGTGCTGCTCTCGAACAACAACGGGCAGGTCTGGAAGATCGGCGACGAGATCGTCGTCAACCCCTCGTACACCGAGATTCGCTTCCCCGAGGTGCCGGCCAACCTCGTCGCCACGCCGACGCTCGTCTGGGAGGTGGACAACACCGGCGCGGCCGAGCAGACGCTGGAGGCCAGCTACCTCACCGGCAACATGAACTGGAAGGCCGACTACGTGCTCGTCATCGACGAGACGGACACGCGCGGCCGCATCCAGGGCTGGGTGACGCTCACCAACCAGAGCGGCGTCGGCTTCGAGGACGCGCGCCTGCAACTCGTCGCCGGCGACCTCAACCGCGTCATCGACCGCCGCGAAGCCGAAGAGATGGCCGCGGGCGTGCGCCGCGCGACTGCGCCCTCGGCGAAGGACGCCTTCCAGGAACAGGCGTTCTTCGAGTACCACCTCTACACGCTGGAGCGCCCGGCCACGGTGCGCGAGCAGGAGACCAAGCAGATCACGCTGCTCGAAGCCGCCGACTTCGCGGCCAGCAAGGACTACGTCGTCAACGGGCAGCCCCACTATTACCAGCACTACAACGCGCCGGGCCAGCCCCTCAAGGAGCCGGTCGGCGTCTTCGTCGAGTTCCGCAACTCGCGCGAGAACAAGCTCGGGATGCCTCTGCCGGCCGGCGTCATCCGCCTCTACAAGCGCGACGCCGCGGGGGGCCAGCAGTTCATCGGCGAGAATCGGATCGCGCACACGCCGAAGGACGAGGACGTGCGTATCAAGGTCGGCGACGCCTTCGACATCGTCTCCGAGCGCAAGCAGACCGAGTACCGGCTCGTCGGCCGCAACACTTACGAGTACGCCTACGAAATCACCGTCCGCAACCACAAGGACACGCCCGTCGAAGTGGTCTTCAACGAGCCGGTCGGCGAGAGCGACTGGAAGATCCTCCCCGCCGCCACCACCTGCGCCGGCTCGCCGCGCTGCGTCGGCTTCCGCGCCGAGAAGACCTCCGTGACGGGCGCGCGCCTGCGCGTCCCCGTCGAGCGCGACGGCGAGACGAAGATCAGCTACCGCATCCGGGTGAAGTACTGACGGCCGCCCGCGCCCGCTTCGTAAGAAGCACCCCTCCTCAATGAGGGGCGCGGGATAATGAGCCGCGAAGACAGGCGAAGCGCCACGAATCGGAGTGACATCTGTTTTGTGCCGCTTCGCCTGACTTCGCGGCTCATGCCTTTTTGACATTTCTGAGGCGTTTTCAAATCAATCGGCCCCCGTCGCGGCGAAAGGACGTGGCGCGCGTCTCCGGCGGCGAAAAATAATGTTGCGCCGCGCCGCGCCGCGGGTATAATCGCCGCCGTCCAAAGAGCCCCCAACCCGCGCGCGCACACCCGCACGCGCCGACTCATTCCTTCCGCGGGCGCGGCGCGCCCGTCTCGCCCGGCGCGGCCCGCGGAGAAAGGCACGACCCGGCCGCCGCGACACACTCGCACGCGCGGCCACCCGCCGGTTCCGGCGCCACTCACCAACACTACGACTGGAGGAATCTTACATGGCACGTTTACCTCACGGGGCCGTCATCAGGATGGAAGCGGTGCGCGAAGCGCAGGAGGCGCTGGTCGGTCCGGCCGCGGCCTCTCTGGCCTTCGCCGCGTCGCGACCCATCGACCCGCACAACTTCGACTTCCTCTTTCCGGGGCTGCAAAACAACCCCGACAACCTCCTGCCCGTCGCGCGCCGGACGCGCGACAACCTCATCCGCCTCGGCCAGTCGATGCGCGACACGAGCGGCGGCGACCCGGCCGGCGACTCCGACATCCCGGCCGCCTACACCTACCTCGGGCAGTTCATCGACCACGACATCACGCTCGAAACCGTCTCGGCCACGCTGCCCGAACTGCTCGACCCCCAGCTCAAGCCGCTCCCGCCGGGCCAGATCAAGAATAAGATACGCAACCTCCGCACGGCGGGTCTCGACCTCGACAGCCTCTACGGCCTGCCGGCCCCGCGCCAAGACATCAAGATGGTGGTCGGCAACGTCTCCCCCACGGGCGGCACCCAGATTCCGCTGCGCCGCCCGCCGGGCAAGACTGACGACAACGACCTCCCGCGCGAGCGGCGCAGCCCCGACATCGAGCACGACCGCGCCGCGCTCATCGGCGACCCGCGCAACGACGAGAACACCATCGTCGCGCAGTTGCACACGGCCTTCCTGCTCGCCCACAACGTGCTGGCCGGACGGTTCCAGTCCTTCATGCAGGCGCGACGCGTGCTGCGCCAGCACTACCAGCACATGGTCATCCAAGACTTCCTGAAGCGCGTCTGCGACCCGCGCATCGTCAACGAGACGGTCAGGGAGAACCACGTCTACGACGCGATGGCCGAGCCGTTCTTCCTGCCGCTGGAGTTCTCGGTGGCGGCCTACCGCTTCGGCCACACGATGGTGCGCGGCGCCTACAACTTCAACCTCAACTTCAACACGAGCGGCGCGCCGGGCACCGTCCCGGCGACGCTCGGCCTGCTCTTCACCTTCACCGCCCTGAGCGGCCAGCTCGGGGGCGGCGTCGTCACCGCGCAGGGCTTCGACACGCTGCCCGAGAACTGGATCGTCGAGTGGGAGAACCTCGTTGACGCGGGCCGCCCCTTCGACCGCACGCGCCGACTCGACACGAAGCTCGTCGAGCCGCTCTTCGAGCTGACCGACACGCTCGGCAATATCATCGGCAGCGACGCCCTGCCGCCCGACCCGAACGCCCTCAACGGCGCGCGCCTCGCCGTGCGCAACCTCCTGCGCGGCTACCTGCTGCGGATGCCGACGGGGCAGGCCGTGGCGCGCGCTCTCAAGCGGAAGCTGCAAGGCGTGCGCGACATCCCCGTCCTCACCCCGGCGCAGATCGTGGCGGGCGCGGCCAGCCCCGAGCAGGAAAACGCCCTGCGCGAGTCCGGGTTCGACGGCCGCACGCCGCTCTGGTACTACATCCTCGCCGAGGCGGCCATCCTCGGGCGGGGACAGCGCCTCGGCCCCGTCGGCAGCACCATCGTCGCGGAAGTCATCGTCGGGCTGGTGCGGCGCAGCGAGGACTCGATCCTGCGCGAACGCGGTTGGCGGCCGACGCTGCCATCCGCGAGGCGGGGCACCTTCGAGCTGGCCGACCTGCTGCGGCTCGCCCAGCGTCTACAGAGCCGCCCCAGCCCCTCCGGCGCGAAGAAGAAGGCCGGCGCGACGAAGAAGAGCGGTGCGGCTAAGAGCAGCGGTGCCGCCAGGAAGCGTTAACGGGCCTTCACTCTCACACGTCGCCGCGGCCCGCGTCGCGGCCGACGAATCAGCAATGCCCGCCGCGTCGCCGAAGCAGCGGCGACGCGGCGGGCATTCGTCTGTACGGCGCGCGCCGGGCG
>DASVES010000009.1:0-9337 GCA_036380435.1 Pyrinomonadaceae bacterium | reverse complement strand
CGCGCGGCTACGTCTGGGCCATCTACCCCGGCTTCGACATCTTCACCGCCCGACCCGACGGCAAGGACGTGCGTCGCCTGACTGAGACGCCCGGCTACGACGCCGAGGCGACCATGTCCACGGACGGCCGCCGGATCGTCTTCACCTCGATGCGCGACGGCGACCTCGACATCTACACGATGGACGCCGACGGCCGAAACGTCCGCCGGCTCACCGACGCCCTCGGCTACGACGGCGGCCCCTTCTTCTCCCGCGACGGCAAGCACATCGTCTATCGCTCCTTCCACCCGAAGACGCCCGAACAGGTCGAACGCTACAAGAAGCTCTTAGCAGAGAACGTCATCGAGCCGGGCAACTTTGAAATCTGGGTGATGGACGCCGACGGCCGCAACAAGCGACAGGTCACCACACTCGGCGCGGCGAGTTTCGCGCCCTACTTCACGCCCGACGGCCGGCGCGTCATCTTCTCTTCGAACCACCCGAACCCGCGCGGCCGAAACTTCGACCTCTATCTCGTCAACCTCGACGGCACGGGCCTAGAGCGCGTCACCCACGACGAGAGCTTCGACGGCTTCCCCATGTTCTCGCCCGACGGCCGCCGCCTCGTCTTCGCCTCGAACCGCAACGCCCGCACGCGCGGCGACACCAACATCTTCGTCGCCGATTGGGTGGACTGAATGAGGGATGAATGAGAGAGTGAGCAGTGAGCAGTCAAAGCAGGTCAAGCGTCCTGACTGCTCACTGCTCACACTTCTTCATCCCTTGTCTCTCACGGAAGTAAAAAGGTAAAAGGCAAAAGGCAAAAGTGAGGAGGCCGAAGGGTGGGCGTCAAACGAGCCGCGGAGCGGCGGCAGAGTGTAGCCCCGGTCGTGAGACCGGGGTAAATAGGCGGTTAGAATAAGAAGCCCCGGAGGGGCGAAAGAATCGGGACGTTGAGCACGAGGCCCGTTGAAATTCTTTCGCCCCTCCGGGGCTTCCATCGTCCTGCCCGTCCGTTACCCACGGCCTCACGCCGTGGGCTACACTCTGCCGCCGCTTTCAGCGGCTCGTCGGCGCGGATGATTCTTGTCAAGCCGCCGGCTTTAGAGCAGAATACGTCAGCGTTCACGTCTGGGCCGAACGCGCGCAAGTTCCACGTCGGCTCAAAATTCGCCCCGGCGGTTCCGTTAGTTTCTTGTCCTCGCTCCTTCTTAAAGTGTCAGCCTCCGACCCCATGATTGGGCAGACTGTTTCTCATTACCGCATTCTGAAACAGATCGGTGAGGGCGGGATGGGTGTGGTCTACGTCGCCGAGGACACGCGGCTCGGCCGCCGCGTGGCCGTCAAGTTCCCGCTCGCCGGCCCCAACGAGGGCCACTACCGCGCGCGCTTTCTACGCGAAGCCCGCGCCGTCTCCTCGCTCAACCACCCGCACATCGCCTCCGTCTACGACTTCGGCGAGACCGACGCCGGGCAGCCCTACATCGTCATGGAGCTGGTCGCGGGCCACAGCCTCGCCGAGCTGCTCGCCGAGGGCATGACGCTCGGTCGCGCCGTCGAGATCATTCAGGACGTGGCCGCCGCGCTCGGCGAGGCGCACCGCCGCGGCGTCGTCCACCGCGACATCAAGCCGACGAACATCCACGTCAACGAGAGCGGCCAGGTGAAGGTGCTCGACTTCGGCCTCGCCAAGCACATCGAGGAGACGGCGCTCGCCGGCGACGACGGCGCAGCCGCCACCCACCTCCGCACGCGCAGCGACGTGGTCATCGGCACGCCGCTTTATCTCTCGCCCGAGCAGGCGCGCGGCCGCCCCGTCGATGCGCGCAGCGACCTCTTCTCCCTCGGCGCGCTCCTCTACGAGTGTGTGGCGGGCCGCCCGCCCTTCTCCGGCTCGAACATCATCGAGATCGGCGCGCAGGTTCTGCACGTCGAGCCGCCCCCGCCCTCGCGCATGAACTCGCGCGTGCCGGCGGAACTCGACCGCGTCACCCTCAAGGCGCTCGCCAAGCGCCCCGAAGAGCGTTTCCAGTCGGCCGACGAGATGATCGCGGCGCTCGAAAGCGTCCGCCTGCGCCTCAGCGGCAACGACGCGGCGCGCACGCGCCGGCTGCCGCCCGGCGAGGCCGACATGCTCCGCGCCAGCGCCCTCGTGACGATCTCCCGGACGCTCAACCGCCCGCGCTTCTCGCCGCTCGCGCTCATCGCCGCCCTCTTTATCGCCCTCGGCGGCGTCTGGGCCTACGCCTACTGGCGCGCCCCCTCGGCCCACCGCCCCTCGGTCGAGGCGCAGGACTTCTACGAGCGCGGCGTGGCGGCGCTGCGCGACGGCGCCTACCACCGCGCCAGCCTCGCGCTCTCCGAGGCCGTCAGCCGCGACGACCGCTTCGCCCTCGCCTACGCGCGCCTGGCCGAAGCGTGGGCCGAGCTGGACTCCCTCGACCGCGCCAAAGACGAACTTCTGCGGCTCCCCTCGCTCGTCCCAGACCGCGCGGCGCTCTCGGAAATTGACGCGCTCTATCTCGACGCAATCACGGCCACGGTGAGCCGCGAGTACAAAAGCGCTGTCGAGTCCTACGAAAAAATCGCGAAGCTGCGGCCCGACGCGCCCGAGGTTTACGTCGATCAGGGGCGCGCCCACGAGAAGGACGGCGAGACGGCGAAGGCCATCGCCAGCTACACGGAGGCCGCCAACCGCGATTCTAACTACGCCACCGCGTACCTCCGCCTCGGCGTGCTCCACGGGCGCTTGCAGAACCTCCCCGCGGCGTTGGGGGCCTTCGAGCGGGCCGAGAAGATTTACGCCGCGCGGGGCGACGCCGAGGGACAGGCGGAGGTGTTCCAACAGCGCGGCTTCCTCTACGACAGCACGGGCCGCGTCGCCGACGCGCGGCACGAGTTCGAGCGCGCTCTCGAACTGGCTGAAGCCTCGGGCAACCAATTCCAGCGCATTAACGCCCTCCTCGGGTTGAGCGCCGTCGCGTTCGAGGAGAACAACGTCGCGCGGTCGCAGGAGTACGTGCGTGAAGCGATTGAGGCGGCGCAGGCCAACGGCATGGACAACTTGTCGGCGCAAGGCCTGGTCGAGTTGGGCAGTCTCCATTTCGGGCGATCTGATTACGCCGAGGCCGAGAAGTATTACAAGCAGGCGATTGAGTATGCCCGCCGGTCTAAAGCGCGGCGGGCGGAGGCGACGGCGCTCATCAACCTCGGCAGCCTGCGCATCCAGCAGAGCAAGCCGGACGAGGCGATTAGTTTCGTCAATCAGGCGCTCTCCTTTTACCGGCAGGGCAATTACCGCAAGAACGTCTCGCAGGGACTGCTCATGCTCGGGCGCGCCAACGTATTGAAGGGGGATTACGACGCCGCGCTCCGCGCGTTCGAGGAACAACTGCAACTGGCCGAACAGAACGGCGACCAGTCGCAGGCGGCCACCTCACACGAGGGAATCGGCCGGGTGTTGACTATTCAGGAGCAATACCCGGACGCGCTCACACACTTCCAACAGAAGTATGCCATCGGCAAGTCGTCAGGCGATCAGAAGGGCACGGGCTACGGACTCACGGAGCGGGGCAGCGTCTTGTGGCAGTTAGGGCGCTACGACGACGCGCGCGCGTCGCTTCAGGAGGCGGCCGCTCTGGCAGACCGTCCCGATGGCGGGTACAAGCAACTTCTCGTTTACGTGCGCGTCACGAACGCCGAACTGGCGTTGAGCGAGCGGAAGTTTTCGGAAGCCCGGACGCAGGCCGAACGCGCGCTCGATCTGGCGGGCACGAAATATCCGGACGATGTCGCCGAGGCCAAGCGCGTTTTGGGGCTGGCGCTCGCCTTCTCCGGCGCGCGGCGCGAAGGTCTGCGGCTGTGTCAAGAGGCTCTCGACACGGCCGAGAGCCTGAATAACCTTTACCTGATTTCAAAGGCGACGCTCGCGCTCGCACAGGCCATGCTTGAGGGCGGCGACGCCGCGGGCGCACTGGCGAATGCGCTCCGCGCCCGAGAGAGTTTCGCGCAACATGGGCAGCTTGCCTCCGAGTGGCGCGCGTGGGCCGTCGCGGCGCAAGCCAGCCGGCAGGCCGGAGATCAGCAGAAGACTCGGGAGTTTATCGCACACGCCGCCGACTTGCTGGCAGGCATACGGCAGCGATGGGGCGCGGAAGCTTACGAGAGCTACCTGGCAAGGCCGGACACGGAGCACCACCGCAGACAGTTCGACGAACTGTCTGCAAACCACTAACCCTGCAACCTCACTCTGAAAGGAGCAACCTTCATGGCCGATGACCCCATCATCGTGAGAGGCGGATCCGTCGCCGTTGATTTATCAGACAAGTTCAAAGACAACGGCAGCGGCGGAGGCCGTAAGAAGTACAAGAATCAGAACGGCCGACTGCTCAGCGTGCAAATCAATAACGAAACGCCGCGGACGTTGAACCCCGGCGATACGATCACAATCGTCACCGACGACGGCGTTGGGTCCGGCACGCCGTAGGGCCGACCACGTCGGCCGAAACGGTAAGCGGTCGGGGCGCGGGGCTTAAAGTTCCGCGCCCCGACCCTTTTTGTAGAGGGCGAGATGGCGGGCGAACTCCTGCGCGGCGTCGCGTTGGCGGCCTTCTTCTTCGTCGCCGCCCGGAGCGCCCGCGCCCGCACGCCCGCGGCGTGAGGCGATGGCCGACTCGGCCAGACCCGCCAGCCACAGCACGGTGCCGCGCGCGCCGAGATGCTCTCGCGCGCGCGCGAAGATGCGCGGGTAGAGCTTGGCCGTGTGGCCGAAGATATTCTTGAGCGTTCCGAAGCTCGCCCGCCCCAGAAACAGCTCGCGCCGCACGCACTCGTCCAGATGGTGCAGCGCGGCCATCACCGCGTTCAGAGTCTCGTTGACCGAGGCCGGGGCGCTGCGCGGCGTCGGTCGCAGGAAGTCCGCGAGGTCGGCGGCAGGGGCCGGGCGCGGCCCCTGCGCGCAAACTTCGGCGAGCGAGCGCGCGTCGAGGAGGTCGGCTTCGAGCGCGAGGTGGACGAGATGTGTGACGCTGCCGAGGTCGCGCAGGTGCGCGCCCGCCGCGCCGAACGACAGGGGGCTGCCGGCCCCACGGCCGACGAGCAGCACGCGCTCGTCGGCCGTCTTCGACCGAGCGCCGCGCCAGCCCTGCCGGCGCCAGCCCGGCACGTAGCCGAACAGCGGCCGCCGCACTCTCCAGTGCGCCCCGCGCCGCTTGTAGGCCGGCAGGCGCTCGAAGTAATTCTCAAACAACTCCAGCAGAGACTTGTCGGCGGGCGACTCCGTCGCGTCGTAGAAAAAGAGATGGGAGGTGAACTCATCAACTGCGGGCGCGCCGGCGAAGCCCCCCCAGACGAGTTGCCGGTGCTGGCTCGCATCTTCCGTGCTGACGAGGAGTTCGCCCACGGAGAAGTCCACGGCGTCGGGCGCGTCGCCGCGCGAGTAGCCGCGCGCGATTGTCCCGACCGTCGGGCAGACGTGTGTCGGCGCGCGCCCGTCATTGATCTGCCGCGCGACGGGCGAGGCCGCTCCGGTCGCGTCGATGAAGAGCCGCGCGGCGAACAACTGCCGGCGGCCCCGCGCGTCCTCGGTCTCGACCGTCACGCGTTGCGGCTCGACGTAGGCGCGGACGAAGCGCAGACGGTCGCGCGTCGCGCAGCCCCGCCGTGCGCGCAACCTCGCCGACGCGAGTTGCAGCAGGCGGTCGGCGTCGAGCGCCACGTCGAGCACGCCCTCGACCCACAGCCGCTCGGCCTTGACGCGCGACGCGGCGTCGTGGAATTTGACGAACCCCGCGCGGCGGCGGTTCGCGACCGCGCCCTCGATCTCTTCTCTCGTAAACAGCCCGGCGCGCTCAAGCCCCGTCAGGTCTTCGCCCGAGACGTTCCAGACGCGCGCCGCGCGGCCCACCTCGCCCTCGTCGAAGACCAGCACGCGACGCCCGTGGCGCGCGCCCAGCACCGCCGCGTACAGCAGTCCGAGACCGCCGCCGGCGCAGACCACCTCGAACTCGCCCTCCACCTCCGACCCCGCCGGCGGCCCGCCGCGCACGATCACCTCTGCCGCGACGCCGACGACTCGCGACGACTCGCGCCAGCGCGCCTCCTCCTCCCAGATGCGCCCGAGCCACGCCTCCCGCTCGGGCAGCGCGCCGAGCGCCGCCACCGTCAGCGGGTAGCGCCTGCGAAAGTGATTGAGGTCGGGCGCGCCCTGGGGGCGACGCACCTCCGAATATCTGGCCTGTCGGGTGGCGCTCATAAAAAAACCTTGCCGAAACTCTTCCCGCGTCGCGCGCCCCGAGACTCTTTCGCCCCACGATGCCGCGCAACCACCAAGACCGTCACTTCAAATAAGGGAGATTCTTTACACGCGAGTGTAGCAAAAGCAGGACGCGAGGCGGAAGGGTGAGGAGACAGTAAGCAGTAAGCAGTAAGCAGTGAGCAGTCAATGCTGGTTGAGTGTCCTGCGTCTTGACTGCTCACTGCTCACTGCTTACTCCCCCTCATCTGCGTCGCGTGAGCAGTCCGATGATGGCGACGAAGAGGGCGGCGCCGATGATCGACCAGACGATGGGGAAGTTCATTCCGCCGACGCTGACGGGGAAGATTTCGGGCAGCCCGGCCGCGCGCGCAATCCATCCGCCGAGGAGCGCGCCGATGAAGCCGAGCGCGATGGCCACCAGACAGCCGCCGCGCGAGTAGCCGCTGATGGCCTGCCCCAGCGCGCCGCACAGGCCCGCGATCAAAAGCAGCACGAGCAGATCGATTAAAGTCATTTGACGTTCCTCCTCCGGTCTCATCCGCGCCCGCCCCGGCTCGGCGGTCTCGGATAGTGTTTTAACAGTCAGGCGACGAGAAAAGTTTCCGCTTCTTCGGCCGAGTTAGTCGCGCCCGGCGCGGGGTCGGGAAAATAACTCTTTTCAAATGCCCCCACCGGCCAATATAATCATTACTGTCAGCGCGGCTCCGACGACCGCAGCAGTAAGTGTCGCCGGCCGCGCCTGTCCCTCTTGAAAGCGCGTCTCCGCTAGCTGGGGCCGCCAGACACCGACAAAGGCAACCCGGCGGGCGAAAGCCTCGGGGCGCAAAGTCGCTGGCCTAAACGTCACCCGCCGGCGGGGACGCACGGCGGCAGCGACCGCCGAAGTGATGCAAGTAAAACACCAGACATTACGGGCCGCGCCTCGTCAACACTGCCGGGGACGCGGCCCCTCCTTTTGCCCGCCGGGCCGCCGCGAAGCTCTGCCCTCGCAAGGTTTAGCGGCGCCGCCAAATCTCCGTCGGCAAGCCCCGCGCGTGCAACTGCCGCCCCACGCGCCTCATCCTAAACTGGCACGGCCAGACGGTGATGAAAGTCCCCTCTTCCGCCGAGGCCCGTCGGGACACTCCCTTTCACCAAGACGTCAGTAATAAAGACAAGCAGGAGAATATTTTCATGCGTAAACTGTTTCTCTTAACCCTCTTGGTTCTCGTATCCGCGACCGGCGCGTTCGCGCAAGCAGGGTCGTCGCAGAGCGGGGACGACATCCCGAACATGGGCCGCGCGCCGCGCGAGCCGAACGGCATCGGCCGCCTCGACCTGCGCGTCGTTGACGAACAGGGCAACCCCGTCCAGGGGGTGCGCGCCGACCTCAGGTCGAACCGCACTGACGGCTTCACCTGCGAGTCGTGGAACTGGACTGACGCCCGCGGCGTCTCCGTCCTGCCCCCGCTCCATATGGGCCGCCTCACGCTCACGCTCAAGGCCAAGGGTTTCGCCACGCAGAAGGTTCAAGTCCTCACCAACAGCCTCGACCAGCCCGTGCGCGTCACGATGATCCGCAAGGGCTAAATAAAAAGTTAAAAGGCAAAAGTTAAAAGGCAAAAGTGAAGATGACGCGGTGTGCCGTCTGCGTCTTCACTTTTGCCTTTTGCCTTTTTACTTTTGCCTTCCTCACAGTCCCTTCTCTCTTCTCCACTCGCGGACGACTTCCGGGATGGGGCGCTTGCGCTCGTCCACCTCGTTGTTGAGGCGGCGCATCTCTTCGGTGTTGATGGAGCCGGCGAGGCGTGCGAGGACTTCGCGCGCTTGGGTGTGGCGCGCGAGCGTGTCGCGGCGGAAGAGGAGCACGGCCTCGTAGGGCGGGAAGTAGCGCCGGTCGTCTTCGAGCTGCGCGAGGTCGAGCGCGCCGATCATGCCGTCGGTGGAGTTGCCGGCGATGATGTCCACCTGCCGGTCGGCGAGCGCGCGATAGGTGAGCGTCAAGTCCATCTCACGCGGGCGCGCGTCGAACCGCAGGCCGTAGGCGCGCGCGAAGCCCTCGTAGCCGTCGGCGCGCGACATGAAGTCCTGTCCGAAGCCGGCGCGCCAGCGCGGGGCGTGCGCGACGGCGTCGGAGACCGTGCGCAGGTTCAGGCGACGCGCCTCCTCCCCGCGCACGAGGATGGCGAAGGTGTTCTCGAAGCCGAGCGGCGCTCCGACCTCCACGCCGAACTGCTCCGCGTACTCGCGCCTGACCTGCTCGTAGACGGCGCGCGGGTCGGTCTCGGGCGCGTGCTTGAGGATGGCCGTGTAGGAGGTGCCGGTGTACTCGGGATAGGCGTCGATCTCACCGGCCAACAGCGAGTCGTGTGGGAGGTTTCCGCCCAGCTCGAACTTGCGCTCGACCCGCAGGCCCCGCTCTTCGAGCATCTGCGACAACACCTCCGCGAGAATAATCGACTCCGTGAAATCCTTCGACCCGACCGCCAAATCCGCGCGCGCCGACGCGCGCCACGCCGCGTAACCGCCAGCCAGAACCACGAGCACCGCACCCGCTGCCCACGCCGCGCGCCGTAGCCCCACACTTCCCGCGCGCGCCGCCGACGCGCGACGCGCGCCCGCGTCCATGCGCGCCTCGACGCGGCCGATCAGCCAGTCGAGCGCGAGGGCCATCAGCGCCGCCGGGATGGCGCCGGCGAGGATGAGCGCGTTGTCATACTGTCGCAGGCCACGATAGATGAGCGTGCCCAATCCCCCGGCGCCGATGAAGGCCGCGACCGTCGCCACGCCGACCGTAATCACCGTCGCCACGCGGACGCCCGCGAGGATGACGGGCGTGGCCAGCGGCAGCTCCACCTGCCGGAGAATCTGAGCGTCCGTCATGCCCATCGCCACGGCCGCCTCGCGCACGCTGCGCTCGACGCCCTCGATGCCGGCGACCGTGTTGCGGATGATGGGCAGCAGCGCGTAGAGGATGAGGGCGACGGTGGCGGTGCGCGCGCCGATGCCGAGCAGCGGGAGCGGAATGAGGAAGCCGAAGAGGGCGAGGCTGGGGACGGTCTGCATCACGCCCGCGAAGGCGAGCACGGGTTTCTTCAAGGCGGCGCGGCGCGTGAGCAGCAC
>DASVES010000008.1:0-12417 GCA_036380435.1 Pyrinomonadaceae bacterium | reverse complement strand
CCCGGAGTCTCTTCGTCCTTCAGAAAGACGGTCAGCACCTCGACGCACTTGAGTGTCACATCAGTCGTATTCATCAATTCCAAACGGACGTTTGGTTCGCCCTCGACGAATTTGGCGGTAAATGATTCCACCGTTCTGCTGCTGCTCATAATCTTCCTCCCGCACCAACAGTTTCGCCCGCCTTCACATCTGTTACTGATGGGTCGGGGCGACTCTTCAGCATGGTGTTTCACTTGGTTGACGTGTCAGCGCACCGCGCCGTGGTGTTCGATGACCTTACAAAAGCAAGCTCGCGTCATTGTCATTCTTGGTCGGAGCCTCGGTGATCGTGAAAGGCACGAGACCACGTTTGACCTCTTCGAGCGCGATGGAGGTGTTTCTTTGCCTCCGCGGGTCGGCGGCGAGCCGTGGAGTTGCGCCCCGTGTAAGCTGCTTGTTTCTTTGAGCCGCCACAACGATCAGCCGGTACATCGAATCTATTCCCGGCCACTGGCCCCCGGCCGTGACGCTGCTAAAACTGTTCCACGAAGTTTTATCCATCAGGTGTTTTGCCTCTCCGCATCCCGGCCGCGGTGAAAAAGTGTGTGACAGGGGCGGCCCCTCGTCTTCAGCTTCTACGTCATCACGGCAGGGCTTTGCGCGCCGTCGTGTACGAGCAGGGCAAGCTGCGCGTGATCGATTGACCGGCCGCGGCTCACAGTGGTGAATGGATTATCCACCATCCAGAAGTACACATCGCGAACGGCGTCCCCGGCCGGCGTGAACTGCTTGAGCGCGCGAGCGTCGAGCACTACCGGCTTGAAGAGCTGCATCCCCTGATGGCGGCCGCGCGCCAGCATCCCGTCCCGGCTGCTGTGAAACACCGGCACGCGAAAACGTCCGTGATCGTCGAGCGCGAACCAGTCGCCGTTGGCGCGCTGCATGGCATATAGACTGCTCATCGCCTGTTCCCCTCATCACGACGGCCGGCGGCCGCACTCTTTCACGTAACTTCGGTCAACGGTGCGGGTATCTTCGCCGGACGCGATTCCCCGCGATTATATTTTAGATGTAGGATATATGTCAAATCCGCGGTATATCTCATAGACAATACTTCTCGCATGTGGTAAATACTCAAACAGGATGGATGACGAATGCCGGAGGGAGGATGCGAATTGTGGTTGAGATTCGAGTTGACGCGCTCCTGGAAGAGCACGGGCGGTCTTACTATTGGCTGGCAAAAGAGACGGGCATCAGCCACACGACGCTGTGGCGGTTGAAGAAGGGCAAGGCGCTCGGGATCAACTTCGTTACTTTGGAGAGCATCTGTCTTGCTCTAAAATGTCAGCCCGGCGACGTGCTGAGGCTGGCGCCAGAGAAGAAGTCGAGCAAGAGCCGGAGCGCGAAAAGTAAGCACGTTTCATAACAGTTGGGCCGCGCCGAAGTTTGTAGAGAGTCGGCCGATGGGCCGACGAAGCGGGCCGCGAAGAAAGGTGAAGAGATGACGGAGCAAGAAGTTTTGGAACTGGTCAGGCGAGAGCTGCTCGAAATCTTCGAGGAGGCCAACACCCGGAGCAGGCAGGGCAGCAGCGGCGGCGGCTTTGGCACGTCGGCGGCGGACATGTCCTCCGGCAAGGGAGCGCCCACGGAATATCTGGTTCAGGCATTGCGCGAGCGGATGGAGGGAAGCAAGAAGTGAAAAAACTAGACACTGGCTACACGTTCGATCCTCACGCCGGGGCGACCTACAGCTTCGAGCACATGCCGCTCGCCGACGCCGAGGAGAGGGCGCAGGTGGCCGAGACCCCGCACATCGTCGAGGCGGTCAACTGGACGATGGCCGAAGGCGGCGAGGTGCATTATAACCGTTACTTCGCCAACAGTTTTGACGAAGCGCTGGGCCTCGCCGTCAGGCTCAGGATCGGCTTCGAGGAGGGCGTCGAAGAGGTTTTATCCATCCGCCCGGCCACCCGGAGTGAGGCGTCGGGAGGCGGCAAAGCCTCCGCGCACTTTCTCGAATTGATGCCGCTGGCGATATCGAGCATCGACAAGAAGGAAGGCGACAAGAAGAGAGGCGGCAAGAAGTGAGTGCGAGGTACTCCGTCAGCCTGCGCGCCCCCTTCGCCTCCGACTGGCGCAAATCACTTCACGCCGATCTGGCCGCCGCCCTGTCGTCGGCGTGGCGCAAGCACAGCCGCGACTGGTCGGTCGGCAGCATCACGAAGGAGCAGAAGGTCGTCATCGACAGGGACGCTCTGGAGCAGGCATTCGCCCGGATGGACGACCTCCTGCGCGAGCTGCCGCGCCGCCCCCCGCGCGAGGCGGCGGAGCAGGTCATCCGGGAGATAGACAGGGAGATTGAATTAGGTTAGCAGGCAGTTTATAGCGGATTGCATTTGAGCATGACCTCCGCACGCCCTCCCTCACGGTCGGGCTTCCGCCTTGAGGCACATCCGGGGCCGCAAGCCCGACCGTGAGGGAGGGCGCACGCAATCGCAACTCGCCATAGGTTAGTAAGCAGTTTAACCATCAAGCCTGACAATAAAAATAGCCCCGTCCGTGTGGACGGGGCTATTGGCTATCGAACCGACGGCGCGCTCATCAACCTTTCAGCTTCTTGATTTCCTCCGTGAGCACGGGGACGGCCTCGAAGAGATCGCCGACGATGCCGTAGTCGGCGATGTCGAAGATCGGGGCCTCGGCGTCTTTGTTGACGGCGACGATGGTCGTCGAGTTCTTCATCCCGACGAGATGCTGGATGGCGCCGGAGATGCCGAGCGCGATGTAGAGACGGGGCGCGACCGTCTGGCCGGAGGAGCCGATCTGTCGGTCGATGGGGAGCCAGCCGGCGTCGCAGATGGGACGCGAGGCGGCGAGTTCACCGCCGAGCGCCTCGGCCAACTTCTCGGCGAGCGCGAGGTTCTCCTGACTCTTGATGCCGCGGCCGACCGCCACGATCACGTCCGCCTTCGACAAATCAACCGCCTGCTTCACCTCCTGGAACGGAGCCTCCGGCTTCATCCTTACTTCTCCCACCTCGACGGCCATCGACTGCACTTCGGCCCCGCTTCCCTTCTCCGCCTGATCCGCCCGGTACGCGCCCGACTGGAAGGTGGCGAACACGGGCGGCGCGTCCGTCGGCGCCACGTCGGCGTCGATCTTGCCGAGGAAGATGCGGCGCGCAAATGTAACCTTGCCGCCCTCGGCCGTCGCGCGCACGCAGTCGCTGATTACGTCGCGCCCGAAGCGCGCGGCCAGCTTCGGCGAGTAGTCGCGCACCAGATACGTGTGCGGCATGAGGACGTACTGCGGATCGACGGCGCGAACAACATGCTCCATCGCGTCGGCGTAGGCGTCCGGCGTGTACTCCGCAAGCTTCGGGCTTTCGGCCGAGATGACGCCGGCTAGATGGTAGCCGGCGACCTCGCCCGCGAGCGACGCATCCGTGCCGAGCACGACGGCCCTCACCTCCTGCCCGAGCGCCGACCCCAACTGCTGCGCCGCGGCCAGCGCCTCGTAAGAAGTCTTATTGAAAGCACCGTCGCGGTGCTCGACGAAAACCAGAATTCCGTTTGGCATAATAAGATTAAGTGAGCAGTGAGCAGTGAGCAGTAAGCAGTTGATGGTGAACAGTCAGCGTCAGCCGTCGGGCGCGTTTTTTACTGCTCACTGCTCACTGCTCACTGCTCACTTTTAAATTACTCTCGCCTCCGTGCGTAGCTTCTCGGCGAGTTGGGCGGCGCCTTTTTTAGCGTCGCCGTCGCCGAGGAATTGCGTCTGCTTGGTCTTCTCGGGGAAGTAGACCTTTGTGATTTGCTGGTGCTTGCCGGCCGCGCCGACGGCGTCGGGCGAGGCGGCGACCTCGCGTATCTCTTTCTTCTTGGCCGCCATGATGCCCTTCAAGGTGGCGTAGCGAATCTGGCTGATGCCGGACTGGATGGTCAGGAGCGCGGGCGTCGGGTAGGTGTACCACTGATACCAGCCGCTCTCGAGTTCGCGCTTGACGCGAAGCTCCGCGCCGGAAGCGTCAACCTCGATGACGATGGTGGCGTGCGGCAGCCCCAACATCTCGGCCATGATGACGCCGGTCTGCGCGTAGCCGTAGTCGTCGGACTGGAGGCCCGTGAGAATCAGGTCGGGATTCTCCTCGCGAATGGCGTCGGCCAGCACGCGCGCGGCGGCGAAGGGGCCGATGTGGTCGAGCTGTTCGCCGGTGACGTGGATGGCGCGGTCGGCCCCGCGGGCGAGCGCGTCCTTGATGACGCTCTTGACGCGCGCCGGCCCCATCGAGCACACGATGACTTCGCCCGCGCCCCTCTTATCCTTCAGCCGCAGAGCCTCTTCGAGCGCGTAGCCGTCCGACTCGTTGACCTCGAACGTCAGGTCACCCTCCTCGATCCACGTGCCCTCTTTATTGAGACGCAGAATCGCGTCCTTGTTGGCGACCTGCTTCATCATCACGACGATTTTCATAATTCCACGAATTCAGGAGTCAGGAGTCAGGAGTCAGAATGAAGAAGGTAGTGCAAGTTTTATTCTGACTCCTGACTCCTGACTCCTGACTCCTTTTCATCATTCCTCGTAGCGTTTGAATAACAGCGCGGCGTTGGTGCCGCCGAAGCCGAAGCTGTTTGAGAGCGCGTAATCGAGGCGGGCCTCGCGCGGCTCGTTGGGGACGTAGTCGAGGTCGCAGTCGGGGTCGGGCGTCTGGTAGTTGATCGTCGGCGGGAGCATCCCGTCTTTGATGGCGAGGACGGAGAAGACGGCCTCGATGCCGCCGGCCGCGCCGAGCAGGTGGCCCGTCATCGACTTCGTGGAGCTGACGGCCAACTTGTATGCGTGCTCGCCGAAAGCTTGCTTGATGGCGAGCGTCTCGAACTTGTCGTTGTACGGAGTGGAAGTGCCGTGGGCGTTGATGTAGCCGACCTGTTCGGGATGGACGCCGCCGTCTTTCATCGCCATCTGCATGACGCGGAGCTGGCCCGAGGCCGACTCGTCAGGCATCGTGATGTGGAAGGCGTCGGCCGTGTTGCCGTAGCCGACCAGCTCGGCGTAAATCCGTGCGCCGCGCGCGCGGGCGAACTCCAGTTCCTCGATCACCAACAGCCCCGCGCCTTCGCCGAGGACGAAGCCGTCGCGGTCGCGGTCGAAGGGTCGGGAGGCGTGGACGGGGTCGTCGTTGCGGGTCGAGAGGGCACGCATGGAGGCGAAACCGGCGACCGACATCGGCGTGATGGCCGACTCCGCGCCGCCGCAAATCATCACGTCGGCGTCGCCGCGCTGGATGACCTTGAGGCTGTCGCCGATGGCGTGGGCGCCGGCCGAGCAGGCCGTGGCGGTGGCCGAGATATAGCCGCGCGCGCCGAAGCGGATCGAGACCTGTCCGGCGGCGAGGTTGACGATGGCCGAAGGGATGAAGAAGGGCGAGACGCGGCCCGGCCCCCCGTTCAAGAGCTTGTCGTGCTCGCGCTCGATGGCCCAGAAGTCGCCGATGCCGCTGCTGATGTAGGTGCCGACGCGGTCGGCGATGTCGGGCGCGAGCCGCGCTCCGCGCTCGACCAGCCCCGAGTCGTAAATGGCCTCGTCGCCGGCCGCCACGGCGTAGTGGATGAAGGCGCCCATCTTGCGCGCCTCCTTCTTCTCCACCCACTTGAGCGGGTCGAAGTCCTTGACCTCGGCGGCGAACTTCACGGAGAACTTTTCGGTGTCGAACTTCTTGATAAAGTCCACGCCGCTCTGGCCACGCAACAAGGCGTCCCAGGTATCTTTGACCGTATGCCCGACCGGTGTGACGAGGCCGAGACCGGTGACAACTACACGCCGGTTCAAATGCTTATTCCTCCCTCGGGTACTTCCCTCGCCCGAGCCCGCCCCGACGCTTCGGGCCGAGCGGGCGCGTGCGTGCGGCGGGCGCTTTTTCACGCCCGCGCCGAAGCGCCGCCTTCATGTCGGCGCCCCGGCCCACAGGCCGCGGCAGCCGAGGCCCGCCGGGCGGCCGTGGCACTTACTGCTTGCTCTTCGCCGTCTCGATGTAGTTGTAGGCGTCGCGGACGCTCTGAATCTTCTCGGCGTCCTCGTCCGGTATCTCGATGCCGAACTCCTCCTCGAAGCGCATGACGAGTTCGACCGTGTCGAGCGAGTCGGCCCCGAGGTCGTCGATGAAGCGCGCGTTGGGCGTCACCTCGTTCTCATCGACGCCGAGTTCGTCCACAATGATCTGCTTAACTTTAGTTTCGATCTCCGATTGATCGGCCATTACACCTGCTCCTTACCGTCAGTTGAGGATGAAAAAACTTCCGGCGCGCTCACGACCCCCGCCGGGCCACGCGCGCCGCACAAAAATCACTCGCCCCCGGCCGCGCGCTCGCTCGCCTTCGGGTCTTCGCCGAGCGCCGCACGCGTCGCCCGAAGGCTTGCGCCGTCCTCGACGTTCAGACAGCGCGCGCGTTGGGCCGTCTTCCTGATCAGTCCCGACAAGACCTTGCCGGGGCCGACCTCGACGAATGTCTCGACGCCGCACTCGCCCGCCAGCCGCTCGACCGACTCCTGCCAGCGCACCGTCCGCGAGACCTGCGCGATGAGTTTCGCGCGCGCCTCCACGCCGGAGCGCGTGAGCGCGGCATCGACGTTCGAGACGATGGACACGCCGAGGTTCGCGAAATCGATCTGTTCAAGGTCGGCCGCGAGGCGCTCCTGCGCCGGCATCATCAGCGCGCAGTGGAAGGGCGCGCTCACGTTCAACTTGATCGCACGCTTCGCGCCGCGCGTCTTCAATATCTCGATGGCGCGGTCAACGGCCCCGGACGTGCCGGCGATGACGACCTGACCGGGCGCGTTGATGTTCGCCGGGGAGCAGACGCCGCCGCCGTGCGCTTCCTCGCACGCGTCCTCAATCGTCCGCAGATCGGAGCCGAGGATGGCCGCCATCGCCCCCTCGCCCACGGGCGCCGCCTCCTGCATATACTGCCCGCGCAGTCGCACGGCGCGCACCGCCGCCGTAAACGTCAGCGCGCCCGCCGCGACCAGAGCCGAGTATTCGCCAAGACTGTGGCCGGCGACGTAGTCCGGCTTCGGAAACCCTTCCGCCTCCATCGCCCGCAGCGCCGCAATCGACGTGGTCAGTATCGCCGGCTGCGTGTTCTCCGTGAGCTGCAACTCACTCTCCGGCCCCTCGAAACAGAGCCGTGAGAGCGCGAAGCCGAGCGCCGCGTCGGCCTCCTCAAAGACCGCGCGGGCCGCCGGGAAGTTCTGCGCCAGATCGCGCCCCATCCCCGCTGCCTGCGAGCCTTGCCCCGGAAAGACGAATGCAGTAGTAGCTGTTAGCACTTAGCTGTTAGCTCTTAGCCCACGGCATGCGCCGTGGGCCACGTAGTTGCTCAACAATAGAGACGCTGTCGTTTGGTTTCTTTAAGCTGAAAGCTAACAGCTAACAGCTAATCGCTTCCTCACCAACGCATCAGCACCGCGCCCCAGGTGACGCCGCCGCCGAAGGAGGCCATGAGCACGAGGTCGCCCTCTCGGACGCGGCCCATCTCGACGCACTCGTCGAGCGCGATGGGGATGGAGGCCGAGGAGGTGTTGCCGTGCATCTCGATGTTCGAGTAGACGATTGACTCGTCCACCTTGAGCTTGCTGGCGACGGCCTCGGTGATGCGCTGGTTGGCCTGATGCGGAATGAAGAGCTTTACATCGTCGGCTGAGTAGCCGGCCTCTTCGAGCACCTCACGCGAGACCTCGGCCATCGAGCGCACGGCGACCTTGAACAGTTCGTTGCCGCGCATCTTGTAGAAGTGCAGGCCCTCGGCGAGCGTGTCGGCCGTGGGCGGGATGCGCGTGCCGCCGCCGGGCGAGAAGAGTTGTTCGGTATAGCGCCCGTCGGAGCGGATACGCGTGGCGAGGATGCCGCGCTCGTCCTCGGTGGGACCGAGGAGCGCCGCCCCGGCGCCGTCGCCGAAGATGACGCAGGTCTGCCGGTCGGTGTAATCGACGTAGCGCGTCAGAATCTCCGCGCCGATGACAAGCGCGTAGCGCGTCTGCCCGGAGCGCACCATCTGGTTGGCGAGCGTCAGCCCGTAGAGGAAGCCGGAGCAGGCGGCGGCGATGTCGAAGGCCGCGGCGCGGTGGCACCCCAACTCGGTCTGGATGATGCAGCCCGTGGAGGGGAGAATCTGGTCGGGGGTGACGGTGGCGCAGATGATGAGGTCGATGTCGATGGGGTCGATGCGCGCGCGCTCGATGCACTGGCGCGCGGCGCGCACCGCGAACATCGAGGTGTACTCGCCTTCGGCCGCCTTGTGGCGCTGCTTGATGCCGGTGCGCGAAGTGATCCAGTCGTCGGAGGTCTCGACCATCCGTTCGAGGTCGGCGTTCGTCAGCACGCCCTCCGGATAGGAGCGCCCCGTGCTCAGGATCGCGCAGTTGGTGTTCGCCATCGGATTCCCTTCTCGCGCCGCTTCTGCCTTCAGTCGCCCGCGGCCCCGAGCACGCCCCTGAACTCGCGCGCGTTCGTCTCCGCGATGCCGCGCTCGATGCGCTCGCCCGCCCCGTGCTCGGAGAACTCCCGGACGTTGCGAATGGCGTTGCGGATGGCGCGCGCGTTTGAACTCCCGTGGCCGATGACGACGATGCTCCGCACGCCCAAAAGCGGCGCTCCGCCGTACTCGGAGTAGTCCAGACGCTTCTTCAAACTCCGAAACGCGGGCCGCGCCAGCACCGCCCCCGCCTTCGTGATGGTCGAGGCGGATAGCTCCCGACGAATCAAAGAGAGCACGGCGTCCTGCAACCCTTCGGACAGCTTGAGCATGACGTTGCCCGTGAAGCCGTCCGTGACGATCACGTCCACCTGTCCCGTGAACACGTCGCGCCCCTCGACGTTGCCGACGAAGTTAAGACTCCCGAGGTCGCGCATGAGCGGGAAGGCTTCCTTCGTCAACTCGTTGCCCTTGGCCTCTTCCTCGCCGATGCTCATCAACCCCACGCTGGGCCGCTGCGTCCCCAACACCGCGCGCGAGTAGGCGTCGCCCATGATAGCAAACTGCACCATGTGATGCGGCTTGCAGTCGGAGTTTGCGCCCACGTCTAAGACGAGCGTCGGCTTGGCGGCCTTCGTCGGCAGGAGCGCGGCCAGCGCCGGGCGGTCAACACCGGGCAGCATCCCGATGACCATCTTGGCCGTGGCCATCGCCGCGCCGGTGTTGCCGGCCGAGACGAAACCGTCGGCCTCGCCCGCCGCCACGATCTTCGCCCCGACCCGCAGAGAGCTTCGCTTCTTGCGCCGCACGGACGTGGCCACCGGCTCGTCCATCCCGATGACTTCCTCAGCCTCGACGAACTCGATGCCGCGATCCCCATCTTTGCGCCAACCGCAGCGGCGCAGCTCGGGCAGCACGCGCTCGGGCTGGCCGACGAGGACGACGCGCACTCCGAAGTCGCGCGCGGCGGCGAGCGCGCCGTCGATCTCGGGGTGCGGCGCGTGGTCGCTGCCCATCGCGTCAACGACGACCCGGCCGGTCAGTTTTTGTCCGTGTCTCACAAAAGTGCGCCTGACGCCCGGTGCCCGCGCCTGAGACCAGTCCGCCCTAAACTTCCTGCTCGACCTTGACGACCTCGCGGCCCTTGTAGTGGCCGCACTTCGGGCAGACGCGGTGCGACATCCGCGGCTCCTGGCAGTTCGAGCAGAGCGAAGTCTGCGGCGGCCGGAGCGCGTCGTGCGCCCGGCGCTTGCGGGTGCGCGCCTTCGAGTGGCGGCTTTTCGGATTAGGCATGATTACTCCTTAATAATTCGTCAATCGTGAATCGTAAATGGTAAATCGTGTTTGAGCTTTTAGCAGCTTGAAAGGTAATTCGTAAGTCGAGAGGCGAGCAATCGATTGACGATTTACCATTGACGATTTACGGCTTTTAATCTTTCTTCAGCGCGGCCAGCGCGGCCCAGCGCGGGTCGGTCTCCTGCTTCGGGCACGCGCAGTCGCCCGCATTCAGGTCGGCGCCGCAGACGGGGCAGAGGCCCTTGCAATCTTCGCGGCAGACGAAGCGCGCCGGCACGGCGAGGAGCAACTGCTCGCGGACGAGTTCGTCCACGTCAACCGACTCGCCCTCGTAGACCGAGACGTGCAGGTCGGCCGCCTGCAACTCCCTCTCCTCACCCTCCCGCGCGTCCGCGACGAGTGGGATAAACGACTCCTCGAACTCCACCGCGAGCGGCCCGGCGACGGGCCGGAGGCAACGGTCGCACGAGACTTCGACCTCGGCGCGAATCCGCCCCTGCAGACAGACCTCTTCGCCCTTGCGGCTGGCGTGGCCCTCGACGCTCGTCGCGCCCGCCACGCGCGAGCGTCCCTCTTCCAATATCAGGTCGCCCTCGTCGTAGGTATGAGCGAAACTTTCGCCCTCCTTTGACAGTTTTTCGACCTCGATTCGCATGACTCACTCCCCTTGTGACAAAGAACTACGTCAGCGACCCTCCGCGCAAAAGGTGCAATTATAGCGGCCGTGCGGTGCCTGTCAAATGACCGGCCCTGCCATCAGTGGTGTCCACTTCTCACCATCTTGTCTTCGGACGGCCGCGCTAGAGCCGCCCCATCAGCCACAGGATGAGGATGATCAAGAGGATAATGGTGAGCACGCCGCTCGGGCCATAGCCGGGGACGGGGCCGCCGCGCCAGCGCCGGCTGTAGCACCACGTGGGAAGCCCGCCGACGCGCAGGATGATGAGAAAATGACGATGATGAGCGTCATTTTCTTTTCTCCTCTTTCCTCGCGCCGTCTTTTTTCTTATCAGCCTGCTCAGTGATCTTGCCAATGCCGGCGTTGACGATCAGACCCAGGTCCTGCGCGCGTTTCTTCAGCCTCTCGGTCGCTTTGTCTTCGACCATCGCGAGCCGCGGCCCGTTTTGTCCGTCTTTATTTTTCATTTCTACCGCCTTTCTTTCTGCTTATCAGCGCGGGGCGGGCGTGCTCAGCGCGTCGTCGCGCAGGGCGGCGGCGACGCGTGTGTCGCCGCCGGTCAGGAGCCGCTTGTGCCCCCCGCGCTTCTCGCGGAAGAGTGCCGGCGGCGGCATGTCCTCCAGACGCGGCGCCCTTTTAGGTGACTTGAGGGCACGCATCCCGGCGGCTGAGCGCGCCGCCGCGAACGATTCGACCGCGCTCTGGCGCTCGCCCAGACGGAGTTGCACCAGCCCGAGCAGATAGAGCGCCTCGCCATAGTCGGCGTCCAGTCCCAGCGCATGACGAAGGTGACGCAGGGCCGTGCGGTCGCGGCCGAGTTGGTAATAAACCAGACCGAGGATGTAATGGGCCTCGGGGCATTTGCGCGCGGCGAGCGCGAGCTTGAACTCGACGAGGGCCGCCGCCCAGTCGGACTCGGCGACGTGGAGGCGGCCCAAGGCGTAATGCGCGGCGAAGGTGTGCCGGCCGCCGCTGAGCGACTGCCGCAGGAGTTCTCTGGCGCGCGTCGCGTCGCCTTCGTCGCCGCAGACGAGACCGAGCAAAAGGCAGAGGCGGGGATTCTGTGGGTCGGAGGCTATGGCGCGCTCCAGGTAGTCGCGCGCCAGCGTCATCTTCCGCGTGCGGAAGAAGTGTTCGCCGATGAAGGAGTTGAGCAGGGCGTTCTCGGGCGAGAGCGCGGCGGCGCGTTCGAGATGACGCATCCCTTCGGCCTCGCGGCCTTTCTCGATGAGCGCAAAACCGTCGCCGACGAGTTGGACGAAGGCCGCGCGCTCGCCGCCCGCGTAGCGCGCCGACACTCGCTCGCGCAATTCCTCGCGACGGCCGGCCTCGGCCACGTCCGCCGCGTCGCGCTCGAAGCGCTCGCGCCACAGACGCTCGACGCGCCCCTGACTGACGACGCGCGTCTCGCCGAGCACCCCGAGCAGGGTTTCGAGCAGGATGTGGTCGAAGTAAGACGTGCGCGCGTTGCGCGTCAGGAATTCGACGGCCTGTGCGAGCTTTTCCGTGATGCGAGCGAGGCTGCCCTCCAGCGCCGAGACGCGCTCCAGCAAGTGCTCCTCGTAGTCGCCGTCGAGCGCCTCCTCCTCGTAGCGCAGCGCCGTCGGCTCGACGACGAGCATCAGACGCGTCCCGCAGCGCGCGCAGAACTCCTGCTCCAGAGAGTTCGCCGCCAAACATCTCTGACAGTAGACCGAACCTGCCTTCTCCGGGGTACGCATATCTGTAAGGCCGTGAATCGTCAATCGTCAATCGTCAATCGTCAATCGTGGTTGAGTGTCGCTTAACTTGAGCTGATAATCGCAAGTCGAATGACAGGCAATCGATTGACGATTGACGTCATTTCAGTATTCATAGAAGCCGCGCCCGGACTTCCTGCCGAGCCAGCCGGCGTCCACGTAGCGTTTGAGCAGAGGGCACGCTCTATACTTCGGGTCGCCCAGTTCCGTGTGCAGGACGTTGAGGATGGCGAGGCACACGTCGAGGCCGATG
>DASVES010000007.1:0-27871 GCA_036380435.1 Pyrinomonadaceae bacterium | reverse complement strand
ATGAGTGCTAGCCCGCCGGCTGCCAGCGCCAGCGTGACGAGCGGCGACCAACGGCGCAGCGCGTAGCCGACCTCAAGCGCGCGCGGCGTCTGCGGGCTAAAGGGTTGAATGAGCCACACGGGCACAGCGACGAGCGCGAGCGCCGCGGCCGACAGGAGGAGCAGGAGGAGCCAGCGTTTCATCGTTACCTCGAACTCAGTACCGCGAGCGGTAGCGAGCGGGTGCGACTGTAGGTCAGGACTTGCCAGAGTACGCACACCCGCTCGCTATCGCTCGCGGTACTGTTGTGAGTAGTCCGCAATCTACAGGTCTTCCACGCGCAGCTTCGTGTCGGCGCCCTTCCAGGCGCGCTCGAACTCGCGGCGGACGAGTTCCGATTCGTGCGCGCGCCCCTGCGCCTTGAGGCTTTCGGCAAGGCCGAAGAGGGAGCGGCCGTTGCGTCGGTTGCGCCGGAGGTCTTCGCGGAAGACGCGCTCGGCCTCGGCGTGCTGGCCGTCTAAGAGGAGCGCGCCGCCCAGCGACTCGCGCGACAGAGGGTGATACCAGCCGGGCGGCTCGTCGTAGAGCAAAGCGTCTTCGGCCGCCGCCGCCTGTCGTAAGAACTCGATGGCGCTTTTACGGTCGCCGCGCGCGGCGGCGATGCGCGAGTTGAGGAAGTGTTCGGCGATCTTGAGGACGGAGCGCGCGGTGTTCTGGCCGTAGCCCGCTTCAGCCGGGATGGCTTGCGCGGCCGCCGTGAAGGTCTTCAACTCGATATCGGCGTCTGAAAGTTTTCCAGTCCCGGCGTGGGCCATGCCGCGCGCCCAGTGCCAGAGCGCCTTCGTGATGGGCGCCGATGCTTCGGGCGACTCCATCTTCAGCACGTCGTCCCAGCGGCCGAAGCGCGCGGCGATGAGCGAGCGCGTCGGCAGGAAGCTCTCGAAGAAGGGCATCTCCTTGAGATACGGCCGGACGTTCTGTTCGAGCCGGCGCGCGGCCGCGACCGACTCCGCGTAGCGTCCCTGCATGCTGCGCGCGGCGGCGAGGAAGTGTAGGTTGTGGCTGTAGTAGGCCGCCGTGTAGATGCCGCGCAGGCCGCCTTTGTCTAAATACTCCTGATCAACTTTCGCCGCGAACTCGTTGGCCAGGGCCGCGCGCTCGTAGTCGCCGACTCTCATGTAGGTGTGCGCGGGCATGTGGACGAGATGACCGGCCGCGGGCGACAACACCGCGAGGCGGTCGGCCGAAGCGAGCGCCCACTCGGGATGCGGCGAGGCTTCGACGGCGTGGATATAGAGGTGGTGCGCGCCGATGTGCTCGGGGTCGCGGTGGATGACGGACTCCAGGACAGCGACGATCTCTTCCGTCCCTTCCGCCGGCTTGCCTTCGGGACTCCAGAGCTTCCACGCGTTGGTGATCATCGCGGCGTCGGCGTACAGAGTAGCGGCGTCGAGGTCGTCCGGGTAGCGCCGCGTCATGTCCGCCATCGCGTTTTTATATTCAACCCAGAGCTTTTTCTGGTCGGCATTTGCATCCGACGAGAATCTTTTGGCGAGTGCTTCGAGGTAGGCGCGTTCGTGCTCCGGCCCCTTGGCGGCGAGGGCGAGTCCTTTGCGGACGGCGTCGTGCGCGGCGCGCAGGCGCTCGGGCGAAATGGTCGCCTCGTTGTAGTTGGGGCCGAGCGCGAGGGCGAGTCCCCAGTGGGCCATCGACATCGCGGGGTCGAGTTCGGCGGCGCGTCGGAAGGCGCGCGCCGCCTCGTCGTGGTTGAACCCGTAGACGAGAATCATCCCCTGATCGAAAAACTTCTGCGCCTCGGCGTGAGGCGTTCTGGCGATGGGGAAGCGGTAGGCGCCGAGTTCCGCAATCAGCCGGACGGGCGGCGGCTGCTCCTTCGACGCGGGCGCGTGGTGTTGGGCGGAGGCGAGGTCAGCGGACAGCAACAAAGCGAGGGCGACCAGGGGGAATTTCATCGCGCACACTCCTGATTTTTCAAACCTCATCAATAGCGCGGGCCGCGTAAGCGTCGCCCGCACGGCGTCTCTACTCGACGGTGAAGGCGATCTGACGCGTCGCCGCTGCGCGCGTCGTGCGGTCGGCCGCGCTCACTTCCAGAATGTACGGGCCGGGCGCAAGCCCGCGCAGCGGCACCTCCGCATCATAACGGATACGCGACGGGTCGGCGGCGCCCGCATCGGCGAGTTTGTGCGGCGGTGCGCTGAGTGCGACCCGGCCATCGCGCCAGACTTTGATCTCCATCTCTACGTTCGCGCCGCCCGCCGCGCGCGCGGCATTGTAGACGTACAACTCCGCACGCAGACGCGACGCGCGCGCGAAGCGGCGGTCAACATTCAACGACACGGCCTGCGGCGTCTCCGGCGCGGTGGTGGCGGTGACGGTGTGTCTCTCGACGATGACCGGCGTGCTCAGCGCGAGGCGACCCGCCTTGAGGTCGGGCACCTCGACCCACTGGAAGGCGCTGCCCGTCAGCCCGCCGCGCGCGTCGTGCGCCGCCACGCGCACCTGATACAGACCGGGCTTCGTGAGCTGCGCGGGAAACTGAGTGATGACGCGGCTCGCGCCGCCGCCGGGGGCCGCGCGCGTGAGCGTGAGCGTCCGCCCTTCGCTAAAAACGGTCTTGCCCGTGTCGTCGAGCACGACGCAGGCGACCGTCACCTCCGCCTGTAGCTTCTCCCCGGCCGGCGCGAACCTGACAGGCTCATCCGTAAGCTGCACGAGCGCCGTCAGCGAGGGAGGACTTCCCGTCTCGCCGTTGAAGATGGCGTATAGCTCCACGGGCAGAGCGCGCCGCTCGGCCGCCTCGGCGATCACGGCGCTGAGCGTGGCGTTCGACGAGCGGACGGCGGGCGTTGCAGAGCCTGCGGCCCCGGACGCGACGCGCTGGCGTGCGTCGTCGGCCCGCGCGTCGAGAAAGCCGCTGCGGACGCGCACGGTCAGGTCGGGACGGCCGCGCACACTGACCTCGACGCGGCGGAACTGCGGACTGCGGCCCGCCGTCTCGGCCGCCTCGGGCCGCCATGCCAGAACGTAATACTCGGCCGTTTCGCCGAGCGCGCTCTCGACGGCCTGCTCCAGCCCGTTGGTGTTCAGCAACGCCCTGCCGCCGGTGTCTGCGGCCAGCCCGCGCAGCACCTCCTGCTGGGCGGCCATGTCGGCCGAAGGGCTGACGACGGTGAGATCAGTTTCAAGTTCGATGTCGGCGCGCATGCCGCTGGAGGCGTCCAGCATGGGGACGGCGAGACCGCGCGCGTCGAGCGTGTAGACGACCGTCCCGGCCCGCGCCGCCGCGGCGATCACGCGCCGGTATTTGTCGCCGATGTCGCGCTTCCTGTTGGTGAGCGTGAAGCCTTCGGAGACGAAGAAGAGAATGCGCCGCCCCGGCTCCGGCCCGCGCGCGCCGACCGCCGATTCGAGCGACGAGATGGTGGCCTCACTCACCTGCGCCGCGCGCTCCACTATCGTCCGCGCGCGGCCGCGAACCACCTGCTCGGCCGTGTCGCGCCGGGTGGGGCTGCGCGAAGGGTTGTCCCTGATCCAGCTCACGACATAGTAGTCGAGCGCGCCCCGGTTGCCCCGGTCGATTTCGAGCGCGATGCGCTCGGACATCGGCGGCTGGTCAAAATCGAGGATGGCGGTGGACTGATACCTGACGCGCCGCGCGGCCGCGCGCAGAACCGCCCGGTCGTCCGTGAACTGCTGGAGAAATCCGATCTGCCCGCTCGTGGAGGCGATGAGTGTCGGCGTGCCGGGCGCGAGGCGGCGTTCGATGTAGCTGAGCAGGATGTCGCGCGCGCGCGCGACCCCCTCCGAGCTGAGGTGGAGGTCGTCGATGAAGAAGATGACGGAGCGTCCGCGCGGGGGCGCCGGCCGTGTCGCCGACGCCGAGGCGGCTGTTGTGGAGACTGTGGGCGTTGCGCCGCGCGTCGAACGCCGGAGCGCCGACGCCTCGCCGGCGCTGCCCGCCGTCACGCGCTCGAAGAAGAGGAGCGGCTGCGTCTGCCCGTCAACCTTCAGCTCGAACTGCTCGGGCCGGAGGTCTGTCACCGGGCGTCCCTGCTTGTCGAGCACCGTCACGTCCGTCTGCACGAGATTGGTGCTGACGCGCAGCACCTCATCGTCATCGTCACGGCGCGGGTCCTGCGCGCGCGCGAGCTGCGACGAAGGGGCCGACGCCGCCAGCAGCAGAGAGAACAGTGCGATGCACCGAAGCAGGAAGCCCGCGGCGCGCCTTGGCGAGGGGGTCGTCATCTCATTACACCTCCGGGGGCGTGCTACGCGTGTCGTTGCCGGCAGCGGTCAGCTACTCGTTGACCTTGAGGACGGCGAGGAAAGCCTCCTGCGGGATTTCGACGCGGCCGACGCGCTTCATGCGCTTCTTGCCTTCTTTTTGTTTCTCGAGGAGCTTGCGCTTGCGCGAGATGTCGCCGCCGTAGCACTTGGCGATGACGTTCTTGCCGAGCGCCTTGACGGTCTCGCGGGCGATGACCTTGTTGCCGATGGCGGCCTGAATGGGCACCTCGAAGAGCTGGCGCGGGATGAGCTGGCGCATCTTCTCGGCCAGGAGGCGTCCCTTCGCCTGCGAGCCGGCGCGATGGACGATGACGGAGAGCGCGTCCACGGGTTCGCCGGCCACCATCAGGTCGAGCTTGACGAGGTCGGAGTCCCAGTAGTCGGAGAAGTGGTAATCGAGCGAGGCGTAGCCGCGGGAGACCGACTTGAGACGGTCGTAGAAGTCGAGGACGATCTCGTTCAGGGGCAGCTCGTAGACGAGCATCACGCGCTTGTCGGCGATGTACTCGAACTTCTTCTGCACGCCGCGCTTCTCTTCGAGCAGGGGCAGGATGCCGCCGAGGTAGTCGTCCGCCGAGAGGATGGTCGCCTCGATGACCGGCTCCTCGATCTTGGCGATGCGGACGGCGTCGGGCATCTTCGCGGGACTGTCAACTTCGATCACCTCGCCGTCGGTCGTCGTCACGCGGTAGCGCACGCCCGGCGCGGTCGTGATGAGTTCCAGATCGAACTCGCGCTCCAGACGCTCCTGCACGATCTCCATGTGGAGGAGGCCGAGGAAGCCGCAGCGGAAGCCGAAGCCGAGCGCGACGGAACTTTCAGGCTCGTAGAAGAGCGAGGCGTCGTTGAGGCGCAGCTTGTCCAGGGCGTCGCGCAGCTCCTCATACTGGTTCGCTTCCACGGGGTAGAGGCCCGCGAAAACCATCGGCTTGATTTCCTGAAAGCCGGGCCACGCCTCCTTCGTCGGCCGCGCGGCCTCGGTGATCGTGTCGCCGATCTGCACGTCGGCCACCGTCTTGATCGACGCCGTGAGGAATCCGACCTCGCCGACGCCGAGGCGGTCGATGAGCGTGGGGCGGGGGCGGTTGACGCCCAGAGTCTCCACCTGATAGTCGCGCCCCGTGTTGAAGAAGCGAATCTTCATGCCGGGCTTGACGTGGCCGTCGATGATGCGGAAGAGGACGATGACGCCGCGATAGGAGTCGTACCACGAGTCGAAGATGAGGGCCTTCAGGGGCGCCTCGGGGTCGCCGGCAGGCGCGTGAATGTCGCGGACGATGGCTTCGAGAATCTCTGGGACGCCGAGGCCGGTCTTGGCCGAGGCGAGCACGGCGTTGTGCGTGTCGAGGCCGATGACGTGCTCGATCTGCTCCTTGACCTTCTCCGGCTCGGCGCTCGGCAAATCGATCTTGTTGATGACGGGGATGAGTTCGAGGTTGTTGGCGATGGCGAGGTAGGTGTTCGCCAGCGTCTGCGCTTCCACGCCCTGCGAGGCATCGACGATGAGCAGCGCCCCCTCGCACGCCGCCAGAGAGCGCGACACCTCATAGCTGAAATCGACGTGCCCCGGCGTGTCGATGAGGTTGAGGACGTAGTCGTGTCCGTCGCGGGCGCGGTAGTCGAGGCGCACGGCGTGCGACTTGATGGTGATGCCGCGCTCGCGCTCCAGGTCCATGTCGTCGAGGACCTGCGCCTCCATGTCGCGCTCGGCCACCGCGCCCGTCAGTTGCAGCAGCCGGTCGGCCAGCGTGGACTTGCCGTGGTCGATGTGCGCGATGATCGAAAAATTTCTGATGCGTTCAGGATTCATTAAGATAACGATAGACTGAAACTCGTCCTACCTGTCGTAAACGTCTTTGCGATGTCCTACTTTAACGATTTCGATTAAGAGAGTCATTGATACGACGCTGTAGATGATTCGGTAATCGCCCTCCCGAATGCGGTACGTGTGGTCGGAGCCTGCAAGCTTTCTCACACCCGGCGGGAACGGGTTGGCCGGCAACTGCTCCACGGCCCGCATGATTCGCGCTACGACGTTTCTTGGAAGGTTTCTCAGCTCCTTAATGGCCGAGCGCTTCCACTCGACTCTAAAGGAGTCCATCGCGCTTCAACTCGGTGACCACGTCGTCATGCGCGACCGTCGGCTCGTCGCGCCGCTCGGCCGCCGTCGCGAGGTCTTCGATGTCTTCCAAGAGTTCTTTGAACTCTTCAATGGACAGAATGACGGCCGTCTTTTCTCCGGCCTCATTGGTAACGTATTGAATCTTCAGTCGCTCTACGTCGATCACTGCTGAATCTCCTTAAATCAGGCCCAGACACAATCAATCCCGCCTGAAATCACGCGCTTAACATAACAAAACGGGCGCGAAACCGCACGCGCGCCAGACTGCGGCCGGTGACGAGCGGGCGCTTATTTAAAGCAGTCGTGTTGCCAGATGATGACGGGTTCGGCGACGGGCACGGGTTGGCCGGGCGGGGGGGTGTCCTCGCGCATGTAGACGATGTCGAAGGTGCGTAGCTCTTCGTCGCCGCCGTGCGCGGCGTTCCAGGTGCGGCAGAGGTAGCGCGCGTAGTGGAGGCGCGCGCTGGCGAAGTCGCGCAGCCAGATGTTCTCCGTGTACTTCTGCCAGTAAGAGTTCGGGTAGAGCGCCACGACCGAGTCGGGCTTGGCCCAATCGACGGGCGCGCCATTGCGGAAGAGGTCTACCTCGGCGCCGCCCCTGAGCTTCGCCGGGATGACGTACCAGCCGTCGTCCTTCTTCGGCACCGGCGAGAACATCCTCCAAGCCTGCGCCAGCCCCGTGACCTGTCCGATCCAACCGACCCGCGCCGGCACGCCGACGCGCTGCGCCGTGACGGGGCCGAAATTCCAGAAGAGGACATAGACGAAGAAGACCCCGGCCACGACGTTCATCCACGCGGGCGTGCGCGCGACTGCCGGCGCGCCCGACCGGGCCGCCCACCCATCGAGACGCCCGAAATTCTTCCCGACACGTTCCCAGAACTCCGCGGGCAGCAGGCTGCTCCACATCGCCGCGCACACGAAGGGGAAAGTGCCGAGCGTGAGGAAAGGAGTCATGCACAGGTGGAAGAGGATGAACGCGAAGACGACCGCCGTTCGTATCGCGCCGTTTTTGCGCGGGAAGAAGAGCAGCGCCGGCCCCACCGCCTCCAGCCAGATGGAGAGGTACGAGAGCGCGCGCAAGGCGCCGGGGAAGGTGAGCATCACGCGCCCGAGGTCGGTCGTCAGGTAGTCGATGTTGAAGGCGTAGTAGAGCGCGCTCCCCTCGTGCCACCACGCGCGGTCGGACTTGAGCGCCGCCGTGAACCAGTAGACCAGACAGATTTGCAGGATGAAGGCGGCTGTGCCCACGGACGCGTTCGATGGGCGCGACAACGCCGCCGCCGCCGCCCCTTTGCGCGCCCGATCAAACGAGTAGGCCGCGCCCACGGGCAGGAACAGAGTCCAGAACAGCAGCACCCGCATCAACTGGTCGCTCGAACTCAACACCAGCGGATTCCGGTTGTGGAGAGAAATCAGGAGGACGAGCGAGACGAGCGTCGCGACCCGCGTCCTGTACCCGACGATGAGGGCCAGCGCGCCGACGGCCGCGAGCGCGAACAAAACGTACTGCACCGCCGACGCCCCGCTCAGCAGGTGCAGGCTCCAACTCCACTCGCTCTGGAACTGCTCGACGAGCGGCGCCCGCGGCAGCACGCCCCCGTCCGTGTAGAACGCCGCCACCTCCAGCGCGCGCGCCGCGATGTCGTAGAGCAGCACGCAGCCCAGCAACACACGGTAGAGCGCGAGTGAGCGGTAGTCGAGTCTGAAAAGTTCAGCGACGTTCTTCACGCTTGGGATGGTCGCAGAGAGCAAGCGGCGATTATGACGGCACGAACGCGCGAGGCTAACGCGGCATCAAGAGCGGCGTCGTCACAAAATAACAAAACGGGCGCGAAACCGCACGCACATTCAAATAAATAAAACGCCCGGTCGGAGAAGAACGGCCGGGCGCGATGAGATAACTCAATGGCTTAAATGCGGCGACTCTCAGCGCGGGTGAGGCTAATCGCGCCCCCCGGCGCGGGCCGCGGGCTTGGCGAACATCGAATCATCGAGCGGGACGTTATGCCGCACGTCGTTGAGCCGGAGGGTAAACTCTCGCGGCTCGAAAAAGTAGCGGATCGTGAAGGGCACCCTGACGCCGCCGACATCTCTGTAATCGTCGAGGTAGACCCGTGCGAAGACCGTCGGTTTGCCCGGAGGCCGCCGCACGATGTCCCAACGCAGGAGCAGGCCCGTCTCCTTGTCGAAGAGCATCTTTTCCGCCGGCCCCTTGTCCGCCTTGCCCTCGACCACGTACACGTCGCGCCCCTTGAGTCGCGCCTGACCCTCCAGTTTCACCTCCCGGTACAGTCGCCTGATCCGGCCCGCCTGATAGATATCGTGATCCCGCTCGACCTCGACGATCTCGCCGGGGCTCTCTTCGGTGGAGACGACCGCGAAGGGCGTCTGGACCCAGCCCCCCTCGGCGCTCACCCCGCGTCTGATCCGGCCGACGCGCGGCACCTCGATCACCATCAACGTCATGTCCGGCTTCTTGACGAAGATTTCGACGGGCAGCGTCAGTTCGCTGCCCGTCATCTGGAACGCGCCCTTGAGCGCGTAGCTCTCCACGCGGTCGATGGCTTCCTCGCCGCCCACCGCCTCCGTGTACTTCTGGAAGATTTGCTCTAAGAGCGCCGATTGATCCGGCGTGGCCTTCTTCTGCGGGCGCGCGCCACTCTCGCGCGGCGGCTTTTGACAGCCAACCGGCGCGAGTGCCGAGGCCGCGAGGACAAACAGCAGAACGGCGGGAGGGAGTTTTCGTCTCGGAGTCGTCAGGTTCATCAAAAGAGCCCAGGCAACAGGCTGCTGGCGCACGCGCTCTGAACCGTCAAGTTGTCTGGCGCTTCAGGAGGCGGCGCGGGCGAGGAGGGCGGCGCCGACGGGGACGGCGTCGGGGCCGAGGGAAGCGGCGACGATCTGTGTGGCTTCGAAGCAGGGCTGGAAGGAGCGTCGGCCGGCCTCGCGGATGATGGGGTCGAGGATGAGCGCGCCGGCCTCCATCACGCCGCCGCCTAAGACGATGCGCTCGACGCTGAGGAGGTTGATGACGGCGGCGATGCCGGTGCCGATGTAGCGGCCGGTGCGCTCGATCATGAGGCGGGCGAAGTCGTCGCCGGCGGTGGCCTCGCGGGCGATGTCGGAGGCGGCGAAGTCGCGGTTTAAGGCCAGACGCGAGAGCGACGAGGTGTTGTCGCGGAAGAGCCGGTCGTGCGTGCGGCGGACGATGTTGGGGGCGGAGGCCACCGTCTCCAGACAGCCCGTGTTACCGCAGGCGCACTCCTCGCCCTCGGGGTCGATGGTGATGTGGCCGAACTCGCCGGCAAGGCCCGATGCCCCGCGCCAGATGCGCCCGTCGAAGATGAAGGCGCCGCCGATGCCGAGGCCGATGGTGATGTAGAACATGTGTCGGCTGCCGCGCCCCGCCCCGGCGAGGTACTCGCCGTAGGCGGCGGCGTTGGCGTCGTTCTCCAGCAGCGCCGGCAGTCCGGTGGCCTTTTCCACCTCGGTACGCAGGTCGCCGCGCGCGAGGGCGGGCAGATCGGTCGAGATGACGACGTTGCCGGTCGCGGGGTTGACGAGGCCGGGCAGTCCGATGCCGATGCCGGCGACCGTGCCCGAGCCTTCGGACTCTCCGCGCAGCTCCGAGGCCGCGCGCGCGACCTGCGCCGCGACGCCGTCGCGCTCCAGCGCCGCCTCGCGTCGCCCCAGCACCTCGCCCGTCGCCGAGACGAGCGCCGCGCGCAGCGTCGCGCCCGACACTTCGACGCCGACGTAGTTCTGTGTCGAGGCTGCGGGAGGGGTAGTCATAGCGTCAGGGGCCTTTCGCTTCGTCGCTTCGCTGGAACCTCGCGACCGCTCGGGCGAATCCGTTTGGTGTGGATGGTAGCACACGCTGGCGCGGGACTGTCAAACAACTCCTCTTGCGTGTAGAATTACGCGCCGAAGGGCAGAGGTCAGAGGTCAGAGGTTAGAGGTCAGTAACAGATGGATTGCCTTTCTACTGACCTCTAACCTCTAACCTCTAACCTCTCTGGCCGTTATGAACCTTCGTACCATTCTGCTGCCCACTGACTTCAGCGAATGCGCGGCCCACGCCGTGCCCGTGGCGGCGCAGTTCGCGCGTCAGGCGGGGGCGCGTCTGCTGTGCCTGCACGTCGTCGAGACGGTGGTGCCGGCCGTGGGGTGGTCGCCCGTGGCCGAGCCGCTGCCGCTCGCGGACATCAGCGAGCGACTGGAGGACTCAGCCACGCGCGAGCTGCCGAAACTGGCGCGCACCGCCGAGTGCGAGGGCCTCGATGTTGAGGAGGTGATCGCCCATGGCGAGCCGGCCTCGGAGATCGTCAGGGTGGCGAAGGAGCGCGGCGCCGACCTGATCGTCATCTCGTCACACGGGCGCACGGGGCTGGGGCGCATCCTCTTCGGCTCGACCGCCGAGTCGGTCGTCCGCTACGCCCACTGCCCCGTGCTCGTCGTCAAACCCACTCAAGGTGATAAGTGATAAGTGATAAGTGATAAGTGGGAAACAGGATTTTCTCATCACTTATCACTCATCACTTATCACCCGCTTTCAAATGGATCTGGAGTTCTTCAACGAGCTGGTGGGGCGCTACGGGCCGTGGGCCATCTTCTTTCTGACGATGGTCGAGGGCGACATCACGCTGCTTTTGGCCGGGGTGCTGGCGCACGGGCAGGTGTTCGGCGACTACAGCTTCGGGATGGTGCTCCTCGCCGGCACGCTCGGCGGCGTCGCCAGCGACAACATCGCCTACTTCCTCGGGCGCGGGGCGCGCACGGGGGTGAGCGAGTACCGCTTCTACCGCGCGGCGCGGCCCCGACTCGAACGCCTCATGGACACCTTCGGCCCGCTCTCCATCTTCCTCTCAAAGTACACCTACGGGCTGAGGTGGGCGTCGTGCATCTTCTACGGCGTCGTCCACATGCCCTACTTGCGCTTCCTCCTGCTCTCGTTTGCGAGTTGCTTCGTGTGGGTGGTAACTTTGGCCGGCGTCGGCTACTTCTTCCACAGCGCCATCTACAACCTAATCGGCGACTTCCACAACCTCGGCATCGGTCTGCTGGTGATCGTCGCCGTCGGCGTCGTCGGGTTCTACCTCGTCGAACGCTACTGGCTGTCGAAGAAGGTCGAGGAGGCCGACCCGGCCACGATTCAGAAGCTCGAACAGGCGGCCGAAGACAAGATTCACGAAATCAAAGAGGAGCTACAAGAACACCTCCCCGCCACGCTCGCGCGCCGCAAGGAGCCGCCCAAAAAGCGCGGCAGGACGGAAGGGGACTGAAAGAATAGTGATGAGTGATGAGTGATGAGTGATAAGAAAAGGCAGGCGCCTCTTATCTCTTTCTTATCACTCACCACTCATCACTTATCACTCTCGTTATGATTATCGAATCCACCGCACCGACGCGCGTCGATCTGGCCGGGGGCACCATCGACATCTGGCCGCTCTACCTGTTCCATCCCGGCGCGACCACGGTCAACTTCGCCATCTCCCTCTACGCGCGTTGCCGCATCGAGACGCGCGACGACGACCGCGTCATCCTCGAGTCGCGCGACCGACAGGTCTCCTACGACACGCGCCTCGCCGACATCGAGCAACTCGCCCACGAAGAGCGTCTGGAGCTGATCGCCAAGCTCGTCCACTTCTTCAAGCCCGAGACCGGGTTCCACCTCATCGCCGAAGGCATGGCGCCGGCCGGCGCGGGCCTCGGCGGGTCGAGCGCGCTCGCCATCGCCTGCATCGGGGCCTTAAACCGCCTCGTCGGGAATCGCTATCCCGAGGAGAAGTTCATCATGCTCGCCGCCAACGTGGAGACCACGGTGATCCGCGTCCCCGCCGGCTTTCAGGACTACTACGGCGCTTTCCACGGCGGCGCCAACGCCATCCACTTCCGCGCCGACGGCGTCCGCCGCGAGGCGCTCGACGTGGACGCCGCGGCGCTCGAAGACCGCATCGTCATCTGCTACACGGGCGAGCCGCGGATGTCGGGGATCAACAACTGGGAGGTGACCAAGAGCCACATCGACGGCGACCCCGTCATCTTCCAACTCTTCGAGGGCATCCGCGACGCCGGCCGCGCGATGCGCGAGGCTTTGGGCGCGAACGACTTCCGGCGGGCGGGCGAGATCATGCGCGCCGCCTACCCCAACCGCAAGCGCCTCGCCCCGAACATCACCACGCCGCAGATGGAGGCGCTCGTCGAGAAAGCTCTGGCGAACGGAGCGGAGGCGGCGAAGGTGTGCGGCGCGGGCGGCGGCGGCTGCATCGCCTTCCTCTGTACCGAGGGCGCGCGCGAGTCGGTCGAGCGCGCGCTGGCGCAGGAAGAAGGCGCGGAAGTTTTGAAGTGGAGCTTCGCGCGTGACGGGCTGACGGTGCGCGAAAGCTGAGAGGGCCTGTGTTGAAACGTCAAAGCGCGTGGAACTCGACGGGGTTCCACGCGCTTTCGTTTTTAGAAGTGAGTTGTTCTGGAAGTTAGACGGACGCAGGCGCGTCCGTCACTACTTGCTTTCGTCCTTCGGCGCGCCGGGGGTGAGTTCGGTCGAGGCTTCGGGCGCGAGGTCGGCGACCGTTTCGGCGCCGGCGGCGGGTGAGGCGGTGGCGGCCGCCGGACTCATGGGCGCGGCCGACGCCTGACCCGTCGCGGCCTGCGCCTCGGCGGCGGGGCGGTGACTGTCGGCCTCAGACGATGAGTCCGTGCCGGCGGTGGGCGAGGGCGGCGGCGCGGCTGTCTCTGCCGGCGGCGCGGGTTTGTCCGTCGCGGTCGCGGCGGCTGGCGGCGCGCCGGCCTGCTTCGCGGCGAGCTTCGCCTTGTGCTCGGCGATGAGGCGGGCCTTCTTCTGTTCGGGCGTCTCGCCGGCGGGCGCGGGCGGCTTCGTTTCCGCCGCCGCTGTGGCGGGATTCGTCGCGGCTGTGGCCGTCGCCGCCGCCGGCTTGACGGCGCGGCGCGTGGCGACGGGTGCGTGCTGGCTGCCCGTCGGGTAGTCGTATGCGGGGAGCGTGCCGCCGGCGGCCTGAAGGATGGCGGCGAGTTCGCGCTCGACGAATCGCTCCTGCTTGCGCGTGTCGCGGACGTGGCCCTGTGGCGGCCCCATGTAGAGCGCGCCGCAGGTCTGACACTTGTGCAACGAGTCGTCGCCGCGCAGATGCACCTGCGAGGCGTGCTGCGTGCTCATCTGCTTGAGATGGCCGTTGCAGAGCTTGCCCTTCTCATTCTTCTCGTTGCACACGGTCTGCCCCGGCAGGAACCGACGGGGCACGCCCGGCTCCGACTTCTGCTGCTCGGTCGGGGCCTCCTTCGCCACGGCGCCCGCCTCCGGCTTCGGCGCGGCGACGGCCGCACTCTTCGCTTCGTTCGCCTCAGTTGACATCGGCTCGCTCTAGCTCCGTTCGCACTGATGTAAGAAAGACAGGCTCTTAAACTCCCTCCGACAACGCGCCTGCATCTTACGAAGAACGCGCGCGGAGCGTCAACAGGAAGCAGAGGTCAGAGGTTAGAGGTTAGAGGTCAGTGAAAACCGGATTGCTTGTTCACTGCCCTCTGCCCTCTGCCCTCTGACCTCTGCTCTCTGTGCTATCTTTGCCGCGCATGTGGGCGAAGCTTCTGGGAGCGATGTGGCGCGGCTCGCCGAAGGGCGTGCGGCGGTGGGGGGTGTGGCTGACGCAGCCGCGCTTCACGGTGACGGCCGGGGCCGTCGTCGAGGACGAGCGCGGGCGCGTGCTCCTGCTTCATCACGTCTTCCGCAAGGGGAGTCGGTGGGGCATCCCCGGCGGGTTCCTGACGAAGGGCGAGCAGGCCGAGGACGCCCTGCGCCGGGAGCTGCGCGAGGAAATCGGGATGGAGATCGAGTCGGCGGAACTGGCCCTGACGCGCACGCTCGCGGAGCCACGCCAGGTCGAGATCATCTTCCGCTGCCGCGCCCGCTCGGCCGCGCTCCCCAAAGAAAAATTGAGCATGGAGGTGGACGGCGCCGCGTGGTTCGCGCGCGACTCGCTCCCTCCCGAACTCGGCCGCGACCAGCGCCACCTCATCGACACCGCCCTCGCTGCTCGCGCAAACCCACGCGTTTAGTGGTATGCTGGCGGCCAAAAATCAGAGGTCAGAGGTTAGAGGTTAGAGGTCAGTAAAAGAATGAAGTGGTTTTTACTGACCTCTAACCTCTGACCTCTAACCACTAACTTTTCAGGAGAACCGAAGACCATGATGCCGAAGCTGATCCCGTCGCAGGAAGACGTGATGGACATCCTCAAGAAGACGGGGGCCTACCGCGAAGGCCACTTCGTCTACCCGTCGGGCCGCCACACGCCGCACTACTTCCAGATGCCGCTCGCCTTCCGCTACTACGACACGGCGCGCGTGCTCGCCGTCGCGCTCTCGCGGAAATTTCGCATTCAGAAGGACATCTCCAGCACGCTGCCGAAGGTGGCCACCATCAGCCCCGGCCCCGGCGGCATCCCCGTCGCCTTCGGCGTGCGCGAGGCTCTGAGCGCCGAGCAGATTTACTGGGCCGAGCGCGAAGAGGGCAGCCGCATGTTCCGGCAGTACGTCAACAAGGGCGAGGTTCACCCCTGCATCATCGTCGATGACATCTCGCGCACCGGCGACGCCATCAACGAGACGGTCGAACTCGTCCGACAACTCGGCGCGAAGGTCATCGGCTGCGGCACCATCGTCCGCTTCAAGACCGCGCCCGACCATATCGACATTCCCGGCGACGACCCCATCCCCATCGTCTCACTCGTCGAGTTCGACTCCAAGTGGTACGACGAGGGGGCGGACTGCTCCGACTGCCAGAAGGACGCGCCGGTCGAGCACGTGCGATTCTGACGGCAGGCGACCGCGCCCCTCGCCGTGCGTCACTAATCCCAACTCCACGATGATCCGTGGCGGCGACGTTTCGCGTCGCCGCCGCGGATCGTGTCTCACGAAAAAATCCGCGTTCAAATCTGAGGCGTTGCCCGTATTCTTAACGCACACGATGCGGTGCGTCGAGACACCTAACCGTGTGCCACGCCCGCCCTTATCTCTCCCAAAGTGGCTATTTTAACGGCAGTTACGTGTCGGTCGCCTGTGGCACGGTGCTTGTTAACAATAACGGCGTAATGGATCGCTCCCCAAAAAAAAACATCGGTGGGCAATCAAATAGAGGGAGAATGAAACGATGAGAAGCAACGGAGAAGGATTCTTGAAGAAGACGCTGATGGCGTTCGCCATCTTTCTGATGCTGCCGACGTTCGCCGTCGCCACTCAGGCCCAGCAGGGCTGGGGCTGGGGCCAGAACGACGACCGGAGGCGCGAGCGTCGTGAGCGCCGCCAGCAGCGTCGCGAAGTTCGCCGCGAGCGTCGCGACGACCGCCGCGATGACCGCGGTGTGTACCGCAACGACGGCTACTACGGCAACGACAACGGCTACTACGGCAACAACAACGCCCGCCAGACGGCGCTGAATGCCGGCTACAACAACGGCATCGAGGAAGGCCGCAAGGATCGCCAGCGCGGCGAGCGTTTCGAGTATCGCGACGAGTCGGACTACCAGAAGGCGACTGAGGACTACAGCTCGCGCCTCGGCGACCGCAACCTGTACCAGCAGTACTTCCGACAGGGCTTCGCCAACGGCTACCGCACCGGCTACAACGGATACTAAGAAAGCGGTTAGCTATTAGCTATTAGCTTTCAGCTAAAGACAAAAAAGCGACGGCCGGCTCTTGTAATTGACGAGAGCCGGCCGTCGCTTTTGTTTTTCTCCAGCTAACAGCTAATAGCTAGCAGCTACCCTCACATCTCGTGGCGATTGGTGAGGGCCTTGTCCATCGTCACCTCATCGACGTATTCGAGGTCGCTGCCGACGGGCATGCCCATGGCGATGCGCGTGACGCGGACGCCCAGCGGCTTGAGCAGCCGGCTGATGTAGCTCGCCGTGGCCTCGCCCTCGGTGTTGGGGTTGGTGGCGAGGATGACCTCGCGCACCTCGACGCCCTCGTTGTTCTCTGGCCGGAGACGCGGCAGCAGGTTCTGGATACGCAGGTCGTCGGGGCCGAGGCCCCGGATGGGCGAGAGCGAGCCGTGCAGGACGTGGTAGAGGCCGTTGAAGCTGCGGGTCTTCTCGACGGCGACGAGGTTGTAAGGTTCTTCGACGACGCAGACGATGGAGCGGTCGCGCCCCGTCGAGGTGCAGAAGCGGCACGGGTCAACGTCCGTCAGGTTGTTGCAGACCGTGCAGGAAATGATCTTGAGCTTCACCTCTTCGAGCGCCGCGATGAAGCGCTCGACCTCGGCCCCGGTCATCCGCAGCACGTGGAAGGCGAGGCGTTGCGCCGTCTTGCCCCCCACGCCCGGCAGGCGCTTGAACTCGTCGATCAGCTTCGTGACTGGCTCTGAATACTCAAGCATAGGAGTAGAGGTGATAAGTGATGAGTGATAAGTGATAAGAAAAGGCGGATGCTTTCTCTTATCACTTATCACTCATCACTTGTCACGGCTTTATAGCAGTCCTGGTGGGATCATGCCGCCGAGCTTCGACTTCATGGCTTCGTCGATCTTGCGGCCGGCCTCGTTGACGGCGGCGACGATGAGGTCCTGGAGCATCTCGACATCGCCTTCCTTGACGGCCTCGGGGTCGATCTTGATCGACTCGACTTCCTTGGTGCCCCGCATCTGGACGGTGACGACGCCGCCGCCGGCCGTGGCGTCAACGACCATCGTCTCCATCTCCTGCTGCATCTTCTCCTGCATGGCCTGCGCCTGCTTCATCATCTGCTGAATGTTCATCCCGCCCGGAAATTTCATCTCTCGTGCCCTCTCGTCTTCGTGATTGGTGCCTGCCAACCATCCTATCTTCCATGCGTGGCGGCGTCAACGGGGCCGCAAGCCCGACGGGCGTGGGCCGGGTCGTCGCTCAATCTTTCGGGCCGACGAGCACCGCGCCCGCGCGGCCGTAGTGATGATAGGCTCCCCACGTCGAGCCTTGTCCGAGGATGGCGAGGCGTCCTTCGGAGACGGCCGTGCCGAGCGTGCCTCCCGAGAGGGCGCGGCGGTAGAAGGCGTCGGCGAAATCAACGGCCTGCGTGTCGCCGACCGGCCAGCCCGCGCCGATGTAGTTCTGTACGCCGCGCTCGAAGAAGGCTTCGGCCATGCCGGCGAGGTCGCGGTTCATGTCGTCGGCTGAGGAGGGCTGGCCGGCGCGCACGACGGCCGAGAAGCAGGCGTTGGCGAAAACGAGACGCGGGACGCGCCGCGCCTTGAAGATTTCGCGGGCCGAGAGCGTGAGCAGGCTTCCATCGTCTTTGCGCCCGAAGACCCAACCGCTGTTGGCCGGGTCTTCCGCGTCGAAGACGCCGTGGCCGGCGTAGTGGATGAGGTCGAAGTTCTCGTTGAGCATCAGCGCGAGGATTTCGACCGCGTCGCACTCCACCGAGCCGATGCGCTCGACGATGTCGATCTCAAGCTGATGAGCTTTGTCGCTCCTGAATGCATTCAGGACTTCGACGACGGCGCGGCCCTCCCTGAGCGCGCCGGGCAGTTGCAGGTCGTGCTCGCGCGCGGGGTCGGCGATGACGAGCGCCTTGAGTCGCCGCTTGGGCGGCGGCGTGACGCCGGGCGCGCTCGACAGCCGCGTGCGGAACTGGCGCGTCAGTTTCAGATGAGGCCCGAGGAAGGTCATCCCCTGCGGGCCGCTGTAGCAGGCCATCTCCCACGGCAGGCCCGCGGTCGTGCGGTCGAGCACGAGCGTGAGGTCTCTGCCCGTGTCCACCACCTGATGAAAGTCCTGCGGGAAGACGTAGCTGTAGAGGAGCTGCCCATACTTCTCCTGATCCTGCCGTTTGAGCGTGGACATCAGGCGCTCGGCCGCCTCCTGCAAAAACTTCGGATTGACCGGCTCGTCGCGCACGGGGATGACGGCGTTGTTGGTGATGGCGGAGAAGCGGAAAGAGTCGCCGCTGCGCTCGATGTGGATGCGCGTCTCATCCGCGCCCTCACTCAAGTCTGAGGGGCGGGCGGCCGCCTTCTGCTTAGCGCGCGTGGGACGCATGATCTGCTTTGACACCTTCAAACTCAATTCCTCGACGGGCGGCTTCTCCGCAAAGCCTTCGAGGATGTCGAGAACTTCATTGAACTGTTGCGGGTCGTTCTCGACGACGACGAGTTGTCGAAGCAGGGAGGCCGCGCCGCGTCGCGCGGGCAATCGGTGCAGCGCCTCGCAGACGCCCTGCACCATGCCGCGCAGCGCCGCCTCCTTCGACATGTTGCCCCGGCCCCCGCCGATGGCGACGGTGGCGAAGCGGTCGAGGCCGAGCGTGGCGGCGGCGAGCGTGACGTTCATCATCAGGAAGCGCGCGTCGCTGTCGCGGCGGAACTTCCCGAACTCGCCCATGCCGGCGAGCAGCACGGAGCGGGCCTTCATGCGCCGGCCGGGCGTGGGGATGAAGAAGAGCTGTCCCAGCCCCGCGCCGATCATGCCGTGCTCGCCGGCGCGGCTGATCCAGTAGTCGATGGCGCGGTTAACGGCCCCGACCGAGCCCGTCGGGGCGGCGCCCTGATAGTGGCCGACGACGACGAGCGGCGTGTCGATGCGCGTGATGTCGCCGCGCACGACGCGGACTTTGAGGTCGATGCGCTGCTGCCGCTTGCGCGCGTTCTCGTCTTCTTCGGCGACGTGAGGAATCTCTTCCGGCTCCACGTCGCGTCCCATGATGACGCGCGCGAGCGTGCGCTCGGCCTTACGCACCTCGCGCGGGTCGGCCGTCCCCTCGTCGATCTGGCGCGCGACCGTCTTCAATTCCTCGGCGACCTCCTGCTGGCCCGCGCCGCGCGTCCAGCGCGCGCTCGCGGCCCGCGCCGAGCGCGCGACGGGCGGCTGCTGCGGCAGGGAAGCGGTGCGCCCGTGTCCGAGCAATTCCTCGACGGCCGTGAGCACCATCTCGTCGGTGGCGAGGTCGCCGTGCGAGCAGTCGGCGTAGTAGGTCGGCACATCTTTGAGCAGGCCGAGTTCGTGCGTGACGCGGCCGTCGCCGGCGAAAGTGGTCGTGTAGTCGAACTCGCCCGGCGACAGGACGCGCAGGCCCGAGAGCGTTTCGCGCCCGCTGCCCGCGACGTAGAACATCCGCGTCGGATCGACCGTGTTGTCTTTCTCAAGGTTGTCGTGAAACTCCATGGCGCGTTGCAGGTGTCTCTCCGAGACGGGGTGGTCGCCCCACGTGCTCGCGCGGTAGATGGCCTGCGTGGCGGAAGGGATGCGGCTCGGCGCGGGGAGCATCTGGTAGCTGCCGACGAAGGTGTTGAGGATTTCGACGACTTCGGCGCGGCTGTGTCTCACGTCGGCGCGGGCGAGCCACTTGATTAAAGTCTCCGTCCCGGTGAGCACCTGCGGGATGGCGTAGGAGCCGTAGTTGGGCGTGCCGAGCATGATGAGGCGTCCGCCGCGCTCGCCCTCGGCGTCGCGCATCCGGTTCCAAAGCTCGCGCTCGCGCCGGATGAAGTTGCGCGAGACGAGACCGCCCATCGAGTGGGCGACGATGTGCGCGGGACGGCCGCCGAACTTCGCGCGGATGTGTTTGGCTAAACCGTCGGAGGCGGCGTCGATGTCCTTGCGCCAGTCGAAGGCGTAAGGCTCGACGTTCCAGCGGGCGCGCAGCCACAGGACGGTGCGCGCGTAGGCGAGCTGGACGAGGGCGCTTGCCGAGACGGCGCGCGTGGAGTCGGCGTCGCGCGTGCCGTCCTCGTTGAGCTTGAGCCGCTCGACGCGGCCCAGAGCGAGGCGCGCGAAGTTGACCCAGATGAGATCGATGTCGGCGCCTCTGGTCGAGGAGAGCGCCGACCCCATGATGCCGGGGACGAGGACGACATTGGGGAGCGGCTCGGTGGCGCGCGAGCGCATCGAGGCGGCGTGGCTGGCGAGCTTCTGTAAATACTCATACTCGGCATCGCCGAAGTAGTCGCGCAAAGCCGCGGCGTCGGCACTGGAGCGCGCGGCGCTGCGCGTGCGTCCCGCGACGCGGCGCGACGCGGCGGGCGCGAGCGCGCCCTCGATGTCGTCCCAGTCCATCTGCGCGAGTCTCTTCTGCCGTGCGTCGTTGGTCGTCGCCATGATGTGTGGCCTCCTCGCCCGCCGCGCGAGCGGCGAGCGTCGCGTTCAAGGGGCGCCGCTGTCAGGAGCGTGAGAAAAGGAAAAGCGGCCTGAGAAACCGCGCCGCGCGCGCGGTCGGAAACGCCGTGAAGCATTAGCAAGACCGCGCCACGATATGTGAAAACCGAAGGCGCGTCAATCCTCATTCCGCATCGCCAAAGCGGCCGAAGGAGGTTGTTAAGTTAGTCGAGCAAATGTTGACGGCGAAACGACAATTGGCTGGAGTGCGGACGGAGGCGGAGCGGAATCTGTACGAGCGCAAGTGCGCGGCGGTTGACCGGCAGTTGGATGAACTGGTTTACGAGTTGTACGGGCTGAGCGCGGGGGAGATCGCGCTCGTCGAGGCGGGCTGAAAGAAGAAGGCGGAAGTCGAAAGGGAAGAGTGAAAGAGCGTTTGCCGCTGCTTCACTTTCCCCTTTCGACTTCCGCCTTCCCGCGTTCGGCCCTCCCCCGCGGTCGGGCTACCGGCTAACGCGTGTGTGATGCTCCGGCGCGTCGCCGCTCAGAGGTTGTGCCACTTCTCGTTGTTGTTCTCTTTCGACTCGCTCACCACCTTGTGGAAGTCTACGTTGAGCTTGAAGGTCGTGTCCTTGATGTCCACGGCTTTCGGCAGAATGCCGTCGGCGATGAAGGTGATCCAGTCGTCGGCGCCCGCCGCGATGGGGGGGACGTTCATGTCCATCGTCCGGCCGACCGCGACGCCGTTGATCTTGCGGATGGTCAGACGCAGGACGCACGCGCCCGCGTTGCCGTTGCCGATGTTGGCGACCCTCACGCGCAAGCCTTTGTTGTTGGTCGGGGCGAACTGGTACTCCTTCACGATCAGGTCGGGCCTGAGTATCCTGATCGGGCCGATCCGCGGTCTGTTGGTGTTCTCCTGCGCGCGCGGCATTTGCGGCGCACAGGCGAGCAGCAGGCTGGCTACAACGACGACGTTCTTAATCCTCATCGGGTTCCTCCGTTTCGGCTGAAGGCGGCTGTCGTGAAGACACGCCGGTTCGGGTTGACGCACGCCGGGGCGGGCGACGCGTGTGGGTTTCCATCTCTCGAGCGTTTCAGAAGCGGCAGCGACGATATGTCAACATCGGAGTCAAGTCAACGCTCGTCCGAAGCGGCCGACAACAATCCGCTTCGCGCGCGGCCCGACGGCGTGCTATAAGCCACGAACGATGAAGCGATACGTCATCAAGCGGCCCGCGGGGGCCGGGCTGCCGGACAGGCTGGCGCGCTACCGCGAGGAGTTGAACGCCGAACAGTTGGCGGTGGCGACGGCCCCGCCCGGCGCGGCGCTCGTCATCGCGGGCGCAGGCAGTGGGAAGACACGCGCCATCACCTACCGCGTCGCCTACCTCGTCGAGCAGGGCGTCTCGCCGGCGCGCATCATGCTCGCGACGTTTACGAACCGCGCGGCGCGCGAGATGTTGCGCCGCGTCGAACAGTTGGCGGGCGCGCAAGCCGACGCCGCGCGGCGCGTCTGGGGCGGCACCTTCCACCGCATCGCCAACCTGTGCTTGCGCCGCCACGCCGAATCAATCGGCTACACCGCGAACTACACGATTCTCGACTCGGAGGACGCGCGCGATCTTCTCTCCGCGTGCATCGTCGAGGCGGGCGTGGACACGCGCGCGCGCCGCTTCCCCAAGGCCGAGGTCTTGCAGGACGTGATCAGCTTCGCCACCAACACCGACCAGCCCATCGAAGATACAATCGCGCGCCGGCACCCTTACTTCGAGCCGCTGACGGCGGCCGTCAAACAAGTTGACCGCGTCTACATGGAGCGCAAGCGCGAGCGCAACGTGATGGACTACGACGACCTGCTGCTCAACTGGAAGCGCCTGCTCGAAGAGAAGGACGAAGTCGCGCGTCTCTATCAGGAGCAGTTCGAGCACATCCTCGTTGACGAGTATCAGGACACGAACAAGTTGCAGGCCGAGATCGTTGACCTGCTCGGCGTCAAGCACCGGGGCGTGATGGTCGTCGGCGACGACGCGCAGAGCATCTACGCGTGGCGCGGCGCGGAGTGGGCGAACATCTACGAGTTCCCGAAACGCTACCCCGAGGCGCGCACCTTCCGCCTTGAGACGAACTATCGCTCGACGCCCGAAATCCTCGCCGTCGCCAACGTCTCGATTGCCGCCAACCGCAAGCAGTTTGAAAAAACTCTACGCGCCGCGCGCCCCAGTTTGGGCCTGCCGCCCGCGCTCGTCCCCTGCCGCGACGCCGACCAGCAGGCCGCCTTCGTCGCCTCCCGCGTCCTTGAGCTGCGCGACGAGGGCGTCCCCCTCGAAGAGATCGCCATCCTCTACCGCTCACACTATCACTCACTCGAACTCCAGCTTGAGCTGACGCGCCGCGGCATCCCCTACGCCGTCCGCAGCGGCGTCCGCTTCTTCGAGCAGGCGCACATCAAGGACGTGGTCTCCTACCTTCGCCTCGTCGTCAACCCGCGCGACGAGCTTGCGTGGAAGCGCGTGCTCCGTCTCGTCCCGAACGTCGGACAGGCGACGGCCGCGCGCGTCTGGGAACGCCTCGCCTACGCGCCCGACCCGCTCGCTTTAGTCGTGCGCGGCGGCGCCGACGAAGCCGTCCGCACGCGCGGCACGGGCTGGACGGAGTTCCGCGCCCTCGTCGAAAGCCTGCTCGCCGACGACACCCGCGCCACCCCGGCGCGCCAGATCGAACTCATCCTCGCGCGCGGCTACGAATCCTACCTCGCCGCCAACTACGAGAACGCCGAGACGCGCCTCGAAGACCTCCGCCAGCTCGCCCTCTACGCCGCCCGCTACAACTCCACGGAAGACTTCCTCGGCGAACTCGCCCTCCTCTCCACCGAACGTTACGGCGGCCCCCAACCCTTAACCGGCGAGGACGTAGTCTCCGGCGGCGAAGAAGACGAACTGCTCACGCTCTCCTCCGTCCATCAGGCCAAAGGTCTCGAATGGCGCGTCGTCTTCCTCATCTGGGCCTCCGACGGACGCTTCCCCAGCCCCCGCTCTTTGCGCGACGCCGAGGGCGAAGAAGAGGAGCGCCGCCTCTGGTACGTCGCCATCACCCGCGCCCGCGACCAGCTCTACATCGCCTACCCCCTCACCGCCACCGACCACACCCGCCAGACCCTCCTCCAGCGCCCCTCCCGCTTCGTCACCGAAGTACCCCCAGACCTCTTTGAAGTCTGGAGCCTCGAAGAAGACAACGCGCTGTCACTCGGCCCCGCGACGCAGGAGAGCGGGACGGCTGATGATAACGACGGGCCAACGAACGAAAACGGCGGCGATGGATACGTCAACTAAAAGTCCACTGACCCGGCTCCATGTGCTCGATTGCCAGCCGTGGCCTGAGCCTGAAAGTTTCCACATGATGAACCAGACCGAGCGAGAACCTTTGCAAACTGAGCGCACGCTCACGGCCGAGATCAAGCTCTACTACGATCTCCACGCGCCGGCGCAGACTCCCGCGCCGCTCTTGGTCGCGCTGCACGGCTACGGCGACAACAAGGGCTGGATGATGCGCGTGGCGCGAGAGGTCGCGCCGGAGGGGTTCGCCGTCGCGTCGCTGCAAGGCCCGCACCAGCACATCAAGGAGGCGCGCGTGTCCGGAGGCCCGCTGCGCTACGGCTTCGGCTGGCTCACCAACTTCCGCCCCGAGGAGTCGGTCGCGCTCCACCACCGCGCGCTGCTCGACTTGGTCGATGCGCTCGACCGCCAGTCAGTGGTTCGCCCCGACGCGGTTTTCCTGCTCGGCTTCTCACAGACCTGCGCCCTCAACTTCCGCTTCGCCTTCACGCACGCCGAACGCTTGCGCGGCGTCATCGGCGTCTGCGGCGGTCTGCCCGGCGACTGGGAAGAGAGCACGCTCTACCGGCGAACGCGCGCCTCCGTCCTTTACCTCCACGGCGCGCGCGACGAGTTCTACCCGCCCGAGCGCGTCGCCGACTACGCCGCGCGCCTGCGCGCACGCGCCGCCGACGTGGAGACCAAAAGCTACGACGCCGGCCACGAGTTCACCTCCGCCATGCGCTTGGATGTGCGCGCTTGGTTGGCCGCGCGCGCGGGCGTATGATTCGGCGCGCCGCCACCGACAAAGAACACTCAGGCGGGGACTGCAAATCATCTCGTCGAAAGGTGTACGCTGACATGAAACGCAGACTTTCTCTCGGCCTCGCGGCGTCGCTCGCCGCCTCGGCCGCCGCGCTCTACTCTGCTTGCGCCAACGTCTCCGAGGTCTCGGACAAGGAGGGCGAGCAGGCGGTGACGGCCGTGCGCAAGGTGATCGAGGAGCAGCAGGCGGCGTGGAACCGCGGCGACATCGAGGGCTTCATGGACGGCTACGCGCGCGAGGAGACGACCACCTTCGTCTCCGGCGACGCCGTCACGCGCGGCTGGCAGACCGTCCTCGACCGCTACAAGCGAACCTACGACACCCGCGAGAAGATGGGCACGCTCGAATTCACGGAGCTGGAGTTCCGCCCGGTCAGCCCCTTCTACGTCGCGGCCGTCGGCCGCTGGCATCTCACGGGCGTCTCCGGCGACCCGCGCGGACGCTTCACGCTCCTCTTCCGCCGCACCGCCGCCGGCTGGCGCATCGTCCACGACCACACTTCGTCGGCCTAAAGGGATTTCATTGACTCAAGCACAGTACCGCGAGCGGTAGCGAGCGGGTGTGTCCTCGGCACGGACACCCGCTCGCTACCGCTCGCGGTACTGTTTTCGAGAGAGAGCGCGATGATTAAGAAGACATGGAAGCGTTGGCTGCTGTCGGCGGTGCTGGCGGCCGTCGTGATGTTCGCCGACACGGTGGCGCTGGCGCAGTTGAACAAATGGTACAGGCCGGGCCACCCGCCCGCGTGGGCGTCGGGCTTCTTCTATTACCTCCTCGCGTGGCCGCTCCCGCTGACCCGCCTCGTCTTCCCGCGCGCTGCGGGCGACGCCGACGAGGGGCCGAGCTTCGCGGCGGTCGCCTCCGCGGGACTCATCGACCTCCTGCTCCTCACACTCCTCGTCTACGCCCTGCTCTCGCGGCGCGCGCGGAGGAAGGAGCGTGCCGCAAGTGTCTGAGACTTTTGTTGTCGTCAACTGCTCGCAGCTCGTCACCCTGCGCGGCCCGGCCCGTCCGCGTGTCGGCGCGGAGCTGCGCGAGTTGTCGATCATCGAGGACGGCGCGATGCTCGTCAGTGGCGAACGAGTCGCCCGTGTGGGGACGCGCGCCGAGATCGAGCCGCTGATAGAGAGGGACGCGGAGGTGTTCGACGCGGGCGGCCGGGTCGTCGCGCCCGGCTTCGTGGACGCGCACGCGCACCCGGTCTTCGCGGGCAATCGCGCCGACGAGTTCGAGAGACGCGCCGAGGGCGCCACCTATCAGGAGATCGCGGCGGCGGGCGGCGGCATCCGTGCGACCGTCAGGCGGACACGCGCCGCCTCCGAGGACGAACTCTTCGCGGAGTCGAAACGACGGGCGCAGTGGTTTTTGCGGACGGGCACGACGACCGTCGAGGCGAAGTCCGGCTACGGCCTCACGGTCGAGGACGAGTTGAAGATGCTGCGTGTCGTCAGGCGTCTCGGCGAGGAGACGCCGCTGCGTTTCGTGCCGACCTTCCTCGGCGCGCACGAAGTCCCCGAAGAACACCGCGCCGACCGCGCCGAGTATGTCCGACTCGTCATCGAAGAGATGCTGCCGCGCGTGGCCGGCGAAGGGCTGGCGGAGTTCTGCGACGTGTTCTGCGAGGGGCGCGTCTTCGGCGTCGATGAGTCGCGGGAGATTCTGCTCGCCGCGCGCGCGCACGGTCTGGGACTGCGCGTCCACGCCGACCAGCTCTCACTCTCGGGCGGCGCGCGCCTCGCCGCCGAACTCGGCGCCGCGACGGCCGACCACCTCGAACACGCCGACGCCGCCGGGATCGAAGCCTTGCGCGCGGCCGGCGTGCAGCCGGTGCTTTTGCCCGGCTCGGTCTACGCGCTCGGCTCGCGGCAGTACCCGCCGGCGCGCCAGATGATCGAGCGCGGCCTCAGTGTCGTCGTCGCCACGGACTTCAATCCGGGATCGTCGCCCACGCCCTCGATGACCATGGTGCTCTCGCTCGCCTCGACGCACATGAAGATGACGCCCGCCGAGGGCCTTTCGGCGGCGACCGTCAACGCCGCCCACAGCCTCCGGCGCGGACGCGACCTCGGCACGCTCGAAGAAGGGAAACTGGCCGACTTCGTCGTCCACGACGCCCACGACTACCGCGAGCTGGCCTACTTCTTCGGCGTCGAGCACGCATGGGCCGTGTTCATCGCCGGAAGGCTCGTCTATCGACGCGGGGCTTGAAAGATGGCCGTCCGTATGGCTGTTGAAAATAACGGTTGACGCACAATTTGTTGTCGTCTATATTCGGCGGTAACACTGGAAAGGAGGTGATCAAACAAGTATGAGTTCTTATCACAGTGAGGTGGCTGAAGCCTGATAAGCTTCGGACGGCGCTATCGAGAGTTCGTTCACGACTCCGTTCGAAGCGGCGACCCACTCAAAAGGATTGATGTGAGCGGTCGGGAAGGCTAGTCCCATCAGTTCACCGGAAGGCCCGCACTAACATAAAGTTAGAAGCGGGCCTTCTTCCATTTTGAGCTAAGTTCAAGCTGAGTTTAGTAGCCGGATATTACCCACTCGATGGGCTGGTCGAGCACTTCGCGGTAGAGGAACAGGAGCGCCGAGAGCGCCTGCTTCTGCGTGGAGGCGGCGACGTTGCGCTGCACGGCCAGGTGAGAGACGACGGCGCCGACCTCCGGGGCGCCGAGTTCCGACGGGTGGCGCTTGTTAAAGAAGAGGATGTACTCACGAATCCAGCGGAGGTATGCTTCCTCGGTGCGGATGCTGTAGTGGCGGGCGCGGACGGCTCCGCGCACCCTGTCGAGCAGTTGGGACATGGTGAGGTGCTCCTGACGGGTGAGGGCGTCTAATCGGGCGAGGCTTGGGCGGCAAAATACGTCGCGGGGTTGAGAAAATCAAGGGGAAACCGTGAGCGGCCCCGGATTAGACGCCCGAATGGGCGTCTTTACTGGCGGCTAATAGTACGTCTACTAGGCGTTGTTGCATAAATGAGGGTGAGTAGACTTCACCCGCTTCGCCGATGACTCAGACGGCGTAGCTCTGCGGCATCCCCAGGCTCGTCATTCGGTTCATCGCAACACACCTCACTCTCAACTCGGTAACTTGCCTGCGCCACTCTCGCGCCCGAAGCCTGTCGGAGAAGATCGTCTTCAGGCGCATCATCGCCGTCTCGGCCAGCGAGCGGCGGTGGTAGCCCGCCTCCTTCTTCCAGTTGTCCCTGCCGACCTCGCGAGCGCGCACCACTGCGG
>DASVES010000006.1:0-4004 GCA_036380435.1 Pyrinomonadaceae bacterium | reverse complement strand
GTTGTGATCTCCACCGGCAAAATTCTGTCTCTAGTTTGAAAGGATGAAAAGCGATGGGTAAACGAAACAAGATCACTGTGGTGGGCGCGGGCAATGTCGGCGCGACCGCCGCGCACTGGCTGGCGAGCAAGGAACTGGGCGACGTGGTGCTCGTGGACATCATCGAGGGCATGCCGCAGGGCAAGGCGCTCGATCTCGCGCAGGCCGCGCCCGTCGAAGGCTTCGACGCGCGGCTCACAGGCGCGACGAACGACTACGCGCAGACCAAAGACTCCGACGTGGTCATCATCACGGCCGGGCTGCCACGCAAGCCCGGCATGAGCCGCGACGACCTCCTGAAGACGAACGCCGAGATCGTCTCGAACGTCGTCGATCAGGTGGTGCGCTATTCGCCGGAGTCGGTCCTGATCATCGTCTCGAACCCGCTCGACGCGATGTGTCAGGTGGCCTTCAAGCGTTCGGGCTTCCCCAAGCACCGCGTCATCGGCATGGCCGGCGTGTTGGATTCGGCGCGCATGCGCTGCTTCCTCGCCGAGGCGCTGGACGTGTCAGTGGAGAACGTCACGGCCTTCGTCCTCGGCGGTCACGGCGACACGATGGTGCCGCTGCCGCGCTACTCGACCTGCGCCGGCATCCCCGTCACGGAGCTTTTGCCGAAGGATCAGCTCGACGCCATCGTGAAGCGCACGGCCAACGGCGGGGCCGAGATCGTCGGACTGCTCAAGACCGGCTCGGCCTACTACGCGCCGTCGGCCGCCGCGGTCGAGATGGCCGAAGCGATACTCAAGGACAAGAAGAAGATTCTGCCGTGCGCCGCCTACCTCGAAGGCGAGTACGGCGTGCAGGGCCTCTACGTCGGCGTGCCCTGCAAACTCGGCGCGCGCGGTCTCGAACAGATTATCGAGATCAACCTCACGGCCGAGGAGCGCATCGCTCTCCAGAAGAGCGCCGCGTCGGTGCAGGAGCTCGTCACCGTGCTCGGGATGTAGCAGCCCGACGGTTGGGCGCATGAGTAACAAAAGACGCGCGGGCGAAGTGTTCACAACCGGAAGAGAACACTTCGCCCGCGCGTCTTTTGTCGTCAAGAATGAAGATCAAAGGCTCGCCCCGCGGATTCTATCACCACTCAACAACACTTCCGGCCCCTTCAGTTGAAAATATTATCCCTGACCGTGCGGGTTTTGCCGGGCGGGTCTCGCGTAATTTAATGAGGACAAATGACGGCCGCCGCGAAAGTTTTCTCTTGCAAAATAAGACTTAGTGGAATACTTTTCGCCCCCCGATGTTTGCGTCGAAGTTCAAGGGGGAGGAATTGTTTAAAGGAGAACCCTCGCCGGCGTTCGCAAGTCGATGTCGGCGCTCGACCTGAAAGGAGAGGATAATGAATCCCAGAAAGATTGCGCTGACTATCTCCGTTGCCCTCGCGTGTGTTCTGGCGTGTGTCAACGTGCTGGCTCAGGCCACCTCAACCCCGTTCGCCAGCGGCCTCAAGGCCCCGACGAAGTCCGTCCTGACGGGCCGGGGCAACCTGCTCGTCGCCGAAGCGGGCAACGGCCCCAACACCGGACGACTTTCCCTGATCGACCGCAATACCGGCGCCCGCCGCACGATCCTCGACGGTCTTCCGTCAGGGATCAACGCCCTCGGCGGAGCACCCGCCCCGTCCGGGCCTTCGGGGCTGGCGCTCGCCGGCGACACGCTCTACATGACCATTTCGACGGGCGACTCGGTCGAACCCGGCCCCAACCCCGGCACGGAGAAGGAGAGTCCCGCGCCTTCGTCGCCGATCATGAGTTCGGTGCTTTCAATCCGCGCCAGCTCCAACGTCGAGACCGGCACGGCCAGCTTCGCGCTCACGAGCGCCGACCACACGACGCTCAAGAACGGCGGACAGGTGGTGCTCAGCACCGCGCTGGGCGAGACGCTGACCATCGAGCTGGTCGTCGATTTCCCAAACTTCGTCGCGGAACCGAGGCCCGACTTTCCGGCCAATGTGCGCGCCTCGAACCCGTTCGGCGTCGCCGTGTCAGGGGGCTTGCTCTACGTCAACGATGCGGGCCTGAACCTCGTCAAGACGGTCGGCATCTTTTCGCACACGAGCGCGACCCTGACGACCTTCGCGCCGATAGCGAGGACTAGCATGACTCCCCCCGGCCCGCCCGTGATGGACGCCGTCCCTGACAGCGTCCGGCTCTATGGCGACCAACTGCTGGTGACGCTGCTGACGGGCTTCCCGTTCGAGCAGGGACGCTCGGAGGTTCGCAAGGTTGATCTCGTCGGGGGCGGCCAAACGACGTTCATCGGCGGACTGAGCACGGCGATTGACATGCACGCCATCAGACGTGGAAGCAATCCCGACCATTTTCTCGTCCTTGAATTCAGCACCAACATGCTCGGGGGCGCGCCGGGCCGGATGCTGTACTTCAGTTCGACGGCGGGGCCTCCGTTCGTCTTCACCAGCCCGCTCGTGTCACCGACCAGCATCAGCCGCGACCGGCGGACGGGCGATGTCTTCATCACCCAAATCTTCCCCGGACTGGTCGCTCGCGTTGACGGCGCGCGCTTCTTCGTCCGCCAGCACTACCTCGACTTCCTCGGCCGCGAGCCTGACATCGACGGCTGGGACTTCTGGACGAATCAGATCGCCTCTTGCGGCAACGACGAAGGCTGTCGCGACCGCAAGCAGGTGGACGTGTCGCGGGCCTTCTACTACTCGGGCGAGTTCATCGCGGCCCACCCGGAGCTGGCCGCCAACCTGCGCGGGACGACCACTTACAACCGCGCCTTCGTCAAGCAGGCTTACCTGACGTACTTGCAGCGGACGTGCGACCCGGAGGTCTGCGATGCCGCGGGCTTCAACTTCTGGGTCAACATCCTCAACAGCAAGATACCCAACACGGACGCCCACTACAACGAGATGATCCGCGCCTTCATCCTCTCCAGCGAGTACCGCGCGCGGCTCGGGCTGAGTTAAGTAATAGGAAAAGGCAAAGGCCGACAGGGACAGGGAAAAGAGAAGACACAGGCGAGGGGAGCAATCACCCTCACCTGTGTCTTCATCCTTTTTACCTTTGACTTATTCTGTTGAGCTAAACGAAGCCTTCGGCTACACCCGCAAGAGCGACCGCAAGCGGGGACTGACGCGCAAGCGGGCCGAAGAACCGCCGAAGCAAACCCCATAACTGAGGAGCACGTGTGCCCGTCAAGCTCATGCGAGACGGGCGCCAGCCGCCGACCAGAGACATGGCTAAAGAAGCAGTCAGCGCCGGCTTCCACACGTCCGCGTGGGGCAACTTCCCGCGTGTTCAAATCCTCACGATTGAAGACCTCCTCACCGGCAAGGCGACCGCGCACTACCCGCGCCTCAACGCCGCCACCTTCAAACGCGCCGAACGCAAACGACGCGAACAAGGCGAGCAAAGCGGATTATTTTAGCAACTTGTTTCGTGTCCAATTAAGCGTGCTAAAATCCCATGAGTAGTTGGTTCTTAGGAGGAGGAGCAACAATGAAACGAAGCTTTAATGCGACAGTTTGGCAGGAAGGCGCGTGGTTTATCGCTCAATGCCTTGAAGTTGATGTTGCTTCACAGGGCGCAACCGAAACAGAAGCCTTAGACAATCTAAGCGACGCTTTAGGGTTACACTTTGCGCCCCCCGTCGCCACAATTGCGCCGCAAGTCCGACAGGTTGAGGTTGAGGTAGCCGCGTGAAGCCGCTCCCTTTTCGCGAAGTCAAACGCAAGCTGGAAGCAGCGGGCTTTGCGGAAGCAGGGCAGAGTGGCAGTCACATTAAATTCGCACGGATTACCGCCGAAGGGACACGCACGGCAGTTGTCCCGAAGCACAAAGAAATCGCCGCCGGCACGCTCCGGAGCATCCTGCGTCAAGCAGGAATTAGTGAAGGCGAATTTGCGACTCTTTGATACCGGAGTCGCCCACCCTCCGTTCACATAGATTCACAACTGGCACAATCGAATTGACGACAAAAGAGTCGCCGCCCCTGAT
>DASVES010000005.1:0-3170 GCA_036380435.1 Pyrinomonadaceae bacterium | reverse complement strand
CGCGCGCGAGGTTCGGGACGGCGGCGCGCTTGGCGGCGTTGAAGAAGGCTGAGACGGCGAAGAGAGATGCGCCGACGGCGTAGATGATGGGGAGCGAACGCCCGCTTGCGGCGAGGAGGAAGCCGAGGGCGAGCGCGGCGCGCAGGAGGTCGGCCGCGATCATCACGCGCCGCCGGCTCAGTCGATCCACGACGACTCCGGCGACCGGGCCGAAGACGAACAGCGGCAGGTGGCGCGCGATGGCGTAGACGGCAATCGCCAGCCCCACCCGGCCGCCGCCCGCCAGCTCGATAACGAGCGCGAGCACCGAGATGTTGTTCAGCCAGTCGCCGACCTCGGAGACCGCCTGCCCCATCCACAGGCGGCGCAGGTCGGCGTTGCCCGCGAGCAGTTGCCTGTAGGTCACAGGCCCCTCCGGGGAGTGAGCAGTAAGCAGTGAGCAGTGAGCAGTAGGAAGTTGTCGCGGGCCGGTCTGGCCTTATTCGAGTTCACGTGTCGCATCTGCGGCGCCCTTCTGCTCGCTCCTGACTGCTTGCCTTCACTGCTTACTGCTCACTGCTTACTGCTTACTTTCTTCGCGCGGTAGCGCGCGATGATGTTCGAGACGTAGGCGCGCGTCGAGGGGATGTCGATGCGCGCGATGAACTCTTCGGCGGTGAGCGGCGGCGCGCCGCGCTCGGTGCGGTTCCACTCCTGCGCGCGGCTGGGGCCGGCGTTGTAGCCGGCGACGACGCGCGCCTCGGCGCCGGGCGTGTCGCGGTAGTCCTTCGAGATTTTTTCCAGATACCAGCAGCCGACCTGAATGTTGCGCTCGGGGTCGCGCAGGGCCGCGGCCGGGTCGCCCCGCATCTGTTGTTCAAGCTCGCGCATGCCGGTCTCGGCGGCCCATTCGCGGCCCACCGTCGGCGTCACCTGCATCAGACCGATCTCGCCGTCCTCGCCCACCTTCCACGGGCTGAAGTAGGTCTCCTCGTGGATGATGCTCCACACGAGTTCGGGGTCGAGTCGATAGACGGACGCCTGCCGGGCGATCATCTCGTCGTAGCGGTGAATCCAGTAGCGATTGAAGAGGTAGAAGCCGGCGCCCGCGAGAAACAGGAGGGCGATGGCGACGGGGACGAGACGCTTGAACATAAAAACAGAGGTCAGAGGTTAGAGGTTAGAGGTCAGTGAAAGATGGATTGGTTTTTACTATCCTCTGACCTCTGACCTCTGACCTCTGTCGTTCAATTCCTCCGCTTCAGGTGAGACCAGTGGTCGAAGACGGTCGAGGAGGTGTCCACGCCCTCGTAACGAGAGCGCAGCACGCGCTGGTCGAGGAGGTGGCCCTGAAGCCAGACTTCGGCCGAGAGCTGCGCGCCGACAAAGAGCCGGCCGCCGCTGAGCGCGCGCTGGTTGACGAGGACTTCGAGCTTGAAGCGTTCGAGGTCGAGATAGACCCAGTAGAGTTCGCCGCCCGTCAGGGGGTTACGCAGGGGCTTGAAGGAGATGACGCGGCCCCGCAGGCTCCAGTCGTTCTCGTGCGTGGCGCGCGCGGGCGCGACCGCGTCGAGCGGCTGCCAGCGCGCCGGCGCGACGCCCGCGTCCGACACCTCCGCGCGGTAAGCCAGCCCGCACAGGCCCACGTAGAGTTCCTGCGCGCCGAAGCCGGCGGCGCCGACCTCGGTCAGATTCTGCAACTCGAAAAGCACCTCGGTGTCGGTGCCGTCGCAGTAGCCGTGGACGATGGCCTCGCCGTCTTCGTCGTACTCGGTGAGCGCCCACGGGCTGACGCGCTGCGTATAGCGGGCGCGAAAGCCGGGGCGGCAGTCGGCGTAGAAGATTTCGCCCGTCTCCGACTCGTAGAGCACCGTCCAGACTTCGAGGCCCTCGCCGAGCTTCCAGCAGCGGCCGTGCAGCACGGCGCCGCGGCGCGGCAGGCGCGTCGGCTCGCCCTGATCGCCCGCGCGCTCGGCGAGCCGGTTGAAGTCCCTCTCGCTCGGCACATCCAGCCCGATGGCTTCAAACGTCTCTTCCATAAAAGCAGAGGTCAGAGGTTAGAGGTTAGAGGTCAGTAAAGCAATTTTCTTTTCGCACGCTAATGCCGGAAGCAGCCGGCGACGGCGACGCGCTCACCTCGCGGCGCGCTTGCGTTGCCTGACCGGCCGGGGCGGGGACTCGTCCCGTTGCTCCTCGCCGGCGGCGGGGGCGTGCGTGCGCACACCGCGGATGTTGCGCGCGGGGCCGCGGCGTGGGCGCACGCCGGAGCGCACCATCTCGGCGAACAGCTCCACGTCGTAATCGGCCTCACGCGACATCTCCTCGCGGATGGCGTGAAGCACTTCCAGAAATTTCGGCTTGCGATACATAAGAACCGTGATAAGTGACAAGTGATAAGTTATAAGAAAAAGAGCCAACACTCAAATCTTATCACTCATCACTTATCACCGATCACTTTTTCAGTAGACTCCGAGACGAGGAATTCCGGCGTGACGATCTGCGGGACGAAGAAGCCGGCGGCCGTGTTGAAGAGACGAATGCGCGCCTGTCGGCGGACGTTGGCGAGGTGGCCGAAGTTCCACGTCACGAGGTAGTCGATCTTGTGCACCGACGCGATGGCGGCGTGCAGGGCGTCGCCGATGTACTTGCGGTGGAAGATGCCGCGCGAGACGTACCCTTCCGCGAGGATGGTCGCCTCGTCGGAGAGCTCGACCCTTTCGAGCGGCTCGATCAGTTTGAGGTAGCCCGTGCGGTGCGGCTCCGGCACGCGCTCCAGCTCGCGCGCGACGAGCGGCGAGACGACCGCGCGGTACTCCGACATCTCGCGCTCCCACCAGCGGATCGTGAGGTCGCGGCGGAACGGCTCGCCGTTGTCGAGGTACGCGCCGACGACCGAGGTCTCAAGGTAGAGGCTCTGCTTCATCCCGTTCAGTACCCCTGCGGCGTGACGGTCGCCTCGCGCGGCTGGGCGACGGGCGGGACGTAGCCGGGGATCATCTCCATGCGGACGACGCCGCGCCCGAAGTCGAAGGTGACGCGGAAGAACCGCAGGATGTTGCCGCCGATAATCCCCGTCTGCTCGAAGCCGGCGGTCTCGTTGATCGGGGCCATGTCGAGCACCGCGACGGCGAGGTGCGGGTGCGTGTAGTCGCCGACCGTGAAGCGCGGCACGAGCAGCATCGGCACGTCGT
>DASVES010000004.1:0-13471 GCA_036380435.1 Pyrinomonadaceae bacterium | reverse complement strand
GAAAGACATCGGCGACCTTCGGCGGTCAATCAAGACTTTCGAGAGGCTGCGCGATAAAGGGATGCCGTTCCCCGGCACAGCCGCAAGACAGAGCAAGGCGGCCAACCAATGACTTTTGAGGCAGCCCGCCGACTTATGAGGCAAGACGAGCTTTTGAGGCAAAGCCTTTAAGTGTGTACCGGGTACACACTGCATACCCGGTACACACTTATCCACACTCGTCTAGTTTTCTGAATTAGCCGCTGATTTTGCAAGATACCCGCATTAGTCGGCTGTTCTGCTCTGGGCGTGGATACTTGGTATCCAAATTGGCTTCCGTCATGCGAGTTTCCCGCCTTCGTCGTTCGTTCCTGTAAACAGTTCAAGCTTTGAGGTTTAAGTGCGTCCGCCGGTGTCCCTTCGGCGGTGCTCTTTAGTGGCACGTCCGTTGTAATAGGGGAGTGCAAGATCGTTGACAGGAGTTTCGGGGTTCGAGAGTGAAAGCGGCCTTTAGCTCTCAAGCCTCACGAGCAGAACTCGAGACTCCTTCAACGATTTACTTGAAAATTTTGAGTTTGAGTGGCGCCGATTCCTTCCTCCACTGCTTGGGCAGCAGACAGAAATCAGGCGCCGGAAAGAAGGGACACGAAATGTTGCGTCGAACCACTTCAATGCTGACCGTCATCAGCCTCCTCACCATCTCTCTCGCCCCGCTCACTCCCGAAGCCTCGGCCAAGAAGAAAGCCGACAAGGGCGCCAAGGCCGACAGCAAACTCGCCCCCGAGTTTGCGACGCAGGCCGGCGGCTCTCAGCGCATCATCGTCCAGACCAACGGCAACCGCGAGGCCGCCAAGAGCGCAGTCGCCGCGCAGGGCGGCTCTGTCCGTCAGGACTTCGGCGCGCTCGACTCCTTCGTCGCCGTGGTTCCGGCGAGCGCCCTCGGTGCTCTGGCCGCGCGTGAAGACGTGCATTACGTTTCGCCCGACCGCCCCGTGGCCGCCTCGATGAACCTGACGCGCGAAGCGACGGGCGCCTCGATTGTGCAGGCCGGCTCGGGCAACAATGGCCGCAACAGCCTGACGGGCAAGGGCGTCACCATCGCCGTCATCGACAGCGGCGTCAGCGCCGGCCACCCCGACTTTCAGGGCACGAACGGCAAATCCCGCGTCCTCGCCGCCGTCGATTTCACCTCGACCGGCAGCGCGCAGGCCGACGGCATCCTCGCCGGTGACGGCATCCTCGCGGGCGACGGCATCCTGATGGGCGACGGCGTGAGCAACGCCGACAAGGCCGGTCACGGCACGGGCGTGGCGGGCATCATCGCCGGCAACGGCGCGGCCTCGGCCGGCTACGCGGGCAGCTACGCCGGCATCGCTCCCGAAGCCAGCATCATCGACCTCAAGGCCCTCGACGGCAACGGCGTCGGCTCCACGAGCGCCGTGATGAGCGCCGTCAACTGGGTGATCAACAACCGCGCGCGCTACCAGATTCGCGCCATCAACATGAGCGTCGGCGCCACCGTCCGCGAGTCCTACAAGACCGACCCGCTCTGCCAGACCGTGGCCCGCGCCGTCCGCGCCGGCATCGTCGTCGTCGCCAGCGCCGGCAACCTCGGCCGCTTCGAGACGGGCAAGGACGCCGCCGGCCAGCCCATCTACCGCACCGTCTACGGCTCCATCAAAAGCCCCGGCAACAGCCCCTACGTCATCACCGTCGGCGCTTCCGACACCAACGGCACGGCGTGGCGCTCCGACGACCGCATGGCCGGCTTCTCCTCGAACGGCCCCACGCAGTTCGACCACCTCGCCAAGCCCGACCTGCTCGCGCCCGGCCGCGGCGTCGTCGCCCCGATGTCGCAGACGGCCGACACCTACTCGGCCGACCAGCGCCCCGACCGCGTCGTCTCCCCGGCCTCGCCGGGCGCGCAGCGCGACGCCTACTACAAGTACTACGGCACGTCGTTCTCCGCCCCGATGGTCACGGGCACGGTTGCGCTGATGCTTGAGCGCAACAAGACGCTCTCCCCCGTGCTCGTCAAGGCCGCGCTGCTCCGCACGGCGCAGGGTCTCGGCGGCGAAGTGTGGTTCGACAAGATGCAGGCGCAGCTCCGGCAGGGCGCGGGCCAGTTGAACGTCGCGGCGGCCGTCGAGATGGCCGGCGCCATCGTGCCCAACGCCGACAAGCTCCGCGCCGGCGATCAGGTCTTCAACCACAACGTCGCCCTCAGCCAGCTCGGCCAGTCCGTCCGCATCGGCGGCGAACTCGTCCCGGCCGCGACGCGCGTGCTCTACTCCGGCGGCGTCCTCTTCAACGAGCACCCCATCCTCCTCAACGGCATCCTCATGGGCGACGGCATCCTCATGGGCGACGGCATCATGATGAGCGACGGCTTCGTGCAGGGTAACGGAATCCTGATGGGTGACGGCATCCTGATGGGCGACGGCATCCTGGCCGGCGATGGCATCCTCATGGGCGACGGCATCATGATGAGCGACGGTATCCTGATGGGCGACGGCATCCTCATGGGTGATGGCATCCTCATGGGTGACGGAATCCTGATGGGCGACGGCACGACGCTCGACGGCATTATGATGAGCGACGGCATTATGATGAGCGATGGAATCATGATGAGCGACGGCATCATGATGAGCGATGGCATCCTCATGGGCGACGGCATCACGCTCGACGGCATCATGATGAGCGACGGGATTCTGATGGGCGACGGTATCCTGATGGGTGACGGAATCCTGGCCGGCGACGGCATCCTCATGGGCGACGGCATCCTCATGGGCGACTGAGTCGGCCGAAGGGTCTTCGCCTTGCCGCCGCGGTCGTCAAGACGCAGCGTCCGCGGGCGACATAAAATAAGGCGGGAGGAGTTTTCAAAACTCGTCCCGCCTTATTGTTATGTCGCGTCAGTCTATGTAGGACAGGCAGGAATGCCTGTCTTGAATTTCACATGACAGGCAGGAATGCCTGTCCTACGGCAAATCAAAAACGGCTTTAGAGGCCGAATCGCTGCCGGTACTCGCCGCTCGTGATGAAGGCCTTGACCATCTCGGCCGAGATGTAGTTACCGCCGAACCCGTTGAGCTTCGTGAGCCAGAAGTTGTAGCCGTTGAAGTTGAGGCCCGGCTCCGGCGCGTCGTCGGGGTTGCGTCGCATGTAGCCGAAGTACTCCGTCAGGACGAAGGCCGGGTTGAATTCGGCCCCGCGCAGCTCAGCATCCGCGGCCACGGCCCGCAAGACCTGTGCGCGGTTTTTCGTGCTGTTGGTCAGTTCATTGACGAGCGTGTTGCGCTCGTCGGCCGACAGCGCGCCGTTTGCGTTCCGGTTGAGCGCGTCAACGAACTGCGCGGCCGAAAGCGTCGTCGGGTAGAGCGCGAGGAACTGGGGCCGCGCGACAAACTCGTTCAGGTACGCCAGCGTGTTCGCCTCAAGCAACGCCTCGGCGCCGGGCGTCCCGATTACCACGCCCCGGCTGACCCGCTGCTGGTCGAGCAGGAAGTCTCGGAAGCGCAGTCGCTCCCGTGTGGCGAAGGCGGCGGTGTGTACGCGGTAGACGAGGAAGCCGGTCTCCTGAAACTCGATGGAGAGGAAGAAGGCGGCCGAGACGTTGACGCGTTTGACTTCACGGCAGGCGGCGTCGGCGCCGCAGGAGGTGATCTGATTAGTCCAGAACTGGAGGCCCGCGGCGTCCGGCTCGCGGTTGAGGAAGTCGCGGTAGTGTTGCGCGACGAAGAAGGTCGAGTCGTCGATGGGGTTGCCCGTGGTCACGCCGGCGGGCAGGTCGATGATCAGTCCGCCCGTGACGAAGGCGATCTCGCCCGCCCCGTTCTGGAGCCGCAGGCTGTACTCGCCGGGCGGGGCCGCCGCGCCGACCGTCACGTCGAAACTGATGACGGGAATGCCGAAGCCGAAGCCCTGACTCTGTACGTTCGACACGGTCATGTGCGGCGAGTTTATGCTGGGTGTTGCGAGGATGCTGAAGTTCCCATCGGTGATGCCGTCGCCGCCGACTAAAATGTTCGTCGTGCGGCCCGGCACGAGCGGCGCGGCAATCTTCGAGAGTTGCCCGCCCGTGCCGATCCACGCCGGGTTGAGCAAGGGTGAACCCGACACGGTGAAGGAGAGCTGCGTGACGGCGCCGTCGGCCACGTCGAAGTTGCCGACCTCCCTCGCGATGAACGGAGCCGTGCCGTTCGCCAGTCCCTGATAAGCGCCCGAGCGCGAAGCGATCTGGGACGCGTCCACCGGCTCGTTGAGGTGCTCCGCAAGCACTCGGTAGGAGCCGGCCGGCAGGGCGTCGATGCGGTAAGCGCCGGTGGGCAGCGCGATGTTGCTGGCGACGACCTCGCCCGTCGTCAGGCTCTCGGCCCAGACGTGCGCGCCGAAGGCCGGGGCGCCGCTCGCGTAGTTGACCACGCCCGCAATCGAACCCGTCCCGGCGCGCGGCCCGTAGATGGCGCGCAGCCCCGTTCGGTCGTCCTCCGCGAGCGTGCGAGTCGCCAGCGCGGGCAGGCCGTAAAATCCGTTCGTCCCCTGCCGCGGCTGCATCGACGCGCCCACCACGCCCGTGTGCTCCAGACCCAGGACGTGGCCCAGCTCGTGGACGAGGGTCGATTCGAGGTCGAAGGTGCCGTCGCGCCCGTCGGTCGAGAAGCGCGCGCACAGGTTGGGGTTGATGGCCACGTCGCCCTCGATAATGTTGCCAGTGACGGAGTCGAAACTCACGCGGGCGCGCCCCTGCTGCATCGGGGAGCAACTGAGCTGCGTGGCGTTGACCTGTGAGACGGTGATGAGGCTGATGTTGTCGTTGGGGTCGAGCGCCTCGGCGCCCGAGGTCGTGATGACGAATTGAATATTCGCGGCCTCTGACCACGTCTTGAGAGCGCGGCGCGCGGCGGCGACCACTTCGGCCGGCGTGGCCTCGATGTTGGCCGGCGGCGTGTTGAGCGAAGTAGAGAGCGCGATGTTGATCGTCGTGGTCGGCCACTTGACCTGAAGGGCAGCGCCCAGTGCCGTGTACTGGAGTGTGTAGGAGCGCGCGGGCGCGGCGGGCAGGGCCAGGAGTCCGGTCAGGAGAACGAGGGTTAACAGTGTACGCATGAACCTTCCCTTGATTCGGAAAAACCGTCCGCCGAGAACTTATTACCGCGGGGAATGTTTGTAATGGTGAATTGGGTCTCTCGCGGTTGCCGCGAGACTTCCGAATCATAGCAAGGGCGGGGGGGACGCGCCAAACAAAAAGGTCGGCCGCCGCTTTAGAACTCCTGAGAGCAGTGCGGCGACCGGCCTGTGTGACGAACGCGACGGGCGCGGCGCGCGGGCCTTCGCGGACGCTTCGCGTTACCCTTGAAGACGAGTGCGGCCTGACGTGTCGGGCATGATGTTTTGTGTCGCGCGTGTGAGCGGCGGCGGCAAGCGTAGGAAGTCGAAAGCGGGGTGCGGCCGACCCTAGCGCCTCGTCCTGCCGGCGCGCGCGGCCGTGCCGCGCGGGTTGCTCGCGGGGGCGGCGGCGGCGATCCCGCTGCCGATGGCCGCCGAGTCGTCGAGCGGCGCAGCGCCCGCGGGGCGGCGCGCGCCCTCCAGGTTCGACCACGCGACGATGAAGAGGAGCGCCACGACGCTCAGCGTCGAGATCACGTAGAGCAGGGCCACCTGCTCGTAGGCGATTAGCGCGATGACGACGGCGACGACCGCCAGCGTGATGACGATTGTCTTGCGGCGACGACTCTTGCCCGAGGCTACGCCCGCGCGGCTCCTGCTATCCATTCGGTCAACTCCTGTCGATTGATTATTACGGCGAAAGACGAAGGGGTAATTTACCACAGACGGGCCAATCGGCCCGAGTCGCCAGCGGCGTCCTTGACGGTGAAAAAGAAAAAGGCCGGTCGCACACGCGGCCGGCCCCGACGTGATGGAACTCGCGCCCCGCCCTTAGTTGATGATCCTGACCGAGCCGGCGCTGACGACGTTCTGCGCGGCGCCGGTGGCGATGCCGAGAAGCGTCTTCGGCAGCATGGACGCGCTCCAGGGTGAGGCGTCGCGCACTTCGACGATGTCGTAAGGCTCAAGGAGTACGTCGGGCGCCTTGTTTTTTCTGATGGCGTCGAAGTTGACGATGAGCGGTTCGGCCGGCTTGCCCTTGCTCTTGCGGTAGATATAAATCTTGTCGGTCTTCGCGTCCTTCCGCAGCCCGCCGACTTGGGCGATGGCGCGGAAGAGCGTCATGTCGTTTCGCAGGTAGAGGTTGCTCGGCTGGACGACGGCGCCGGTGACGAAGATGGGGAACGCCTCCTGAACGATGATGATGTCGCCGGGGCGGATGTAGGGGTTGGCGTCCTGCTTGCCGGCCTTCACGTCGGCGATGTTATAGAAGTTGAAGGGCACGCCGATGGCGTCGTCGGTCTTCTTCTCGGCCTCCATGATGATCAGGTCTTCCGCGGTCGGACACATGATCTGCTCGGTGTGATAAATCTGGATGTCGGCGCTGGCCTGCTCGGTGGCCCCGCCGGCGACGGCGAGCAGTTCGATCAGACGCACGCGGCGATTCATCTGGACGCGCGTCGGGGCGCGCACCGCGCCGAAGACCGTGGCCATCGGGCGGCTGTTGCGCTCGGCGACGGAGAGGCTGATCGAGGGGTTTTTGAGATACTTCTTCAGCCCCTTCAGCACCTCTTCCTTCATCTCCAGATCGGTGCGGCACTTGGCCGGGATGGTGCCGACGAGCGGGATATCGATGTTGCCGTCAACGTCTACAGTGTACTTGCCCGTCAGGGTCGGGTCGTTGTAGACGCGCAGCTCGACAACGTCGCCGGGGCCGAGCTGATACCTCTTGATGCCCATCGCGTCCGACACCATGCCGAGGGTGCCCGAGTTCGCGCCCGTCTGCTGCCCCGAGGAAGGGGCGGAGGACGACTGCTGCCCCTGCTGCTGATCCTGGCCCACGGCCATCGAAGCGGCGACGAGGCAAAGGGCGGCCGCCCGGAAGAAAAGTTTATTCATTACTCTCATAACAAAATCCTTTGATGAATTGACGAACCTTCGTGTCGGGCCGGGTCGAAGGCAGATGTTAGTAGATGTCTGGCGGACGGCGGATGGCTGCCCGGAAAAGTGCGGGGACGACCAGCGCGCACGCTCTAGGGGCGGTCGCGCACCCCCTGATCCTTATCTTCCCCGCGGCGCTTCTTCCGCCGGCTGCTGCCGCGCGCCGGCACCGTCCCCGGCACCGCAAACCCCTTGAACAGCAGGTTGCAATTGTCGCACAGGAGACTATAAATACCAATCGCCCGCAGCAGCAGAGGGGTGTCCCTGTAGCCACGCCGGATGCGCGAACTCCGGCATTTCGGGCAATGGCTCAAGATCAAGTCTGCCCTTCCCCGCCGGGCGCGTCGCCCCGCTCCCCGTCGCCGTCCGACTCCGGCGCCAGCCCCTCGACGATGATGTCATAGTCGGCGCCGACGGTCGTCGTGCGCTCGTCGGTCGCGACCCGTGCGCGCAGCAGCTCGATCTCGCGGTTGATGCGCTCAGCGGCCGCGTCGCGCGTCGCCTCGCCCATCTCGGCGCGCGACAGATAGAAGAGGGCGTCGCGGTAACGGGCGATGGCGCGCCCGTAACGCCCGCGGAAGGCCGCGCGCTCAGCCATCTCCACCCAGTGACCGACCTTGACGGAAGCCATGAAGTCGCGCACGGCCGTCGCCGAGCGGTGCAACTCCGGCTCCGAGGGGTAGACGCGTAGCGCCTCGTCGATGATGCCGAGCGCGCGTTGCGCCGTCTCAATCTTGTCCGACAGACGCACGCGCCGCTGCGCCTCCTGCGTCAGCCGCGTGGCCTCGCCGCGCGCCCACGTCAGCAGGTGCCCCTTCTGCAACGTGCGGACGCGCTCCTGTCCGGCGCGCAGGGCCGCGCGCACGTCCGAGCCGCCGCCCGCCGAGCGGATCGCCTCCTCCGCGTCCGCCAGATACTGCTCACACAGGTGATACGCTTCGAGGTGCGCCTCAGGGGAGGCTCCCGAAGCCGGCGCCTCCGACAGGCGGTTCTGAAGCTTGCGTAATGCCGAGGCCGACGCGTGGACGCTCGAAGGGACGCCGGCGCGTCCCGCCGTCGTCGCGCGCGGCGGGACACTCGTGCGGCGGCGCATCTCCAGTTCCATGTCGCGCGTGTAGCGCGACCACGCGCGACGCATCACCAACTCGCGCGCCGCCGCCGCCAAAAGCAACACGCCGCCGCCGGCCAGCGACGCCAGAAGCCACGGGGCCTCGTCCTCGTTGGCATAGAGCATAATACCGACGACGAAGAAGACGATGGTGGCGACGGCCACGGCCACCGCCATGTAGCCGGCGGTCGAGGGCATGCGCGGCCCCGTGGCCGCGATCACGCGCCGCCGCCCGCCCACGCGTCGCGCGTGCGAAGCGTTGACCACAACTTCGTCGGCTGAATCAGTGGACAAACTTCTCTCCGCGAAAGGAATCTTCGGGAACTGTCCGGGGCGATGACGGCCGCCCGCGCCGCCTCACGTTGAGGCCGCGGACTCGCGCGGCGCGCGGCCCATCAGCGGCGGCTCGCCGTTTCGGTCGGGTCATTATACTCAAATTTTTCGGCCCGGTCTGTCAACGTGCAGCGGCGACCGTAGCGCGCGCCGCCCGCCGCCGCGGGAAAAATTATCTGGCACCCGCCCCCGCCGTGCGAATATACTTGGCCCGGTCTACCACTTTCGACCGACTCCGGCGACGCGGCCCCGTGCCCGACTCGCCCGCCCTCGCCCGCCATCCAACGGAAGAGTTTCAAGTTCGGGAGAAGCGACCGCCCCGCGGCGCGAGCGCGAGACGAAGACCCATGAGCGACCCCGCACGCCTCGGCTACAATCCCGCGCTCGCGCCCGGCCCTCGCGCCGCGACGCGCCCGAGATCGGGGAGCGCCTTCAGGTGGGTGGTCGCCGCGACGGCCGTGCTCCTCGCCGCCCTCATCGGCCTCGTCACGCTGCTCCTGATCGGTTTCTCGACGGGGCCTGTTCCTTTCCTGACGGGCCTCGTCGTCGCCGCCCTGCCCGCGCCCGTCTACGTTCTGCTGGTGCTCTGGATCGACCGCTTCGAGTCGGAGCCGGGCTGGCTGCTCGCCACCGCGTTCTTCTGGGGCGCGCTCGTCGCCGTCGGCGTCGCGCTCATCGTCAACACCCTCGGCATGGTCGCCGTCGATGCGGCCTTCGGCGAGGAAGCGGCCGACCTCTACGGGCTGGCGCTGTCGGCGCCGCTCGTCGAGGAAGGGACGAAGGCGCTCGCCCTCTTCATCCTCTACTTCTGGAAGCGTGACGAGTTCGACGGCGTGCTCGACGGCATCGTCTACGCTTCGATGGTCGGCCTCGGGTTCGCCATGACGGAGAACATCAAGTACTACGCCGAGGCGGCGCTCGAAGGACGCGCCCTCGGCACCTTCGTCGTGCGCGGGATGTTCAGCCCCTACGCGCACCCGTTGTTCACGAGCATGACCGGCATCGGACTGGGGCTGGCCAGCCACGCCGCCCGGCGCAGCGCACGCGTGACGCTGCCCTTCGTCGGGCTGGCGCTGGCCGTCGTGCTCCACAGCGTCTGGAACACCTCGCTCTTCTTCAGCGACAAGCTGGAGCGCGGACTCATCGCGCTGGTGATGTACTTCCTCGTCATGGTGCCGGTGTTTACGGGCGTGCTCATGGTCGCCTTCTTCGGTCTGCGTAAGGAGGGGCGCATCCTGCGTGAGCATCTGGCGGGCGACGTGGAGCGAGGCACACTGGCGCGCGTGGAGTATGAGCGGCTGTGCTCCGTGCGCCGCCGCCTCGGCGCTTCTCTCGGCGCGCTGTTCGGCGGAGGCTTTTCGGCGTGGCGCGACCGCCTGCGACTCCACGGGGTGGCGAGCGAGCTGGCCTTTCACCGCCACCGCGTCGCCCGCGGTTGGACGCCGCGCGACTCGGCTGCCGTCGAGCGCGAGACGCACTACCTGCAATCGCTCGTCGAGCTGCGCGGGAGGCTGAGTGGTTAACCCTGACACTTTCGGGATAAGACTTCTGACACTTTCGGGATGAGAATGGGGGCGGGCGAGTGAAGATTCATCTACTGCCGAGCAGCTTCGACCGCGCCGGGGGCGCGAACCCCGAGCAGCGCCTGAGCTGCTTCCTCGTCGATGACTGTGTGGCCATCGACGGCGGGAGCATCGCCTTGAACGGCGACCGCTGCCGGCGGGTGCGTGATGTCATCGTCACGCACCCGCACATGGATCACATCGCGACGCTTCCCATCTTCGTCGATGACAACTTCGCCTTGCTCGAAACGCCGGTGCGCGTCCACGCGACCGAGGAGGTCGTCCGACTGCTGCGCCGCGACGTTTTCAACGGGACGATTTACCCGCCCTTCCACGATTTCGACAACGGCCGGACGCGCGTCCTCGAATATGTCCCCTTCCGCGCGGGCGAGGAGTTCGCCGTCGCCCACCTGCGCGTGACGGCCGTCGCCGTCAACCACATCGTCCCGACGGTCGGCCTCATCCTCAAGGACACGCGCGCGACCGTCGCCTTCAGCTCCGACACGGCGGCGACCGAGGAGTTCTGGCAAGTCGTCAACCGCCTTCCCCGCCTCGACGCGCTCCTCGTCGAAGCATCCTTCCCAAATTCCCTCGCCCGCCTCGCCGAAGTCTCCGGCCACCTCACGCCCGACTCGCTCGGCCGCGAACTCGCCAAGCTCACGCAGCAGGGCGCTCAAATTCTCGCCATGCACATCAAGCCGGCCTACCGCGAAAGAATCGTCCGCGAACTCGACGCACTCGGCGTCCCCGGCCTCAGCGTGATGGAGACGGGCCGCGACTACTCGTGGTGAGCGCGTGGCGACGCCGAGCACTTCCTGACACTTCATTTTTTCGGAATCTTAAACCGGCGAGTCTGTCCTGTGGTTGATAGGCAGGCGGGTCATTTGCGTATCTGCTCGAACTCCGACTCGGCGTGTTCACCCGCGACGCCGTCGAGCGTGACGCGCCCGCTCGGCAGGAGACGCGCGACGCGGAAGGTGCGCTCGGTGCGACTGCGACCCGGCATCAGCTCGGCGCGGAAGGTCGCCTCCATACCGGGGCGCGCCCAGCGGTCGGCCGCTGTAGAGCGCGGCGCATGGTCGTCGGTGGTCAGCCCTCCCTGTGCTTTCCTCTCGCCCCGGCGGCGGAGCAGGAACGTCGTGCCGACCGCGCCGGCCACTAGCCCCAGCGCACCCAGCAGGCGACCACCGCGCCGCCGTCTCTTCTTCGTCCTCAGTTTTGACAAGCTCTCGAAAACCTTTCGGACAAAAGAATGCGCAAGCCCCGCCGCCGCGTCGGGCGAAGCTTGCGCGCCGACTTCTGTCACCGCCTCCGCGCCGGCGGGCTACAGCGCCCGCCGCACGCGTCCTAGCAGACCGCTTCCATCTTCTCCGTCTGGATGGGATTGCCAATGCACAGCTCGGCGTTGAGCGGCGTCCAGTGTTGTTGATCTTCCGGCACCTTGTCCTCGGGGAAGATGGCTTCGACCGGGCACTCGGGGACGCAGGCGTCGCAGTCGATGCAGGTCTCCGGGTTGATGACGAGCAACTTGCGGTCTGGCTCGTCAACGAGGTGGAACGCTTCGACGGGACAGACCAGAGCGCAGTCCGTGTAGCGGCAGTTCACGCAGGGGTCCGTAACCGTGTATGTCATCGGGTTAGCCTCCTTAAGCTGTGTATGACGGCGGCGACGCGTGCGCTTTCTCGGCGGCGACCCTTCTCCGATTCACATGCGCCCGAGCGTCGGCGATCAAGAGATGCGACTTACGAGACGTATATTAATCACGAAACGTCGCGATATGGAAGCGAAAAATTATGCGGAGGCGATTAGTCGTCGTCGGGAGTCGCGCGTCGCCAGTCCGGCCGCGGGTCGCCGCCTGAAGTGTCGTAGAAGGCGAGGTCGCTTGCGGTCAGCGTCTTCGTCAGCAAGATAATCTGTCCGGTGTGCATCGAGAAGTGTTCGACGACGTGGAAGACGGCTTCAAGCACCGACACGTCGTTGCCCTGAATGCTTCTTCGGCCTCCGTCGAACTCCCGCGCGGTGAGACTGGCGAGGACGCCGTCCACTTCGTCGAGCGTCGCCCTCAGCTTCTCGACAAGTACGGCGCGCGGCAACTGTGCGCGCTCGTCGAATTCCCTCTGGCGCACGCGCGCGTCCCGCGCCCCGCCGACACCGCACAGAATCCACTGCCGCGCGTTGCCTTCGAGATGGAGCAGGAGGTTGCCGATGCTGTTGGAAGTTTCGTGAGCGCGCCACCAGACCTGTTCGTCCGTCAGGCGCTCCAGGCAACGCTCGATCTTCGGCAGGTAGTCTTCGCGCAGGTACTTGCGCGCGACCGTCAGGAACTCACGCGTGATCTCGTCCATCTTTATTTTGAGTCCGTACCGGCAGAGGTTTCGCGGCCGACGCGCGCGCGGGGCCGTGCCCTCCGGCTTACTCCGGTTCGTCGGGGCTGCGCTTGTGTTTGGCCTTGCGTTCGGCCGGGTGTGCGCGCTCCTCCGGCTTGGCGCGCGTGAGCGGGTGACCGGGCGGCGCGGCGGGCTTGCGTATCGCGTCGAACACCGGCCGCGGCTCGCGTCCCTTGGGCTGTGTCTTGCGGGTCTTGGTCATCGCGAGAGCACCCCCTCGTGTGTCGTCTAATGGGTGGAACTTGCCCGTGATGCTATGCGTGTGCGCCGCGCGGTGTCAATGGGATTTGGCGAGCCGGTGAAGCGCCGAACGCCGCACCTCCCTTGCCTCCGTATGACGGGGGCCGGGCGGCGGCGGCGGTTCGCGCTCCGAAGCTGTTGGAAGAGTTAGACGCCGGGTGTCGGCGTCGGGTGTGGCCGGACTTTAACTGGTCTGGGGCGTCGTCTCCGTGAGGAAGTTCCTGAGCGCCTGCCGCGTCTCAACGCGGCGCTTCTGCTGGAACTCGTTCACCCAGTCAGTGACGGTCGCGACCATGTCGCGCGCCGCTTCCTGCGGCGTCTTCTTCTCCGCGGTGGCAGCTACCTGGGCCGAGGCTTCCGCCTGCCGTTTGCGCTCGCCGCTCTTGATGATCTTGATCGGGGTCTTCGTATTCATTGTAGTTTCCTTACCCACCTTGTTCGTTGTTGGTCTCTCGTTAGACGAAGAAACCTGAATGAAAGTTCCTTTATTTTGCGTGGCGCCGGGCGTCCGCTTATCGTGTGGCGCCGGCGGTTGCCGCAGTATCAAGCAAACCGGGGGCCACACCCACCTATACGTTTGAACGCACGTGCTCGGACTTCTTGCCGTAAAAGTCTCGGGACAAATCTTTGACAATTGTGCCGGCAAGGTTAAGGGTTCCGCCGCGTGAACGCGTTTCGTGGTGGCAGAGGTGGGATGCCGGGTGTGACATTTTCGTTTCCCGTGTCCCCGAAATGCGACAGCGCCGCCGCTGCCGCCCGCGCAATAGCTACGAACACACTCCCATCGCGCGTGGCTCCAATACGTACAGTTC
>DASVES010000003.1:0-9281 GCA_036380435.1 Pyrinomonadaceae bacterium | reverse complement strand
CGAGGCTTCCGCTCGCGGTACTGTTACAGCAGATGATACTCACGCTGGAGGCGCAATATAACACCCGCGCGCCGTCCCTCACACACAATCAATCACACGGCCGTGCGCGCGCCCGGGTGTGCCCGCGTGCCCGGCGCGTTGTAAACTATAACTCGTGGAACAAGAGCGGATACATCTGACGGGGCTGACGCGCTCGGAGCTTGAGTCTTTCGTCGAGGAGTTGGGCGAGCCGAAGTATCGCGGCCGGCAAATCTTCGCGGCGCTCCAGCGCCGTCGCCTGCGCGCCTTCGACGAGATGACCGACCTGCCGAGAGAGTTTCGCACGAAGCTCGCGGAGCGCGCGACCGCTTCGACCCTGACGGTCGAGTCGCGCTACCTCGCGCAGGACGGCACGCGCCGCTACCTTTTGAAGACGCACGACGGCCTGCCCGTCGAGGCCGTCTTCATCCCCGAGGAGCGACGCGACACCATCTGCTTCTCCTCGCAGTCGGGCTGCCCGCTCCAGTGTAGCTTCTGCCTGACGGCCAAGCTCGGCCTGCTGCGCACGCTCACGGCCGGCGAGATGGTCGAGCAGATCGTCGTCGCCTTAAACGACGCCTACGGCGTGGGCACGCGCACGCCGCGCGGCACGAACCTCGTCGCGATGGGAGCCGGCGAGCCGTTCCTCGCCTACGAACCTCTGATGCAGGCGCTCGGCGTCATGGCCGACCCCACGGGGCTGCACATCGTCCCGAACCGCGTCACGGTCTCCACGGCCGGCATCGTCCCGCGCATACTCGAACTCGCCGAACGCTCGGCGCGCCCGCACCTCGCCATCTCGCTCGCCGCGCCCAACGACGAGCTGCGCGACGAGCTGATGCCCATCAACAAGAAGTGGCCGATTGCCGAACTGCTCGCCGCGTGCCGGGTGTTTGAGAGGTCTCTGCGGCCGGGCGAACGATTCACTTTCGAGTACGTGATGCTCGACGGCGTGAACGACTCAGACGAGCACGCGCGCCAGCTCGCCAACCTCCTCAACCGTCACGGCCTCCAGCGCGTGAAGGTCAACCTCATCCCCCACAACCCGGCCGACCCACTGCCCTACCGGCCCTCTTCGGAAGAGCGCGTCGAGCGATTCCGCGCGATTCTCGCATCGAAGGGCGTCGATACATTCGTCCGACGGCCCCGCGGCCGCGACATCTACGCCGCCTGCGGCCAGCTCGCCGCGCGCCGCGACGCCGCCCCACTCCTCGTCCAACTCTCCTGACTTGTTCGGCCGCGCACCTTCGGCGGCGAACTCTCCAACGCCCCACGCGCATCACTACAACCGCCGCGCGACGCGCTTCGGTTTTTGTTTTCCGGCGCGCGCGGTTAGAATTGACGAAAACTTCCGACAGATGAGAGAAACATGAGAAGACAATTATTCGCCATTCAGGCAAGCATCATCCTTTTGCTGGGCGCGACGATTCAGGCCGCGCCGCCAGTCACCACTACTCCCGCGCCGCCGACGCGCGCCTACACCGCGGCGGCCACGCCCGCGCAACCCGGCATCGACGTGAGCGGTCTCTTCTCGGTGAACAAGGCGCAGCCCGGCAGCGTCTTGCAGGGGGCCGTCATTCTGCGCATCCCGGACGGCTATCACATCAACTCGAACCGGCCGACGAACAAGTTCATGATCCCGACATCCGTCAGGGTCTTCCCCCCGCGCGGGGTGAGGGTCGGCCCCGTCAGGTATCCGCGCGCCAACGTCCGCAGCTTCGGGTTTGCGCCGGACGAGCGCCTGCCCGTCTTCGAGGGCGCGCCCGCCATGCGCTTCGACGTGACCGTGCCCGCCGGTTTCAAGCAGGACAAACTACGGATGCGCGTCGTCGTCGCCTATCAAGCCTGCTCGGACGAGACTTGCTTCCGGCCCGCCGAGCGCGACATCACGCTCTCGCTCGACGTGGCTGGCGCCGACGAAGAAGTTCAGCGCGTCAACGGCCACATCTTCGGCCGCGGCCGACGCAGGTGAGTGATCGACTCATCTGTTCATTGACTCATCGACTCAACGAGTGGAGTCGGCAGGCACAGTACCGCGAGCGGTAGCGAGCGGGTATGCCTATGATGAGCGACCCGTATCGCGCATCCAGACCCGCTCGCTACCGCTCGCGGTACTGACCGCCCAACGCGCAGTCAATCACCCTCGTCCGATGACGGAGAGCAGTCGCCCCGTCCGCCCGTGGAGTTTTTTCTCGCGCCGGTAGGAGAAGAAGAGGTCGGTGCGGCACATGGTGCAGAGCGGGAGCGTGTGGACGCGCCCTTCGGGGACTCCCGCTGCGACGAGTTGTTCGAGGTTGGCTCTTTGAAGATCGACGAGCGCGTGGCCCTCGCGCGTCTCTTTGAACCACTCGCCGGCGCGCGGGAATTTTTCGTGGAAGGCGTCGATGACTTCGCGGCCCACCTCATAGCAGCAGCCGCGCGCGGCCGGGCCGATGGCGGCGCGCACGTCCGCGGGGAGCGTGCCGTACTCGGCCGACAGTCGTTCGAGAGCGCGACCGACGATCTCGGCAAGCGTCCCTCGCCAGCCCGCGTGGACGGCCGCGCACGCGCCGGTGCGCGCGTCGCCGAGGAGGACGGGGACGCAGTCGGCCGTCTTGACGCCGAGCAGCACGCGCGGGACGCCCGTGACGAGCGCGTCGCAGCGTGCTTCCTCGGCGCCGGCGAGCGAGCGCGCCTCTGACTCTTCCCGCACGACGCGCACGTCTGAGCCATGCACCTGCCAGCAGGCGGCGAGCGACCAGTCGCCGCCGCCGCCGAGCAGCGAGAGGAAGCGGCGGCGGTTCTCGTGGATGTTCTCCGCCGCGTCGTCGTTGAAGCCGGCGAGGTTGAGCGCGGCCTCGGGCATGGGGCTGACGCCGCCGGTGCGGGTCGAGAAGGCGTTGGTGAAGCCGTCGCGCCGGAGCGGCTCGCACGTGAGGGCGCGCACCGCGCCGGACTCGCGCCATGAGAAGCCGGCCGCCGACAGTTCCGTTTCGTCCGTGATCGTCTCCATCGGCATAGACATTATCGAAGTCGGGCGCGTGCGCCAAGCGTTGGCGCGCACGCCGCGCCTGCGCGCTCGCCTCTTCACGGAGGGCGAGCGCGCCTACTGCGAGGGGCGCGGAGCGGCGTCGGCGCAGCACTTCGCCGCGCGTTTCGCCGCGAAGGAGGCGGCGCTCAAGGCGCTCGGCACGGGATGGCGCGGCCGTATCACGTGGCACGACGTGGAGGTCATCCGGCAGGAGACGGGCGAGCCGGCGCTCCTCTTCCACGGCGAGGCGCGCGAAATCTTCCGCCGCCTCGGCGCCACGCTCGCACACCTCTCCATCTCTCACACGTCCGAGCACGCCGTCGCACAGGTGATTTTAGAGAAATTTAGTTAGACGAAATTTCGGCCGCGTGTGTCGTCAGCCCCGTCAGGGGCGGAAGAATGTAGCCCACGGCGCGAGCCGTGGGTCAGCGTCGAGTTAAAAAACGAAAGCCCCGGAGGGGCGAAAGAACATCGAGCTTGCACATAATCAAGCTCGATGTTCTTTCGCCCCTCCGGGGCTTCCAAATCTTTACGGCGTCTTGTCCCCACGGCTCGCGCTGTGGGCTACATTCTGTCGCCGCTACGCGGCTGGCTTCGTCTCAGGGTCGCACGAGGCGTGTCCCGCCCGCGCGTTTCAATGATTCCAGCCCTTGCTGCCCGCGCCCTCCGTCTCGTAGACGCGAACCTCGTTCGTGAGCACGGGCCGTCCGTTCCTGCCGCGCTCGACGCGCACGGCGGTCACCGGCTTCGGCCTCGGAGCCGGCATAGAATCGTCGGAGACGGACATCGGTTCGGGCAGACGCGGCCGGGCGGAATCGTCAGCGGCGGCGTCTTCGAGGTTGTTCACTTCGGCCTCGATCATCGACGAGTCGTAGTAATCGGCAGCGCCCGCAACGGCGAGTTCGCCGTACCCCTCCATGTGCGTGAGGCAGGCGGACTGCGGGGCGAGCGCGGGCGAGACGGCGATGCGCTCGCGGTGCGGGCACGAGTCGGAGGCGAGCAGCCCGGTCTCGGCGTCGATCTCCACGGTCGTGATCGAGGCCGGGCGGGCGAAGTGCTCGCCGCCGAGTTCGGGCCGCAGCTCCGTGGCCCCGCGCATGAAATCGACCCACGCGGGCAAGGCCGAGTCCGCGCCCGTGAGTCCCAACTGCTCGTTGTCGTCGAAGCCCACCCAGACGACGCAGACGAGGTTCGGCGTGTAGCCGGCGAACCAGCCGTCGCGACTCGTCCCGGTCTTGCCGGCGATGGCCACGCCATTGAGGACGCCGCGCGCCGCGCGCGCCGTGCCGTGATCGACGACGGCCGTGAGCATGTCGGTAATCATGTAGCTCGTCGCGGGCTTGATGACCTGCTCGCGCGACGTGACGCGGCTCGTCGCCGCCGCCGGGTCGATCACGTCTTCGTAGCGCGAGACGGCTGACGCGCGGACGGCCGAGCCGCCGTTGGCGAAGACGGCGTAGGCCGAGGCCACTTCGAGCGGCGTCGCCTCGGTCGTGCCGAGCGCGAGCGACGGATAGGCGTCGGGACGCGGCAGCCCGAGTCGTTCGGCGTAGGAGGCGACGCGCGAGAGGCCCGTTCGCATGGCCACGTCCACGGTGACGACGTTGAGCGAGCGCACGAGGCCCGTGCGTAGCGTCACGTCGCGCATCGAGTAGCCGCCGCCGTAGTTGGCCGGCTTGTACTTCGAGCGATAGTCGTAGGAGAACTCGCGTGGCGCGTCCGCGGAGAGTGTGACGGGCGAGATGCCGCTCTCTAGTGCGGCGGCGTAGACGATGGGTTTGAAGACCGAGCCGGGCTGTCGGCGCGCGTCCGTCACGCGGTTGAGCTGCGACTCGGCGTAGGAGCCGCCGCCGACCATCGCGAGGACATTACCCGTCTGCGGGTCGAGCGCGACGAGCGCCGCCTGCGGCCGGCGCTTGCCCTTGAAGACCTTCTCTAATCTTTCGAGCTGGCGGGCGACCGACTCTTCGGCCAGACGCTGCAACTCCAGATCAATCGTCGTGTAGACACGCAGGTGATTCTCTTCCTCTTCGTCGCCGCCGGAGCGCGCCTCGACGGCGCGGTTGACGTAGTCGATGAAGTAGGGCGCGGCGGCATTCGCTTCTTCCGCGGGGACGACGCTGACTGCTTCGTCCGAAGCGGACGCGGCCTGCTCCGGCGTGATGACCCCATCGCGCAGCATCGCGTCGATGACGGTGTTGCGCCGCAGGCGCGCGCGCTCCGCGTGGCGGTCGGGCGCGTAGCGGCCGGGGCTTTGGATCATGCCGGCAATCGTCGCCGCCTCGGCAAGCGTTAGTTCCTTCAACTCTTTACCGAAGTAGACGCGCGCCGCCTGATCCACGCCGCGCACGGCCATGCTCCCGCGCTGCCCGAGATAAATCTCGTTGCAGTAGAGCGCGAGGATGTCCTGCTTGGACAGACGGCGTTCGAGCGCGGTCGCGAGAATCGCCTCGTTCATCTTGCGTCGGAGCGTGCGCTCGGGCGTGAGATAGGTGTTCTTGACGAGCTGCTGCGTGATGGTTGAGCCGCCCTGCTTCTGATCTTCTTTTACGTCGCCCCAACTGAGGAGCGCGCGCGCCAACCCTTGCGCGTCCACACCGTTGTGCTCGAAGAAGCGACGGTCTTCGATGGCGAGGATGGCTTGAACGAGCGTGGGCGGCAAATCTTCGTAAGAGAGCGCGGGCCGCTCGGCCGTCTTCATCGACACGTCCTGCGCCAGAGGCTCCGGCTCCAGCGTGTAGGAATCGATCTCCGCGCCGTCGCCGCGCACCGCCGCGATGCGCCCGCGGTTGTTGAACTCGACGCGCACCGCGCCGAACGACGCGCGTCCGCCCGCTTCGTGCGCGCGGCGCGGCAGTATCTCGACGTGTCCGTCGCCCGCGCGGAAGCTCCCGCTCCAGACGGCGCTCGGCATCCCTGCGCCCGCGTCGCCCTCGACGTAGCCGGCGCGCTTCAGCATCTCGACGAGGCGCGCGCTCGTGATGCCCTGTCCCTTACGGAGCGTGCGCGGCGCGGCGTAGAGGCCGGCGCGGCTCGTCAGGTAGCCCGAGGCGAGGCGCTCGTCGATGACTCTGGCGTGTGAGCGATAGAGGTAGAAAACTGTGACGAGTGAGACGCAAGCCGCGGCGGCGAGAGCAATGGCGGCAAAGCGCAACAGGCGGCGGCGCGTGTCGGCGCGTTCGGCCTGCGCGCGGATTTTCAGGGAGCGGGCGCGCCGGAGGCGTGGCAGTCGCCGCTGCTCGGGAATTGATGTGATCTCGATTGCCATGCGTTGTGGTTGCCGTCGCCTTCAGCGTGTGTCGAGAATAAAGTCTTAATCGTCACCAGATTCTTGTCACCGGGAAGAGACGGCGGCCACCTGCAACGCCAGCGGCGCGGCCCCTTCTCCCTGAGCCGACGCGTCGGCCTCGGCCCACTGCGCGACCGCCGCGGTCGAGAGCGCCAGCGTAATCAGAACCATGACGATGGCGGCGAGTTGCGCGAAGCTGCTGACCATTTCTCTCATGTTGGCAGTGCTCCCCTTAGCGAATTATTTCCGGTTTGCCAAGACGCCAATTGCAACGGCCATGCCGGCCCCGCGATAGTTTTCGACGAAGCCGCGCCGACGCACATAACCCACAACTTCAGAAGCAATTAAAAATTTATCGCGTCGAAGTCGCCGGGTCGCGACGCACGTGTCCTCGGCCGCTTTCGATACAGATTTTTACGTGAGGCAGCGGCGGCGGGCCATTTCAAAACGATTCAATTTTCCAGCAATCCCAAAGCGGATTTCGAGAGCACCGGCGGAGAGTGGCAACCACGACGAACGGCGAAAGCGGCGGACGGTCGAAGGGCTTTGTGATTCGTCGAAATTGTTTTACGCTTACCGCCGTTAATGGCTACCCGGAAAGTTAAAACCGGATGCTGCGGCTTTCAGATGGCGCGCTCCGAGTACTTGAGTCGCTTCCCCGTCGTCGAGGTGCAGCAGACCTTCTACCACCCGCCGCGCGTGGAGACCTTGCGGCGCTGGCGCGCGGAGGCGCCGCGCGGCTTCGAGTTCACGCTCAAGGCGTGGATGCTCATTACACACGAGGCGCGCAGCCCCACCTACCGACGCCTGAAGCGGGAGCTGACCGAAGAGGAGCGCGAAGGGTGCGGCGGGTTTCGCGACTCGGAGATCGTCCGCGAGGCGTGGGAAGTGACGCGCGCGTGCGCCGAGGCCCTGAAGGCGCGCCGCGTGCTCTTCCAGTGCCCCGCGAGCTTTCGGCCGACGCCCGAGAACGTCGCGCGCCTGCGCGCCTTCTTCCGCTCGACGGAGCGCGGCGCCCTGCGTTTCCACTGGGAGCCGCGCGGCGAATGGCCCGACGCGTTGTTGCGCGAACTGTGCTCGGAGTTAGACCTCGTCCACGTCGTCGATCCGCTCAAGACGCGCACGGTCACGCCGCGCGAGTGCTACTTCCGTCTGCACGGCCGGCGCGGCGGTCGATATACGCACGAACAGGACGAGCTTGAAGAACTGCTCTCGATGCTGCCGCGCGGCGGCCGCGTCTCCTCCTACGTCTTCTTCAACAACGTGCGAATGCTCGAAGACGCGACGCGATTTCAGGAGTTGGCGCGCGGCGCCGGCGCGGATGACTTTTCGGAAGTGTAAGGAGTCGAAGCGATGAGAAGAGCGATCAACGCCGTGCTGTTCCTCCTCTTAGCGTTCGCCGTCGTCGCCAGCGCGCAGACTGCGGACGGCGAGGAGGTGGGACGTCTAATAAACGATGGCGCGAGCGCCTACAGGGCCGGCCGCTACGTCGAAGCTCAGAAGCTTTTCGAGAAGGCACTCGAACTCGACCCTGAGGGTAGGCGCCACGCCCACAGTAAACATCTCACCCTCTTCATCGCCCGCGCCCTTCACCAGCAGTACAGGCCGCACGACAACGCGCCGGAGAACCGGGCCAAAGCCGAGGCGGCCGTCGCGGCGTACAAAAGAGTCCTGGCCGATGAGAGGTTCCACGAGAAGCACCATGAAGACGCCTTCACCGCCGTGGCCTACCTCTACCGTTTGTTGGGGGAGAAGGAGAAAGAGGACAGGTGGATACTGACGCGCGCGACTGACCCATCCGCGCCGAATGGGAAGCGCTCCGACGCCTACACCGTTCTGGCGAGTAAGCAATGGGACTGCGGCTACCAGATTACCGAGCGGAAGGAAAACAAGCAGACCATTGACCAGGGCGACCGCGGGATTGTCGTCCGATACAAGAAGCCCGGAGCGCAACGCGACTTCGACGTGGCTCAGGGTTGCGTGCGGGAGGGGCTGGGCCTCATCGAACAGGCGCTCACATTGAACCCCGACAGCGTCAACGCCTGGTCGTACAAGACCAACCTGCTGCGCGAGCGCGCCAAGCTGGCGCAGATGGAAGGCGACGCCGCCGCGCAGGCCGAGTACGGCAGGCTGGCCGACGAGGCCCAGGCGAGGCACACGAAGCTGCAAGAAGGGGCGGCGGAAAAACGTGAGGAAGTGCCAAAGGCGGGAGCGCGGGTCGGCCCTGTCGGGCCGAGGGCGGAGTCAGGCGCCACGTCCCCGTACCCCGCGCCCACGCCGCCGGCGGCGACGCAGGAGGGCGGCACCCCCAGACGACGGGTGACGGTCTCCGCCGGCGTACTCAACGGTAAGGCGGTCTCGAAGCCTGCGCCCTCCTACCCGAAGGAGGCGAAGGAGGCTGGCGTCTCCGGCCTGGTGACGGTGCAGGTCACCATCGACGAGGAGGGCGCGGTCGCGGTCGCGGAGGCCGTGGGCGGCCACACGCTGCTGCACGCGGCGGCCGTCGAGGCCGTGCGGCGTTGGCGCTTCTCGCCGACGCGCCTCTCCGGCCAACCCGTGAAGGTCACGGGAGTAGTCATCCTCAACTTCGTACTCCCCTGAGGCGACGCGTATGATAAGAATAATTTTCGGCTTGCTGTTGTTCCTGCCGGCGGCGCACGCGGCCTTCGGGCAGGAGGTGAAGCGCGACGCGAGGCTGATTCATCCCGGCGCGGCGTGCGCGTCTGTGCCGGTCAGGGCGCCGGAGCCGTCGTCCGCGGCGCGGCGCGAGATGGAAGCGAAGTTGGCGGAAGCGCGTGCGCGCTACGAGAAGACCCCGAACGATGCGGACGCGATCATCTGGCTCGGCCGCCGCACGGCCTACACGGGCCGCTTCGAGGAGGCCGTCCGAATCTTCTCCGAGGGCATCCGCAAGCACCCGCGCGACGCGCGTCTCTACCGCCACCGCGGCCACCGCTACATCAC
>DASVES010000002.1:0-12063 GCA_036380435.1 Pyrinomonadaceae bacterium | reverse complement strand
GCGCAACTCATCGCCCTCGCCGGCCGCGCCCGCCTTTGACTTCCCGACCTCACGCCCCTGCCGGACGACGCGGACGCCGCCCGCAGTCGTCGGCATCGCCGCATCGCCGCCCTCAGTGGTCCCTCCGCCGGCCGTCGCCGTGCGCGCCGTGGCCGAACGCTTCTGAGCCGCCTCACGCCGCAACTCGGCGGCGCGGCGCTCGGTCTCGCGCTCGACGCGCGCGCGCTCCGCGCGGTCTTCGATCTTCGAGTAGAGTTCGCGCGAGCGGCTCTCGAACTCGCGCACCGCCGCCTCCATCTCACGCGCGAACTCGGCCTGACGCTCGCGCTCGCGCCGCTCGGCGTCGCGGTCGAGACGCGCGTAGCGTTCGGCCACGGCGGCGCGCTCCTCTTCGAGCGCACGCCGGAGCGTCTCGGCCTCCTCCGCCTCGCGCTTGATGCGCCGGAGGTATTCTTCGGCGGCGTGCGTCGCCTCGCCGACGCGCGCGGAGGCCGCGCCGACAATCTCTTCGGGCAGACGGAACCGGCGCGCGATCTCCAAGCCGGAAGATGAACCGGCGACGCCGACGAGCAGACGGTAGGTCGGCTCCAGCGTCCGCTCGTCGAACTCGACGCTCGCGTTCTGCACGCCCTCCTCGTTGGCCGCGTACATCTTCAGGCCGCTGTAGTGGGTGGTGGCGATGACGTGCGCGCCGCAGCGTCGGCGGAAGTAATCGACGACGGCGACGCCGAGCGCGGAGCCTTCCTCGGGGTCGGTGCCGGTGCCGGCCTCGTCGAGCAGGACGAGTGCGTGCCCGTTAGTGTCGGCGCAGATTTCCGTCATGCGCCGGATGTTGGCGACGTGTGCGGTGAAGGTCGAGAGGTTGGCGGCGATTGACTGCCGGTCGCCGATGTCGGCGAGCACGGCGCCGTAGAAGGGGACGCGCGCCGCACGCGCCGGCACGTGCAGGCCCGAGAGCGCCATCAGCGACAGCAGCCCGGCCGTCTTGAGCACGACCGTCTTCCCGCCCGCGTTCGCGCCGGAGATGACCATCACGGGCCGCTCCGCGTCGAGCGTGAAAGAGACGGGGACGACCTCGCCACCAGCCGCTCGCAAATTCTCTTCGAGCAGAGGGTGTCGCGCTTCCGCGAGTTCGAGCGCTCCCGCGTCGTCGATCTCCGGCTCGACGGAGCGGAAGTGCGCGGAGAGCGCGGCCTTCGCGTTTGTGAAGTCGAGCGCGGCGACGGCGCGGGCGGCCGCCGCGATTTCGGGAAGGGCGGCGCGCAACTCCTCCGTGAGTGTGGAGAGGATGCGCGCGATCTCGCGCTCCTCGGTCTCGCGCAACGCCTGAAGTTCGTTGTTGGAGTCGATGGTCTCCAGCGGCTCGACGAAGACGGTGGCGCCCGAGGAGGAGAAGCCGTGCGCGACGCCGCCCACGCGCCCGCGGTGATCGGAGCGGACGGGGATGACGTAGCGGTCGTTGCGAACGGTGACTAGGCTGTCCTGAATGGCCTCCTCGGAGCGGCGCATCAGGGATTCGAGCGAGCGCGTGATCTGCGAGCGCAGGCGGACGATGTCGTGGCGGATGCGCGCAAGCTCCGGGCTGGCGCGGTCGTCGAGTTCGCCGCTCGGTAAAATCTTCGACTGCACGCGCGCGGCCAAGGCGACTAGCGTGCGCGGCAAGTCGGCGACCTCTTCCCACAACACGGGGCAGGCCTCGCGCTCGGCGTGGATGGCGTCACGCGCGTCGGCGGCCTGCGCGCACAGCCGCGCGAGTTCGAGGAGCGAGACGGGGTCGAGTGTGGCGCCCTCTATCGGCAGGCGCGCGAGCGACTGTGAGGGGTCGGCCACCTCGCGGAAGGAGAGCGCGGCCCCGCGCCGGCGCAGCTCGATGCACTCGGAGACGGCGCGAAGCTCGCGGCGCACGGCCGTCGCGTCGGCGAGCGGCGCGAGGGCCACGGCGCGCTCGCGCCCCATCGGCGTCTGCGCGCGCTCCGCGACGAGCGCGCGCAGGCCCTCGTATTCGAGCGTGGCGAAGGAGTGTTCGTTCATTTCGTAAATAGTAAATCGTAAATCGTCAATCGTGAAACCTGTTTCGGGCGTGACTCGCCGTTAATCGCGGGTGCTCGTCAAAGCTGCAACGACGATTGACGATTGACGATTGACGGCTTTTTGCTTTCACCGCCCCCTGCGGCGCTCGTGGCCGCGCATGGCGGCCTCGAAGAGACGCGCGGGGTCGAGGACGAGGACGTGGGCTCCGTCGAGGGTGACCGTGCCGCGGGCGAAGTCGTGTGCGGGTTCGAGGGGGAGGATTGAGTCGGCCGGGATGTCGGCGGCGCGTTCGACGCCCGCGACGGCGAGCGCGAGCTGTTCGTCTCCCTTGAGAAGGAGGGCGAGGGTGGGCGCCGCCTCGTCCGGGGAAGTGAGCGGCGCGGTGGGAGGCTGGAGGAGCGGGAGCGGGTCGATGAGCGTTCGCATGCGGCCGCGGACGGCGACGACGCCGAGCACGGCGGGCGGCGCGGAGGGCAGCGGCGCGGGGTCAGCGAACTTCGAGACGCCCTCGGACTCATCGGCGAAGACCGCGAGCCGGTGTTGTCCGGCGCGCGCGACGATCAGTGCGCGGCGGGCTGGCGAAGCGAGCGCGCCCGCGCCGGCACGGGGTTGTTTGTTTGGAGACTCGCTGGCCTGTGCGTTCGTGTCCTCTGTCATCGTCTGGAAAAGCTTTCGGGCGTGAGAGACCGAAGCGGTTCTAGCACGGCGCCGGGAGGGTGTCAACGCACACGCCCGTCGCGCGGCGCGTGGTGAAATCGCGGCACAAGGAGAGGAAAAAAGACCATGGACGATATCACCGCCTCTGCCATGGTGGCGCTTGTCCGCAAACATACCGGGGTGCGCCGATCAGTGAGTAAGAGTGGATTCGAGCGGGGTCGCGGCCGGGTCATTTCGTGGGGCGCCGAGGGGACAGGGAAGACGTGCGCCGTCGTCGCCGATGTCGGCGAGCGCCGCGGCCGCGAGGGACGCCGCCGCTTGCAGGAGGCGCTGCTGTTCGGCCGTGTAGGTGGCGAGCGCCGCCGAGTAGAGGGAGACGGCGCCGAAAAACTTTTCGCCGTGGGTGAGGGGCGCGACGCCGAGCGTGCGGTAGTCGGCGAAGTCGGCGGCCGACTCGGCCGGGAGATCGAGTCTGGGGTCGGCGTTAAAAAACGCCTTGCGGTTGGCGAGCACCCATCCCGTGACGCCCTCGCCGGGCGCGACGGCGCGGCCCGCGAGCAGACTGGCGTTGCGGCCCGCCGCGCGCACCACCCGGTTCTCGCCCGCGTCGCTCGCCGCCAACGTCAGCGCGCACGTGTCGTAGGGCACGAGCGCGGCCAGCGCCTCGACGAAGGTCGAGATGATTTCGCCCTCGGTCGGCGCGCCCTTGAGCGCGAGCGCCATGTCGTCGAGCGCCTCACTGTTTTCCCGCCCCAGTTCGACGCCGGTTGTGCGGACGGCCGCGTCCGCTTCGGCCAGGCCCGCCGCCGGCGGCACCAGAAGCGCCGCCGCCGAGAGTTGTTCCATCGGCGCGATGCCGTAGTTCTCCGCGGGGTCGTCGCGGTGCGCCTGTATCTCGGCCTCGAACTCGGGCAGGTGCGTGATGAAGGTGCCCACGACGCGCGGGTCGTACTGCGTGCCGCTGCCCTGCATGATGAAGTCGATGGCCTCGTCGCGCGTCATCGCCTTGCGATACTGCCGGTCTTCGCGCACGGCGTCGAAGCAATCGACGACGGAAAGGATGCGCGCGGTGAGCGGGATGTCCTCACCTTTCAGGCCGTCGGGATAACCCTTACCGTCGAACCGCTCGTGGTGGTGACGCACGACCGGCACTACGGGGTAGGGGAACTCGACGCGGCTGAGAATCTGCGCGCCGGCCACGGTGTGTAGTTTCATCTTGTCGAACTCGTCGGCGGTGAGCTTGCCCGGTTTGTTGAGGATGTAGTCGGGGACGGCGATCTTGCCGATGTCATGGAGGAGCGCGCCGGCCCGCAGCGCCTCGACCTCTGAGTCGTCGCACCCCAGAAGGCGGGCCACCCCGGCCGCGTAAATCTGCACGCGCAGGACGTGCCCGTGCGTCACCTCGTCTTTGGCGTTGATGGCCACGGCGAGCGCCTCGATGGTCTGCCGGTGCGCCTTCTCCATCACACTCATGCGCTCGCGGCTCGCGCGCTCGACGAGGTCGATGCGCTCCTGCATGCTGTCGCGGTATTGGCGCTGCCCGAAGTAGAGCGCGAGGAGCAACGGTGCGCCGATGACGGCCGTGAGCAGCGCGTCGAACTGGAGCGCGATGTAGAGCAGGCTGGCGATGGCGCTCGTCGGCAAAAAAATCGGCGCGGCCCACAGAAAGCTCTCCCGCCAGCGCCCCCTGACGGACTCCCCCCGCCGCAGCGCGAAGAAGGCCGCGAACAGCCCCGTGTTGACGACGATGTGAACGACGCTCGCCGCCAGCAGCGAGACGGCGACCGCCGGGAAACTCTGTTGCGGCCCCGTGCCCGACTCGCCGAAGCCGTGGCGCAGCACCGCCGACAGGCACACGGAGCTGGCCCCGGCCACAAGCGAGAGCATGCCGAAGGAGAAGACGTTGCTGGAGAGGCGGCGGACGGCGCGGCGCGAGGAGATGAGTCCGTCGAGTCCGGAGATGAAGACGGCCGGGGCCAGCCCGTACCAGCAGGCGACGAGCAGGATGATGCCGTCGGAGAGCGTGAAGGTGATGCGCTCCTTCGTGAGCCGCAGGCCCGACGGCATGGGGAAGACGTTCGGGAACATCCCGGCGACGACGATCAGCGGCACGAGCGCCAGAAAGATCAGGTTGTCGCGCAGGCTGTAGCTCATCCACAGGCCGGCGACCGACCCGAGCCACAAGGCGAGTCCCGCCGCGATCACCGTGACCTCGTAAGCGAGTCCCTTTCTCTCAGCCCTCTCTTGAGCCATACCTCGTTCCCTCCGGGGAATGTTCGCGGGGGCGCGCGCCCCGGATACTTCGGGGCGGCCCCCTTTCGACGTGAGGGGTTAGCGGCGGCGCGGGAAGAGGGAGCTTGTGGCGCTCAGGCGGCGGACGCCGAGGGGCAGGGCGTCCTCGCCCTGAATCATCACCTGCTCTTCGTTAAGGCCGGCGGAGGCGGGGTCGATCAGGTTCGAGGCCCACGCCGCCTGATAGTTGAAGCTTGAGCTGTAAGAGGCGCAGGGGGAGGCCCCACTGGGGCAGGTGCTGCTGCCGATGGCGAAGCCGCTCCCAATCGCGAAGCCACTCCCAATCGCGAACCCGCTCGCGATGGCGAAGCCGCTGCCAATCGCAAAGCCGCTGCCGATGGCGAAACCGCTACCGATGGCGAAACCACTCCCGATAGCAAACCCGCTGCCGATGGCAAAGCCGCTGCTTACGACGTAGCCGTCGGGCATGACGTAACGGCCGTCGGCGGTCATGTAGCCGTCGGCGATGACGAAGCCGCTCGAGAGCACTCGGCCGTCGGCGAGCTGGTAGCCGCTCGTCAGGCGCAGGCGGTCGGTGAAGGCCACGCCCTCGGCCCAGACGACGCCGTTGTTGAGCGGCAGCGTCTCGCCCGCGATGGCCGACGTGGCGCCGAGCGTCTGGTAGGTCAGATTCTTGTTGGTGATGAGGTTCTCACCGACGCGCGCTCGGTTGGCGTCCTTGCGAATCGCTTTGGCGACGCTGACGGCCGCGCTCGTGTTCAACTCGCCGGCGCCCTCCGTGATGATGCGCTCGACGGTCGTCATCTCGCCGCGCATGACCTTCCCCTCGTAGACGGGCAGGCGCTGCGCCGTGCGCATCAGGACGGCCTTGACCATCGCCGGCGTGAGCGACGGGTTGGCTTCGAGCATCAGGGCGACGGTGCCGGAGACGGCGGGCGCGGCGAAAGAGGTGCCGCTTAGTATCTGGTAGGTGCCCGTGGCGCGCGGCCGGGTGGCGCTCGTGTCGCCGAAGAGGAGGCCGCCGATGAGGCCGCCGCCGCCCGTCTCCGAGGAGTAGTTGCTGGCGGTGGGCGAGGAGACGGATGTCTCGGCCGCGCCGATGAGATTGCCGGGCGCGACGAGGTCGGGCTTGAGCAGGCCGTCCGTGAGCGTCGGCCCGCGCGAGGAGTAGCTCGTGATGGTGTCGTCGGAGCGGCGGTTGGTCTGCTGCGTGTTGGACGCGCCGACCGTGATGACGCGCGGCGAGTTGGCCGGCGAGAGGATGCCGCCGTAGATGGAGCGACCGCCTGAGTCTTTGCCCCAGTTGCCGGCCGCCGCGACGACGACCAGCCCGGCGTCCGCCGCACGCGAGACGGCCTGACACAGCGGGTCGGTGCGATAGCTCTGCGTCGGCGCGGCTCCGAGCGAGAGGTTCATGACGCGGATGTTGTGGGCCGCGCGGTTCTTGATGACCCAGTCGATGCCGGCGATGACATCGGAGACGCGGCCCGTCCCCTGCGAGTTGAGCACGCGCACGTCGATCAAGTGAGCGCCCGTGGCGATGCCGCCGTATGTGGGCGCGCCCGCGGTGCTGGCGGCCGCGTCTTCGCTCGCCTGACCGGAGCCGGCGGCGACGCCCGCCGTGTGCGTGCCGTGGCCGTAGGCGTCGGCGCTCACGCCCTCGCCGGTGAAGTTCACCTTCTTGACGATGCGGCTGTAGGACTCCAGCACGGGCTGCGACAGCAACAGGCCGAGGCTCAGCACCCCGCCGCTTTCGTCCCAGTAGTAGCCGGCGAACTCGGCGGCGTCGGGCGGGCTGATGCCGCTGTCGAGGACGGCGATGCCGACGCCGTTGCCGCCGCCGCCGCGGGCGAGGTTGCCATTGCCCACGGGCAACAGTTTGCTGGCGCCGGTCGTCACCTCGGCGTGGCTCGTGTTGTCGGGCGCGGCCGCGAGCGAGCGCACCTCCTGATCGTCCGAGACCCACGCCACGTCGTCGCGCGCGGCGACTTCCGCAAGTCGCTCGACGGGCACGTCGGCGACCAGTACGCCCACATCGTCGAGACGCGTGCGAACGCTCGCGCCGAGACTCTGGAGGGCCACGCTCGCGCGCTCGGCCGACTCGTCGTCCGTCACGCTGAGGATGACGCGCGTCCTTTCACGGCTGCCGGGGCGCGCGCCGCGTGCGCGCGCCAGAAGCACGCCCGTCATCTTGTCGGCGCGGCCTTCCCTATCGGCGCGACCCTCCTGAACAGACACGCCTCTCGCCCCCGCTGGCGAGAGCGGCGCGCCCATTAAGGGGGCGAACAGGGAGAGCAACACGAGCAGGGTGATTAATAATCTTTGATTACGCATTGATGACTTACTCACATCCAGACAAAAGTCTGGCTCTTCACTTTTTCATTCCGGGCACGAGGGAAACCCACGCTAGTCATTCAAGGCGCGTGCCGCCGGCGTGGAGCCTCTACAGTGGGAAATAGCGGGCGGTTCGGGAGGGGCGGCAACTGTCGCACGTCGTCCTGACGGATATTTCGGTCAACGCGTTCGGTCAAACCGAACGAGCCGCGCGCTGACGCGCAGGCCGGGGCGCGTCTCGACGCATCGGCGACGATTGGGAAGGGAGTGCCGCGGCGGAAGGCGGCGATGGGACGGGAGAGGCGGCCCCGTTCGTTGGGCCGCCTCTCTTTATTTTCGCGTGCGTTGCGGGTCGTGCGGAGCGCGCTCAGTCGGCGCCGGGTCTGGCGGCCTTCGCGAGCGCGAAGGAGGTGAGGAACGTGCCGACGGCCGGCGGCTCGGCCTGCCCCACGCCCCAGGCGGCGGCGACCATGTACGGGCGGTTACGGACGAGGTAGACCCGCGCCTTGAAGAGCGCTTTAGCGCTCTCACCCGTGAACTCGATGCCGGGGTGACCGTCGATCCTGATCTCCTTCTCCGAGGTCGCCTTCGCTTCGACGCCCTTGAGGAAGTTGTCGCGGTTGGCGTTGATTTCGCCGCGCACGTCGAGCTTCACGCCCGGCGCGTAATCGACCCACCCGGCGATGTAGATGACGCCCTCCGCCCTCGTGATGAACAGGTGCGTCGTGTACTTCCCGAGCGGGCTGTCTTTCGTCTCGACAGACTCCTCGGGCTTGGTCGGCATCATCACGGAGAAGGCGCCGCCCGGCGGGCTAAGCTTCACCCACGGCTGCGGCTGTTGGAAGCCGGCGGCCAGCGTCGCCGCCGACAGCACGAACACGATGGCGTACAAATGTTTTCTCATCGGAGTCCTTTCGCTGGTGGATTCGGGAAACTCAGGCGAGGGGCGCGCGCGGCGAGCAGAAGGCTTATACAATCTGCGCCCGGCCCCAGTCAATGGGCGCGCGGGCGCGCGTGCCGCATGACACCGCCCCGAGGCGCGTTGTAGAATCGACGCGAGGGAAACTTCCAGACAATTCGGATTGAGGACGACCGGCGGTCTCATCCACGGCGGCGGCCGCCGCGCCGCGCGGGCCGCGCTCGCGCTGGCTCGTCCGAAGAGGCGAGGCCGCGCGACTCGCGACGCGTGGGGCGCGGGCGGCGAAGTAGGAGGGGTTTGGCAGAGGGTCGAATCGGAGACGAGGGCGCGTATGCGGGGCGGGCGAGCGTGTGTCGCGCCTGCGGCGCACTCGTGGGCGCGGGCGAGACCAGTTGCATGATGTGCGGCGCAAGCGTCGCGGCCTCTCCCTCGTCGTCCGCCGGGCTGGGGCCGCGCGCCGGCGGCGCCCGCGACGCGACGCTGCGCTACGCCGACGCCGAGACGCGCCGCTTCATGCGCGCCGTCATCGCACGCCCCGCGCCTTTCACCTTCATCTTCCTCTCGGCGTGCCTCTTCCTCTTTCTGCTGATGAAGTCGGCGGGCGTGGACGAGAACCCGGCCGTCCTCGTCACCTACGGCGCGAAGGTCAACCGGCTCATCGACCGCGGCGAGTGGTGGCGCTTCATCACGCCCATCTTCCTGCACGGCGGCCCCGTCATCGGCTGGATACACCTGCTGGTGAACATGTACGGCCTCTTTATGCTCGGGCCTTACGTCGAGAAGCTTTACGGGTCGGCGAAGTTCACGGTCTTCTGGATACTGACGGGAATCGGCGGGACGGTGGCGAGCTATCTGGCGGTGCGGCCCGGACGGGGCGACGGGGCGCTCGCCCGCTTCCTGTTCAACACCTCCGACGTGCCCTCGGTGGGCGCATCGGGCGCGCTCTTCGGGCTGGTGGGAGTGCTCTTCGTCTTCGGCATCAAATTCCGGCACGAGCTGCCCGAGGGGTTCAAGCGCGCTTTCGGCACGGGGATGCTGCCGATGATTGCCATCAACGTCTTCATCGGCTTCAGCGTGGACATCATCGACAACGCGGCGCACCTCGGCGGCCTCGCCACGGGCGTGCTCGTCGCGCTCTTCACGGACTTCAAGCGGCCGGGGTTGCGCGGCCCCGTCGCCTTCGCGTGGCACGCGGCGCAGGGGCTGGCGCTCGCGCTCGTCGTGCTCAGCTTCGCGATGGTCGCCTACAACTTCGAGCGCCCGACATCGAACATCACCTACATTCAGGCGATGAACGAGGGGCAGGAGGCGTTCGGGAAAGCGGTCGGCGAGGAGGCGGACGCGGGGGCGGCCGAGGCGGCCGCGGAGAAATTGGGGGCCGTGCCGCCGCTCGACCCCGAGGCCGACCGCCTGCGCGAAGAGTTGCGCGTCATCGTCGAGCGCGCCGCCCGCTTCGCCGCCGAGGGGAAGGCGTCGCCGCCGCAGACTGAAGACGCGCTCGCGGAACGCGTCCGGCAGGTGGAGCAGTTGGTGGCCGACTTCAAAGAGTGGGAGGCGCGCTCCGACGCCTGGGTCGAACGGGAAGGCCCGCGCTTAGACATCTGGCTCGTCAAGCCGACGCCCGCGCCCGAAGGCGGACAGCAGTGAGCCGCGCGTGCGCGACTTGAAACGCGCCGCTCGCCGCTGGTAAAACCATTCGTCCCGCACGCGATTCACGGTCAATCGATTTACGATTCACGATTTACGATTCACGGTATTCAGGAGAAGCAATTTATGGAGATCAAAAAAGTCGGCGTGCTCGGCTGCGGCCTGATGGGATCGGGCATCGCGCAGACGGCCGCCACCGCCGGGTTCGACGTGGTCGTCCGCGAGGTCACAAGCGATCTGTGTGAACGCGGCTTCACCGGCATCGACAAGTCGCTCGCGAGGTTCGCCGAGAAGGGGACGATCACGGCCGACCAGCAGCGTGAGATTCGCGCTCGCTTAAGCGGCACGACCGCCCTCGAAGACCTCTCGGACTGCGACGTGATCATCGAGGCCATCATCGAAAATCTCGACACCAAGCGCGAGACCTTCAAGCGTCTCGATGAGGTGTGCAAGCCCGAGACCATCCTCGCCTCCAACACCTCTTCGCTCTCGATCACCGAGATGATGACGGCCACCTCCGCGGAGCGGCAGAAGCGTTTTGTGGGCTTGCACTTCTTCAACCCCGTGCCGCTGATGAAGCTCGTCGAGGTGGTGCGAACGGTCTTAACGGACGAGGCGGTCTACGAACAGGCGGTCGAGTTCGGTAAAAAAATGGGCAAGGTGCCCGTGCGCGCCGGCGACCGTTCGGGCTTCATCGTCAACCGCCTGCTCGTCCCCTACCTGCTCGACTCCATCCGCGCGCTCGAAGAGGGCGCCGGCTCCATCGTGGACATCGACAACGGCATGAAGCTCGGCTGCGGCCACCCGATGGGGCCGCTGACGCTGCTCGACTTCGTCGGCCTCGACACGACCTACTACATCGCCGAGATCATGTTCACGGAGTTTCGCGAGCGCCGCTTCGCCCCGCCGCCGCTCCTCAAGCGCATGGTCAACGCCGGCCTCTACGGCCGCAAGTCGGGCCGCGGCTTCTACGACTACGCCGACCCGAAGAACCCCGTGCCGATGAATCTCTCGTGAGCACGCTCCCGCCGACGCGTCCCGGCCGGCGATTGACGGCGGTCGGGACGCGTTCGGAAAATCTTGCGAGGGCTTACCATGTCGCGCACAGTCCGCACGCTACTGCTGAGCGCCTGCCTCTTCGGCTTCGCGCTTCCGCCCACGGCCTCGACGCAGACGCAGTCGCCGTCACAGACTCCGGCCGCCTACGTCTGCCCGATGCACCCGGCAGTTACCTCACACGCGCCCGGCAGTTGTCCGCAATGCAAGATGAAGCTGGTGGCCAAGGCGGCGGCCAAGTCCGCTCCACAGAGTGAGACGGGGCCGCCGTCGAACTGGGCCTCGCTGTCGGCCGCCGAGCGCGCGCGGGCGTTGGAGCTGCTGGCCCCGACCTACGAGCACACCTGCCCGATGCACCCCGAAGTCCGACAGGCACAGGAGGGCGTGTGCCCGAAGTGCGGGATGCCGCTTCGGTCGCTCAACCCGTCGGTGCGCGGCAACTACCGCCTCGACATGACCGCGACGCCCGCCCGGCCGAAGGCGAACGAGCGTGTGCGCCTGCGCTTCGTCGTCACCCATCCGCAAACAGCGGCGCCGGTCAAGAGCTTCGTGCTCAACCACGAGCGGCTCTTCCACCTGTTCGTCATCAGCCGCGACTTGCGCGAGTATCAACACATCCACCCGCAGCTCGACGCGGACGGCAGCTTCACGGTCGAGACGGCGCTCCCGCGCGAGGGGTCGTACAAACTTCACTCGGACTTCTTCCCCGCCGGCGGCACGCCGCAGCTCGTGCATCAGGAACTGGCGACGGCAAACCACCGCAGCACTCCCCGACACGTCGCGCCCGCCGCCGTCATACTCACGCCGGATACGACGCTCACGAAGGCGCTCGACGGAATGCATATCAGCCTTGAGCTTGGCGCGAACGACGGCGCGCCCGCGGCAGGAGTGATTGTACCGCTGAAGTTCCGCTTGGCGGACGCGCGCACGGGCGCACCCGTGCGCGACCTTGAGCCGTACCTCGGGGCGTGGGGCCACACGCTCATCCTCAACGCCGACCAGTCGCACTACCTCCACTCACACCCGACCGAGATGCTCTCCGACGGCTACGACCCCGCACGTTCGCGCGGCGGGCCGGAGGTCGAGTTCAAGGCGATGTTCCCGGAGGCCGGCGACTACCGCATCTGGACACAGTTCCAACGCGCGGGACGCGTCACGACCGTCTC
>DASVES010000001.1:0-2414 GCA_036380435.1 Pyrinomonadaceae bacterium | reverse complement strand
GCGCGCGTTAACGGCCGCGAGGTTGACCTCGCCTATCAACTCGAACGCCCGGAGGGGAACGGGGGCGGCGCCGCTTCCGTCGAGATCGAGCCGGTGCTGCCGGACACGCTCGACGGCCTCGATGTCATCCGTCACTCGACGGCGCATCTTCTGGCGGCGGCCGTCCTCGACCTCTTCCCCGGCACCAAGCTCGGCATCGGCCCGGCGCTCTTAGACGACCCGCGCTACGGCTTTTTCTACGACCTGATCGCCCCGCGCACGCTCACCGATGAAGACCTTCCCGTCATCGAAAAGCGCATGCGCGACCTCGCCAAGCGCAACCTCGCCTACCGGCGAGAGGAGCTGCCGAAGCACGAGGCCCTGCGCGTCTTCGGCGAGCGCGACGAGCCTTTGAAGTGTGAGCTGGTCGAAGACAAGGGCGGCGACCATGTGAGCGTCTATTACATCGACGGCTCGCCGTTCCTCGACTTCTGTCTCGGCCCGCACGTCCCGAACACGAATCGCCTGCGCGCATTCAAGCTGCTCTCGCTCTCGGGCGCTTACTGGATGGGCGACGCCGAGCGCGAGCAGATGCAGCGCATCTACGGCACCGCCTTCGCCACGCAGGATGAACTCGACGCGTGGGTCAAACAACGCGAGGAGGCCGAGCGTCGCGACCACCGCCGGCTGGGCCGCGAGCTTGACCTGTTCTCCATCAACGACCAGTACGGTCAGGGCCTCATCTTCTGGCACCCGAAGGGCGCGCTCATCCGCAAGGCGATGGAGGATTATCTGCACGCCGAGTTGATTCGGCGCGATTACATGTTCGTCGTCACGCCGCACATCGCCAAGCGCGAGTTGTGGCAGATCAGCGGCCACGAGCAGAACTACGGCGACTCGATGTTCTCGCCCATGAAGATCGAGGAGTCGGAGTTTCGGCTCAAGCCGATGAACTGTCCGTTTCACATCGCCATCTACCGCTCGCAGCAGCGCAGCTATCGCGACCTGCCGCAACGCTACGCCGAGATGGGGACGGTCTACCGCGCCGAACTCTCCGGCGCGATCCACGGCCTGATGCGCGCCCGCGGCTTCACCGTTGACGACGCGCATCTGTTCTGCACGCCCGAGCAGATGGGCGACGAGATACGTGGGTGCGTCGAGTTCGCGCAGGACGTGTTCCGCACCTTCGGCTTCGAGAAGATGAAGATCGAACTCTCCGTCAAGGGCGGCGACTCCGCGAAGACCTTCCTCGGCACGGACGAGCAGTGGGCCGCGGCTGAGGCGACGCTCGTCGCGGCGCTCGAAGAGTGCGGCATCAGTTACGAGCGCATGGAGGGCGAGGGCGCCTTCTACGGCCCGAAGATCGACATCAAGATCGAGGACGCCATCGGCCGCCTCTGGCAGTTGGGGACGGTGCAGTACGACTTCAACCTGCCCGAGCGTTTCGAGCTTGAGTACATCGGCGAGGACAATAAAGCGCACCGGCCGATGATGGTTCACCGCGCTCTCTTCGGCTCGGTCGAACGCTTCTTTGGCGTCCTCATCGAGCACTACGCGGGGGCGTTTCCCCTTTGGCTCGCGCCCGTGCAGGTGGCGGTGCTCCCGATCACCGACCGCGTCAACGAGTACGCCGCAGGGGTGGCGCGCACGTTGCGCGAGGCGGGTCTGCGCGTCGAGGCGAATCTGCGTAGTGACAAGATCGGCGCGAAGATTCGCGACGCGCAGTTGCAGAAGGTGCCCTTTATGCTCGTCCTCGGCGACCGCGAGGTGGAGCAGGGGCAGGTGGCCGTGCGCGAGCGCGCGCGGGGCGACATCGGCGCGATGTCGCTCGATGAATTCAAAGCGATGGCGCTCCGACTCGTCGAGTCGCGCGCCCTGACGAATACATAAGTTCAAGGTTCAAAGTTCAAAGTTCAAAGTTGGAAACATGTCTCCCTTTGAACTTTGAACTCGGAACTTTGAACTTCTGACTGAGGAGGTGTTGCAATAGCAGGATTTCGTGGACGCGGCCAGCGATTCGACAACCGGCGCACGCCGTCGGCGCGCATCAATGAAAGGATTCGCGTGCCCGAGGTGCGCGTGATCGCCGACGACGGCGAACAGCTCGGCGTGATGAACACGCGCGACGCCGTGAGGATGGCCCGCGAGAAGGGCCTCGATCTGGTCGAGGTCGCGGCCACGGCCGACCCGCCCGTGTGCCGCATCATCGACTTCGGCAAGTTCCAGTACGAGGCGAAGAAGAAGGCCAACGAGGCCAAGAAGAAGCAGGTCACGATCACCGTCAAGGAGGTGAAGTTTCGCCCCGGCACGGACGATCACGACTACAACTTCAAGATGAAGCACGCGCACCAGTGGCTCGACGAGGGCGACAAGGTCAAAGCCACCATCTTCTTCCGCGGGCGCGAGATTACGCACCGCGAGCTGGGCGCGAAACT